>NZ_MVKV01000015.1:0-119333 GCF_002009645.1 Gordonia sp. IITR100 | reverse complement strand
CCACGACCACACCCCGGAACCGACACATCCCCGCAGCAGGAACCTCAACCCAGGCTGGACCCTAATTCAGCAGGCTCCTAGCCGGAGACGACAGCAGCGAGCCCCGTCCGGTCGTCCGGGCGGGGCTCGCTGCTGTCGTCGGGTGAGTGGTGAGCTGCGGGTCAGGCGCTCTTGTCGCGACGTTCGTCGCTGGAAGCCTTGCGGGGCACGATGGTCGGAAGGACATTGTCGCGGACGGTCTCCCCGGTCACGACGACCTTCTCGACGTCGTCGCGGCTCGGGATGTCGTACATCACCGGCAGCAGGACCTCTTCCATGATGGCCCGCAGGCCGCGGGCACCGGTGCCGCGGTGAATGGCCTGATCGGCGACCGCCTCGAGGGCGTCCTTGGTGAACTCCAGCTCGACATTGTCCATGTCGAACAGCCGGGTGTACTGCTTCACCAGCGCGTTCTTCGGCTCCGACAGGATGCTCACCAGCGAGTCCTTGTCCAGGTTCGTCACCGAGGCGACGACCGGCAGGCGGCCGATGAACTCCGGGATCAGGCCGAACTTGATCAGGTCCTCCGGCATGACGTCGGCGAACTGATCCGAGGTGTCCACCTCGTCCTTGCTCGCCACTTCGTTGCCGAAGCCGAGACCGCGCTTGCCGATCCGCTCGGACACGATCTTCTCCAGACCGGCGAACGCGCCGGCCACGATGAACAGCACGTTCGTCGTGTCGATCTGGATGAACTCCTGATGCGGATGCTTGCGTCCACCCTGCGGCGGCACCGACGCCTGCGTGCCCTCGAGGATCTTCAGCAGCGCCTGCTGGACTCCCTCACCGGACACATCGCGCGTGATCGACGGGTTCTCGCTCTTGCGGGCGATCTTGTCGACCTCGTCGATGTAGATGATGCCGGTCTCGGCGCGCTTGACGTCGTAGTCGGCGGCCTGGATCAGCTTGAGCAGGATGTTCTCGACGTCCTCGCCGACATATCCGGCCTCGGTCAGCGCGGTTGCGTCGGCGATCGCGAACGGCACGTTGAGCATCTTCGCCAGGGTCTGCGCCAGGTACGTCTTGCCGCATCCGGTGGGGCCGAGCATCAGGATGTTCGACTTCATCAGCTCCACGGTCTCACCCGTCCGGGCGTCCTTCTTCTCGCCCGCCTGGATGCGCTTGTAGTGGTTGTAGACCGCCACCGCGAGCGTCCGCTTCGCCGTGTCCTGGCCGATGACGTACTTCTCGAGGAAGTCACGGATCTCTGTCGGCTTCGGCAGCTCGTCGAGCTTGACGTCGCCGTTCTCGGCCAGTTCCTCTTCGATGATCTCGTTGCACAGGTCGATGCACTCATCGCAGATGTACACGCCGGGGCCGGCGATGAGCTTCTTCACCTGCTTCTGGCTCTTGCCGCAAAAAGAGCACTTGAGCAGGTCGCCGCCGTCTCCGATTCGTGCCATCTCGCGCTGTACCTACTTCCTCGTTGCCGGACTGTCGTGTCTGGTCCGTCGCGTCGCACGCAGCCGGGCATGGGTCATTTGATCGACACTCGAATGCCCAGTAACCCGACGGTACCCGCGTGCCGCTCGAACTTCGACCGATAAGGCCAAATGTCGCGGCAGAAAATCACCGGGACTTCTGCACTGCCACAACTACTTCTTGGCCAGGACTACTTCTTCATCGACTTCTTGCGGTACTCGAAGACCTCGTCGACGATGCCGTACTCCTTGGCCGCGGCCGCGGTCAGGATGTTGTCGCGGTCGGTGTCCTTGCGGATCTTCTCCTTGTCCTGACCGGTGTGGCTGGCCAGGATCTCGTCGAGGCGGTCGCGGATGCGCTCGATCTCGGCGGCCTGGATCTCGAGGTCGGAGACCTGACCCTGGTAGGCGCCACCGGTGCGCGGCTGGTGGATCAGGACCGTGGCGTTCGGCAACGCCGCACGCTTGCCCGGGGTTCCGCCGGCGAGGAGGATCGCCGCCGCCGAGGCCGCCTCACCGAGGCAGACGGTCACGATGTCGCAGTGCACGTACTGCATCGTGTCGTAGATGGCGAGCATGTCGGGCACGCTGCCACCGGGCGAGTTGATGTACATGGTGATGTCGCGGTCGGGGTCCTGCGATTCGAGGACGAGCAGCTGCGCCATGACGTCGTTGGACACGACCTGGTCGATCGGCGTGCCGACGAACACGATCCGCTCTTCGAACAGCTTCGCGTACGGGTCGTACTGTCGCTGGCCGTTCGGGGTGTGCTCGATGAACGACGGCAGGATGTACCGCGCTTCGATGTTCTTCAGCGCCAGGGCCGACGCGGGGATGCCGGCGGCGACCTCGGCGGGCATGCCGTCGAAGGAAAGGGAGTTGGTCATCTGTTGCTCCATTGGGTAGAGGTGGCTCGGCGGTGGGTACGGGAGCGGTCGTCGGACCGGGGTCTCACCGACCCGGGCGCGCGATCACCTTGTCGACGAAGCCGTACTCCTTGGCCTCTTCCGCGGTGAACCACTTGTCGCGGTCGGCGTCGGCCTCGATCTTCTCGAGCGGCTGACCGCTGAACTCGGCGTTGAGCCGGTTCATCTCCTTCTTGGTGAGCGCGAATTGCTCTGCCTGGATGGCGATGTCGGCGGCGGTACCGCCGATGCCGGCGGACGGCTGATGCATCATGATGCGCGCGTGCGGCAGTGCATGTCGCTTGCCCTTGGCGCCGGCGGCGAGCAGGAACTGGCCCATCGACGCCGCCATACCCATCGCGTAGGTCGCGACGTCGCATTCCGCGAGCTGCATGGTGTCGAAGATCGCCATTCCGGCGGTCACCGATCCACCGGGCGAATTGATGTAGAGGTGGATGTCCTTCTGCGGGTCCTCGGCGGAGAGCAGCAGGATCTGCGCGCACAGCCGGTTCGCGATGTCGTCGTCGACCTGGGTGCCCAGGAAGATGATGCGCTCGCGCAGCAGACGCTCGAACACCGAATCGGTCAGGTTCAACCCAGCCACACCCGAACTCATCGTGGGTGTGTGGATGGTCGGCTCACTCACGGGTTCCTACCTTTGCCTTGTTGTCATGACCTGCGCGTCACCCGCGGGTGACGCGCACGCACATCGAATGCTTCTCTGATGACGTCCTCACCGACACTAACCAATCGACACCCGCGGACACTCCCGAGGACACGCCTCTTCGCTGAGAGCAGAACGGCCTTCGGCACCGTGAACGGCCCGTGCGTGATGGTGGACCGACGGCGATCGCCGGCCCTCGTACTTCGAGGACCGGCGATCGCGGAGGAAACGTGCGGGCTGTGCTGGACCGCGGGAGCCCGATCAGTTGTCGGAGTCGGACTCGTCCGCAGCGGACTCGTCGGCGTCGTCATTGCCGCCGAAGTACTCGGCGGTGTCGACGGTGGCGCCCTTGGTGTCGGTGACGGTCACGTCGCCGACGATGCTCGCCAGCGACTTGCCGCGCCGGACGTCGGCGTAGACCGCACCGACCTGGTTGGCCTGCGTCAGCTGCTGGATGAACTCCTGCGGCTGCATGCCGTAGCGCTGGGCGGTGAAGATGATCTGCTGGGTCAGCTCGTCCTGGCTGACCTCGGTGTCCTGCTGATCGGCGATCGCGTCGAGCAGCAGCTGCTGCTTGACCGACTTCTCCGCCTCGGCACGGGACTCGGCATCCCACTCCTCGCGGGTCTTACCCTGCGCCTCGAGGAATTTGGCGACCTGCTCGTCGTCGTGTCCGAGCGCGTGGATGACCTGGTGCTGCTGACCCTCGACCTCTTCGTCGACGACCTTCTCCGGCAGCGGGATCTCGACGGTCTCGAGGAGCTTGTCGAGCACCGCGTCGCGGATCTTGTTGGCCTGCTCCAGCTTCGCGGACTGCTCGACCCGCTCGGCGAGGCTGGCGCGCAGCTCCTCGACGGTGTCGAACTCGCTGGCCATCTGGGCGAACTCATCGTCGACCTCGGGCAGCTCGCGCTCCTTGACCGACTGTACGGTCACCTTCACGAGGGCCTCCTCGCCCGCGTGATCGCCGGCGACGAGCTTGGTCGTGAACTCTTTGTCCTCGCCGGCCTTCAGGCCGATGAGCGCCTCGTCGAGTCCGTCGATGAGCTGGCCGGAGCCGACCTCATGGGACAGCCCCTCGGTGGTGGCCTCCTCGACGGCCTCGCCGTCGACGGTCGCGGCCAGGTCGATCGACACGAAGTCGCCGTTCTCCACGCCGCGCTCGACGCCCTTGAGGGTGCCGAAGCGGGCGCGCAGGCCTTCGAGCTGCTCGTCGACCGCCGCCTCGTCGACCTCGATCGCGTCGACCTCGACCGACAGGGTCGAGTAGTCGGGCAGGGTGATCTCGGGACGGACGTCGACCTCGGCCGTGAAGGTGACCGACTCGCCGTACTTCAGCTCGGACAGGTCGATCTCGGGCTGGCCGATGGCCTTGGTCTCGGTCTCGGCGACGGCCTCGGAGTACTTGGCCGGGATGGCGTCGTTCACGACCTGCGCGAGGATCGAATCGCGGCCGACACGGGCCTCGATCAGCTTCGCGGGCGCCTTGCCCGGACGGAATCCGGGGATCCGGATCTGCTGGGCCAACGACCGGTAGGCCCGGTCGAAGTCTGCCGACAGCTCCTCGAACGGGACCTCGACGTTGAGCTTGACCCGGGTCGGGGTGAGTTGCTCGACAGTGCTCTTCACGCCTGAATACTCCTTATATCTACGGTGGTGGAAGTTCGGTCGTTCGCGGGCCGTGCACCGGGTGACCGGTCGGGCCACATCGATCAAGTCGGGATGACAGGATTTGAACCTGCGACCCTCCGCTCCCAAAGCGGATGCGCTACCAAGCTGCGCCACATCCCGGGGTCCGAACACGCGAGAAAACCCCGGAGGGCGACCGCGCATCAGGGCCAACAAGAGATAGTACGTGCCACCGCGGCCGGGCCCGCGCACGGGTGCCGCGGCGACGCCGGAACCGATGGTCGTCCATCGGATGCCACCTCGTCGCATCCACCCCGATTTCGGTTCCGGCGCCGCTGCCGGTACAGTCACTCATCGCACGCGACGCCGGGATCTCGACGGTCACCGCGAGCAACGCGGGTGTAGCTCAATGGTAGAGCCCTAGTCTTCCAAACTAGCTACGCGGGTTCGATTCCCGTCACCCGCTCCACCGGCTCGGAGACACTATCTCCGAGCCTTTTTCGTCGGTCCGGGCTACTCCGGGCGCCCAGTTGGGCGGCTCCGGCGGCTTGTTCCACGGCAACGGCAGGGGCGCGTACTCGTAGACGATCTCGGGAGTCGCCTCCTCCTCCGGGTGCCCGGGTGCCGACGAATCGCCGGGGCCGGTCGAGACGATCGGTGGTGGGCAGGGCGCGAACTGGCCTGGCGTTTCCCTCACGTTCCTCCGCTGCCTGCGAACCACATGCGATTCGGGTCGGCGATGTCACAGATCCCCGCCCAAGTCACCCGACCGGACCACATCCCGCCGGTCCGGACTCGTCCTGTGATCCACGCCACACCTGGCGTACCGTTGACCCATGTCCTCCAGCCACACGAAAACCCAACGCCGGTGCGGATCCTGCGGCGCACCCCTGTACGTCCGCCGAGACGTGACCGAGTCCGAGGCCGGCATCGGTCGCGTCGACGTGATGCTCGTCTGCCGGGACGAGGCGTGTTCGCAACCTGCGCAACACCTTCGCACCGAACATCCACAACCCGCCTGAGCGGGAACACGGCGCCCCGAACGAGCAGTCCCCAGTGGGACAAACGATCCTGTTGCATACGAGGGTCCAGCGGCCACAATGAGTCCACGCCGGAACCCGCTGCGTATGCGCGACCTCGAATGTGACGACCGTCACACGCGGTGTCGACAACGACGCTACCTCGGGTTTTGCCACGTCGTACTGAGGGTTCGCGATGGCGGCGTCATTCGGCGTGACCCGCTCCTTGGACCCAAGGCAACGGTTGTGTAACGATGGTTCCGCGCTCAGGCCGATGCGCGAACGAACCATCGAACCGAAGGTACGACCTGTGTTGAACTCTCACCTGCCGACCCCGCGCGCCTCGCGCCGCCGTTCGGCCCGACGACTCGCGGCTGTCGTCTTCGGCGTCCTGGCCATGACCCTCGCACTTCCCGGCGTCGCCAACGCCGTCCCGGTCACCGTGATCCCCGGCCTGCCGCCGGTCGAGATCCCCGCGGTCCCCGGTCTGCCGACCCCGCCGGCGCCGACCACCCCCGAAGCTCCGCAGCCGCCGCCGTCGACGACCGAGGAGAAGCCGGCCGGGCCGGTCATCCCGAACGTCAAGACCGAGACCGGTTACATCGCCCTGGCCGACGACAACACCCACACCATCACCTGGTGGCACAACGGCAAGGTCGTCCGGACGATGCCGATCTCGATGGGTTCGGACAAGAACCCCACCTCGAACGGCGTGTACTACACCAAGGAGAAGTACCGCGACATGTACATGGACTCGTCCACGTACGGCGTCCCGGTCGACTCCGCCGAGGGCTACCGCACCTACGTCGAGTACGCGACCCGGATGTCGTGGGACGGCATCTTCATCCACGGCGCCCCCTGGTCGGTCAATCAGCAGGGTCGCAGCAACGTGAGCCACGGCTGCATCAACGTCACCAACGATCACGCCAAGTGGGTCTACGACAACGTTCCCCGCAACACCCCGATCGTGGTGCGCAACACCATCGGTGGGAAGTATCAGAACACCTAGTCTCGAGCAGACTACGAGGGCCGGTCACCGTCAGGTGACCGGCCCTCTGTCGTGTGACCAGGTGGCGGCCTGGTCGGCGAACGTCGCCTGGACCTGAAGCCACTGGGCGATGACCTGACAACCGGTGGACGCCGGATCGGTGATCGAGGTCCGCCGATAGGGGTCGCTCCGATACGACGTGTGCCGGCCACCCACGGCGTTGGTCAGCCACACACCACCCACCCGGATGCGCGACGGGAGGTAGCACCTGACCTCACGCCACGCCGCCAGCATCCGCCCGGGGTCGCGCCGCCACTGCGCCGGCCGGACCGACGTCCGCCGTGCGTTCTGCAAGTCGTTGGCGCGCAACACATCCCACGCACTCCTCCCCCATCGGCCGAGCCCGGCCAGCGTCATAGAGCCGGTGAGGTCGGCGACGTCGCGGACAAGCGAGTCCGCGTCGGCGTTGCAGATCACGTCCTGGGACGCGCCCACCCAGTACACGGGCAGCCCGGTCGGCAGATCCGCTCCCGGGCCGGCGACTCCCCACCCGTCGCAACCGGGCACCACGCCCGGCGGCTGGTGCGGGTCGGCGACCAGCCCGACACCGAGTACCCGGTCCAGGTCGGATGCAGTCTCGGCGTCCCCGGTCGCCAGATCGGCGACCGCGGATCGGATGACCACGGCCCCCTGCGAGTAACCCACCAGCGCGACCGGTCCTGCCGTGGCGCGGATGGCCGCCCGCAGTCGGCCCGCACCGATCCCGACGCTCTCGACGAAACTCATCCCGCCCGGACGCGGGGCGGGACCATAGCTCGCGGGGTATCCGATCCACAGACAGTCGAAGCGGTCATCGAGTTCGTCGGCCACTCCGGTGAGGAGCCCGGACACCTCGGTCCGTGGGTCACCGGGGTACGACTCCCCCGTCCCGCCGACCACGAAGACGGTGATCGGCGGTGCCCCGCCGGGCCGTGGCGGGGTTCTGACATGCTGCACCTCACCCATGGTGGGTCCCGGACGTATGAACCGCCCGCAGGAGCGCTGAGGGCTTCCTGAGATTCCCACCTCGACCGTGTCACGGCGCCGCGGCCCGCACCTCGCAGCCGTGACCGATCAGGATGCTTGCGCCGGTGGCGGTTTGGCGACGTAGTCGGCGGTCTCGATGATCGCCACGAAGAAACCGCTGCCCTCGATCACATTGGCGCTGTGCACCAGGCCGGCCGGTATGTAGATGCTCGCGGGCGCCTCGACCTCATAGACCTCGTCCCCGAGCGTGATCTCGTAGACCAGACGGTCGAGCGACAGCAGGATGTTGATCTCCGGGCAGTCGTGCACGTGCGGCTCGCAGTAGTCACGTGAAGCCGCCGAGACGGCCCGCATCTCGTGTGCCACGACGCGCTTCTCCGCCTCCGGGAAAAGGTCCCCACCGGCCAGCACGCGACGGGTGATCGGCGCGTCGGCCGCGCCGTGGAAAGGCACGTCTCGGAGTGGGGACACCTCGCCCCGCGAGATCAGTCCGGCATGAGACCGGATGCTTTCGCTGATTGTCACACTGCCCCCTCTTGTCTCCCCGACCGTTCGCGTGAGTAAGAACCTCACGGCTCCGCACATGCTACTAAGGTTCGGCTATCCACACCGACCGGGCAGTAACCTGTCAGGTCTGGCAGACGGGGCACCAATACAGTTTTCGGGCCTCCAGATCGGCGATCAGGACGGGTGTCCCGCAGATCCGGCATGGCTCGCCCGCCCGCCGGTACACGTAGGTCCGCGGACGGTTCGGGGCGTAGGACGGCGCCCCGGAATCGTCTTCGGGCCGGATCACGTGAATGCGTCCACGACGCACGCCGATCTTCATGAGAGTCACCAGGTCGGACCACAGCGCGTCGAATTCGTCTCGGAGAACACGCTTTCCGGGTCTCATCGGATCGATGCCGGCGCGGAAGAGGATCTCGGCGCGATACACGTTGCCGATCCCGGCGATGACCTTCTGGTCCATCAGCAGGGCGCCGACGGGCCGCGCGGACCGCGAGATCGCCGCCCATGCCCGGTCGGGCTCGGCGTCGCGTCGCAGCGGATCCGGACCGAGTCGGGCGACCAACGCCTCGAGATCGGCGGGGTGGTAGATCTCACACGCCGTCGGACCCCGAAGGTCCGTTCCGGCGGTCTCGGTCTCGATGCGGAGTCGAACCTGCCCGACCGGTTCCGGCACGGGCACCGCGAGTTCGGTGAACGAGCCGTACAGCCCGAGGTGGATGTGCACCATTCGTTCGGCACGCCCGTCCCGGTAACGATGGACGAGATGCTTGCCCCAGGCCTCGGCCGCGTGGAAGGTGAGTCCGTCCACCATCGCCGCACCGTCGGCGAAGCGACCCTGCGGGCTGCTGACGCGAACCCGCTGCCCGCCGAACAGTCGCTGCTGCCGGCGGGCCAGTCGATGGAGAGTGTGGCCCTCGGGCACGGACTCGGCCGAGACCTACTGGGCCGGGGCCCCCGGCACCTCGGGAGCCTCGCCGGTGCGCTCGTACTCCGCGAGGATGTCGATGCGCCGCTGGTGCCGCGCCTCTTCCGACCACGGGGTGGCCAGGAACGCGTCGACGATGGCCAGCGCCTCGGCGGTGCTGTGCATCCGGCCGCCGATGCCGATGAGCTGTGCGTTGTTGTGCTGCCGGGCGAGCTGGGCGGTCTCGACGCTCCAGGCGAGTGCGCAGCGCGCGCCGGGGACCTTGTTCGCGGCGATCTGTTCGCCGTTGCCGCTGCCGCCGAGCACGATTCCCAGGCTGCCCGGGTCGGCGACGGTCTTGGCCGCGGCGGCGATGCAGAACGCCGGGTAGTCGTCGGCGGGGTCCATCTCGTGGGCACCGCAGTCCACGACCTCGTGGCCGGTGGCCTCGAGATGGTCTGCGATCTGGTTCTTGAGTTCGAATCCGGCATGGTCGGCACCGAGGTAGACACGCATGGCGTCACTATAGATTGAGGGCGTGGACACGCCCCTGCCCGTCCCCCGCGAGCCGGCCGCCGGCACACCCGCCTCCGGCGCACCGATCCCCAACGTGCCCGGCGTCGCCGACCCGCCGCCACCCGCGCCCGCCGACCCCGGTCGACGGTGGCTGCGCCCGGCGCACTACGCCGCGCGGCCGCGGCTGCACCCCTGGGAGATCCCCACCCTCGTGCTGGTGATCCTCGCGACGGTGGTCGGGTACGCGGCGATCATCGTCCTCGTCGCGCTGGGCACCCTCGACCAACTCCTGTTGGGCGCGTTGCTGTTTCCGCTCCTGCTGTTCGTGATCCGCGGCCTGACCTATGCATCACCGCGGGTCAACGGCGTACAGATGACGCCGACCCAGTTCCCCGACGGACACCGGATGGTCGTCGAAGCCGCAGCCCGCTTCGGACTGGAGTACGTGCCGGATGCCTACGTCGTCCTCGGCAACGGCGCGATCAACGCATTCGCCTCCGGGCACGGGTTCCGGCGATTCGTCGTCGTGTACTCCGACCTGTTCGAGGTGGGCGGCGCCGCCCGGGACCCGCAGGCGCTCGAGTTCATCATCGGCCACGAGGTCGGGCACATCGCCGCCGGGCACACCTCGTACTGGCGACAGCTCTCGACGATCGTCGGCATGAACATCCCCGTGCTCGGCGCCGCCCTGTCCCGCGCGCAGGAGTACAGCGCGGACAACTACGGGTACTACGCCAGACCCGGTGGGGCGCCCGGGGCGATGGGGGTCCTGGCCGCCGGCAAGTACATGCTCTCGGCGGTGGACTTCGACCAGTTCGCCGACCGGGCGACCCACGAGCGCGGGTTCTTCACCTTCCTGACCAACGCGATGTCGTCGCATCCGGTGCTGACCTGGCGGGCAGCCGCGCTTCGCGACCGGACCCGCGCGGGGGCGATGCTGCTGCGTCCCAGCCAGATCGTCCGGGGCGTCGGGAGCGGAAACGTGGTGGCGGTGCCGCCGCCTCCCCATCCGGCGACCCTCGGGCCCGACGGACTGCCCAACGGCATCGAACCGCCACCACGCTTCTGACGTACGGAACCGCAAGCGCGCAACCGAACCCGATCAGTCGAACTGCGGATCCTCGTTGCGCGTGCGCTTGAGCTCGAAGAAGTGGGGGTAGGACGCGAGTGCGCGCGCACCGTCCCACACCGTCCCGGCGTCCTCACCACGCGGGATCCGCGACAACACGGGGCCGAAGAAGGCGACGTCGTTGACGTGGATGGTGGGCGTCCCGACATCGTCGCCCACCTTGTCCATCCCGGCGTGGTGGCTCTCGCGGATGACCTCGTCGAACTCGGTGCCGTCGGCGGCCTCGGCGAGCGAGGCGTCGAGGCCGATCTCCTCGAGCGCGCCCGCGATGACCTCGTCGAGATCCTTGATGCCCTGGTTGTGGATGCGGGTCCCCATCGCCGTGTACAGCGGCGCCAGGATCTCGTCACCCTTCTGCGCGGCGGCGGCGGCGATGACCCGGACCGGACGCCAGGCGTGCTTGAGGCCCTCGCGGTACTCCTCGGGGATGTCCTTGCCCTCGTTGAGGACGGCGAGGCTCATGATGTGGAAATTGACCTCGATCGGCCGGACCTTCTCGGCCTCGAGGATCCAGCGTGAGGTGATCCAGCACCACGGGCAGAGCGGGTCGAACCAGAAATCGACGCGATCGGTGGGCTGGGCCTGCTCTGACATGGAACATCCTCTCGAGAGTCGACATTGAACACGTGCCGCCGACGATCGGCCGGTGGCGCCGTCGGACGGCTCAACACCCCGGCGGTTCGAACTGTTCCCGATGCGCGGAGCAGTCGCCGGCGCTGTGGATTCGCGGGGCCCGGTCCGGGCACGGTGTGAGATGGTGCAAGAACCGCCGAGGAAGAGGACCCGGGATGCCGTCGTCGCCACCGTCCGATCCGGACGAACCCGCCCGGGTGGTCGCGCGTCTCCGGCCGCTCGAACCCCGATCTCTCGGACAGCGCTCGGCACAGATCGTCCGGGCCGCCACAAGACTGTTCCAGGACGCGGGATTCCGAAACGTCAGCATCGAGCAGATCGGCGCCGCGGTCGGTCTCACCGGGCCGGCGGTGTACCGACATTTCCCCGGCAAACACGACATCCTCTCGCAAGCGCTGACGACGCAGGTGGAGCTCGTCGCGACACTCATGGCCGACGCCGAGGAGCACGGCCGCTCGCCGGTCGAGCAGCTCGCACTTCTGCTCGACGGGCTCGGTGACCTCACCGCCCATCGGGACGTGTCGACGCTGTGGCGTCGCGAGCAACGCCATCTGCAGCCGGCCGAACTCGATGTGATGAGAAGCTATTTCGGCCGGCTGAGCGAACACTTCGCCTCACTCATCGCCGCGGCGCGTCCCGACGTCGTGCCGTCGGAGGCGGCGATGCTGGGTGCCGCTGCACTCAGCGTGTACACCAACACCTCCGAGATGCGGGGCTCGTTGTCGCCCGCCCGCCTCATGGAGGTCCAGCGCGCCGTGGCGGACTCCATCCTCGCGTGCCGGCTGCCGGGGCCACCGGAGCCGGACCCCGATGCCGAGCGCGCACCCGCGCACCGTCGCCCCGCCTCCCGTCGCGAGCGCATTCTCGACGCCGCCACCCAGTTGTTCTCCGAGCGGGGCTTCACCGACGTCCGCATCGACGAGATCGCCCGTACCGCCGATGTCTCGATCGCGACGCTCTATCAGGAGGTCTCTGGCAAATCCGATCTCCTGCGGGCGGTGCTGTGGCGCGGTGTGCAGGGCATCCTCTACGTCACCGCCCATGCGTTGAGCCGCGCCGGTTCCGACGACCCCCTCGACGTGCTCATCCGCGTCTTCGTCGAGTACGCACTCGACGTCCACGGCCGCATCATGCCCGTCTTCACCAGCGACCTCATGTATCTCCCGGACACCGAGCAGACGCAGCTCCGGAACGCGCAGCTGGATTTCCGGGCCGAATGGATCGACGCGATCCGGTCCCGTAACCCACTGCTGACCGCGGCCGACGCGAATGCGCTCGCCCAGGCGTTGTTCGGCTACACGTGCGAGATCATCGAGTCGCCGCAGCTGTGGTCCCGGCCCGGGGTCGCCGCCGAACTCGAGACGATCGCACGGGCGATCCTGAACCCCGCCGGACTGCGTGGAGCACCGCCGGAGTCCTGACCTGGATAAGCTGGCCTGCGTGACTGCTCCGAACCTCACCAGAGACCAGGCCCGCGACCGCGCAGCGATTCTCGACGTGTCGAACTACCAGATCGACCTCGACCTCACCGACGGTTCCGGGGCGCCCGGGACCGAGACCTTCCGCTCGACGACGACGGTGCGGTTCACCGCGACGGAGGCCAGCGAGACGTTCGTCGATCTCGTGGCACCCACCCTGATCTCGGCCACCCTCAACGGAGCCGACCTCGACGTCTCCGGTTTCGACGAATCAGTGGGTATCCCGCTGTCGGGCCTCGCCGCCGAGAACACGCTCACCGTGGTCGCCGACTGCGCGTACTCCAACACCGGCGAAGGTCTGCACCGGTTCGTCGACCAGTCCGACGACTCGGTGTACCTGTACTCACAGTTCGAGACGGCCGACGCCAAGCGGATGTTCGCCTGCTTCGATCAGCCCGATCTCAAGGCGACCTACACGGTGACCGTCACCGCTCCCGCGGACTGGAAGGTCATCTCCAACGCCGCGCACGCGGAGGCTCCTGGCGAACCGGACGGCTCCACATCCGCTGTAATGCACCGATTCCGGGAAACAGTACCGATGAGCACCTACCTCGTCGCACTCATCGCGGGGCCGTATGCGGAGTGGACCGACGTCTACTCCGACGAGCACGGCGACATCCCGCTCGGCATCTACTGCCGCGCATCGCTCGCCGAGCACATGGACGCCGAGCGCCTGTTCACCGAGACCAAACAGGGCTTCGGCTTCTACCACCAGAACTTCGGGATCCCTTACGCCTTCGGCAAATACGACCAGCTGTTCGTCCCCGAGTTCAACGCCGGCGCGATGGAGAACGCCGGCGCCGTGACCTTCCTCGAGGACTACGTCTTCCGGTCCCGCGTGACCAAGTACCTCTACGAGCGCCGCGCCGAGACCGTCCTGCACGAGATGGCCCACATGTGGTTCGGCGACCTGGTCACCATGCAGTGGTGGGATGATCTGTGGCTCAACGAGTCGTTCGCGACCTTCGCGTCCGTGCTGTGCCAGGCCGAGGCGACCGAATACGCCAGCGCCTGGACGACATTCGCCAACGTCGAGAAGTCCTGGGCCTACCGGCAGGACCAGCTGCCCTCGACCCACCCGGTCGCCGCGGACATCCCCGACATCGCGGCCGTCGAGGTCAACTTCGACGGCATCACCTACGCCAAGGGCGCGTCGGTCCTCAAGCAGCTCGTCGCGTACGTGGGTCTCGAGGACTTCCTCGCCGGGTTGCGCAGCTACTTCGCCGCGCACCAGTTCGGCAACGCCACCTTCGCCGATCTCCTCGGCGCATTGGAGAAGTCGTCGGGCCGGGACCTGTCGGACTGGGGCGACCAGTGGTTGCGCACCACGGGCATCAACGTCATCCGGCCCGACTTCGAGGTCGACGACTCCGGCGCCTTCACGCGGTTCACCATCGTCCAGGACGGCGCCGCCCCGGGCGCCGGCGAGACCCGGGTACACCGACTGCGCGTCGGTGTCTACGCCGACAACGGATCCGGTGCCATCGAGCAGACGCACAGTGTGGAACTCGACATCGAGGGCGAGCGCACCGACGTCGCCGACCTCGTCGGTGTGCATCGTGGAGATCTGGTGCTGCTCAACGACGGTGACCTCACCTACGCCTCGGTTCGGCTCGATCCGGAGTCGCTGGCGACGGCGACCGCCCGGATCGGCGACATCAGCGATCCGATGCCGCGCACCCTGGTCTGGTCGGCGGCGTGGGAGATGACCCGTCAGGCCGAGATGCGTGCCCGTGACTTCGTCGAACTCGTTCGGCAGGGCATCGCCGGAGAGTCGGAAATCGGTGTGGTGCAACGAGTTCTGCTGCAGGCGACGACCGCCATCGAATCCTATGCCGACCCGGAGTGGGCGGCCACCACGGGCCGTCCCGGATTCAGCTCGCGCATGCTCGAACTCGCCCGCGCGGCCGAGCCGGGTTCCGACCATCAGCTGGCGTTCGTCAACACCTGGCTCGGCGGCCGGATCAACGACGACCAGACCGAGGTGGCCCGGGCGCTGCTCGAGGGCGCGGATCCCGCCGACCACGGGCTCGAGGGTCTCGCCGTCGACACGGACCTGCGGTGGAAGCTGGTGACCGCGCTGGCCACCGCCGGGGCGATCGACACCGATCCGGAGTCGACCCCGGTCATCGACGCCGAGGCCGAGCGGGACAACACCGCCACCGGCACGCGTTCGGCGGCGCTGGCGCGGGCGGCGCGTCCGCTGGCAGAGGCCAAGGCGGACACCTGGACTCGCGCCATCGAGGACGACTCGTTGTCGAATGTGTACACCCGCACCATGATCGGCGGATTCGCCCGTCCCGGCCAGGGCGAACTCCTCGAGCCCTACGTGGAGAAGTACTTCGAGGCGGTTCCGAAGGTGTGGGCACGCCGGTCGAGCGAGGTCGCGCAGACCGTCGTCATCGGCCTGTACCCGAGTTGGGCGATGTCGCAGCACGCCCTCGACCTCGCCGAGGACTTCCTGTCCGGGGACCACCCGTCCGCGCTGAAGCGGCTGATCTCCGAGGGCCGCGACGGCGTGGCCCGCTCGCTGCGGGCGCGCGCCTACGACGCGCAGGAGAGCTGAGCCCGGCGGACGCCGGGGTCAGCGCCGTCGCCACCGGTAGCGCACCTGTGGGCGGCCCGCCGAGCCGTACTCGGTATCGCGTTCGAGTACGTGGTCGTCGGCGAGCCGCTCGAGGTAGCGCCATGCGGTGACCCGCGACGATCCGAGGGCGCGCGCCACTTCCGAGGCGGTCAGCCCGTCGGGGCTGTCACGGACCGCCCGGCTGACCGCGTCCTCGGTCTGCGGCGCCGCGCCCTTCTTCGCCGACCGACGGGTGTCGCTCGTGCGCAGCTCGGCGAGCGCCCGGTCGACGTCGCGCTGACTGACCGCGTCGGCGTCGCCGGTGAGGGCTTCGCGGTAGCGCAGGTACTGCTCGATCTTCTCCCGGAACGCGGCGAAGGTGAAGGGTTTCAGCAGGTAGAGCAGCACCCCGCGCGACATCGCGCTCCGGACGGTGGCGAGGTCGCGCTGGGCGGTGATCGCGATGACGTCGGGCGCCGGGCGGACACCCGACAGCGCCGAGGCGAGGTCCACGCCACGTGCGTCGGGCAGACCCAGGTCGAGCAGCACCAGATCCACCGGTCCGGCGGTGGCCATCCGCAGCGCCTCTTGCGCGGTGGACACGGCACCGACGACCTCGAATCCGCCCAGCCGGACGAGATAATCGCGGTGCGCCTCGGCGATCACGGGTTCGTCCTCGACGATCAGGACGCGGATCATCGTCCGCGCTCCCCCGCGTCGGCGCGCACGCGTACCGAGATGACCGAGCCGTAGGTGTTCTCGGCGCTCATCGTCCCGTGCCGGCGGGCGACGACCTGGGCGACGAGGGCGAGACCGAGGCCGCGCCCGGCGGCGTCACCTCCCGGCTTCGTCGAGTAACCCCGAGTGGTCGCCAGGGCGAGCAGGTCGGCATCCATGCCGCTGCCGCTGTCGGCGACGACGATGTCGAGCACGCGGTCGTCCCCGACGACCGTCACCTCCACCCACGGGTCCGCGGGGTCGCAGGCGTCCAGGGCGTTGTCGATCAGGTTGCCCACGACCGTGATCATCTCACCGGGCGTGAGGAGCCCGGTGGCGGCGTCGCTCACCTGCGATTCCTCGGTCAGGGACAGCGGAATCCCGCGTTCGGCCGCCTGCGCCGTCTTCCCCAGCAGGAGGGCGACCAGCGCGGGCTCGGCCACCGCCTGGGTCATCCGGTCGATGAGGTGCTGGGAGAGCTCGAACTCGGTCGTCGCCAGCCGGATCGCCTCGTCGGGCCGGCCCATCTCCACGAGGGCGACGATCGTGTGCAACCGGTTGGCGGCCTCGTGCGCCTGCGATCGGAGGGCCTCGGCGAACCGCGTCATGGAGTCGAGTTCGCCCATCGCCTCCGAGAGCTCGGTGCGGTCGCGGATGGTGACCACCGACGAAGCGCGTCGGCCGGCCACCGGGGAACGACTCACCAGCAGTACCCGGCCGCGGTCGGCGTAGGTCACGTCCGTCTCCTCGTCGCCGTCGGTGAGGAAGGCGGGCAGGTCCGCGGGGGCCGTGTCGGGTCCGATCTCGAGCAGGCGGTGCGCCTCGGAGTTGACGAGTGCCGGTCGTCCGTCCTCCACGACGACCAATCCCTCGCGCACGGAACGCAACACGGCGTCGTGGTGGTCGTACATCAGCCGTAACTCGTCGGGCGCGAGTCCACCGGTCTGCCGCAGCAGTCGTCGCCGGATCCACCACACGCCGCCGACGGCGGTGAGCAGTGCCGCAAACGCGGCGAGGGCGATCATCGGCAGCTGGCCACGCCACGCCGACGTCAGCGAGCGCTGGGTGATCCCGGCGGCGACCATCCCCACCACCCGGCCGTCGGCATCACGGACGGGGACGATCGTCCGGATCGACGGGCCTAGCGTGCCGGTGTAGTTCTCGGTCACGGTCTGCCCTCGCAGTGCCGCGTCGATGCTCCCCAGATACGGTTCGCCGATCCGCGCCGGGTCGGTGTGGGTGTAGCGGGTCCGGTCGGGCGCCAGCACGGTGATGAACGCGATCCCGGTTGCCGCGCGCACCCGCTCGGTGACCGGCTGCAGCACCGCGCTGGGATCCGGAGACGTGAGGGCGGCGACGGTCGACGGCGACTCCGCCAGGCTGACGGCCACCGCTGTCACCTCGGCCCTCGCCGCGCGGTCCGCGTCGATGCGGGCGTCGACGGCCGCCAGAACGCTCTCGGCGACGACGACCACCGCGAAGACCGCCAATGCGAGCGCGGCGACCTGTCCGGCGAGCGTGCGCGGGTACCACCGCATCCCTGCCGACCTCGTTCCTGTCCGGAGTGATGACTCCGGACGTGCTGGGTATGAACGTAATGAACACAATCGTGACCCGCGTCACCACATCGGGCCACAATCCTAATCACTGTTGTCCGAGGTGTACGAGGAGAGAATCACCGATGAACATTCGAGGTAGGTCCGGCGACTCACCGGCCGGGGACGGTTCCGATCCCATCCTGACCACGCCCGGCACGCCATCCAAGGCCAAGCGCGACCGCACCCATTGGCTGTACATCGGTGTCATCATCGCGGTGATCGCGGGCGTCGTGGTCGGGCTCGTCGTGCCGGGCGTCGGCAAAGACCTCGGAGTGCTGGGGACCATGTTCGTCAGCCTCATCAAGATGATGATCGCCCCGGTCATCTTCTGCACGATCGTGTTGGGCATCGGCTCGGTTCGCAAGGCGGCGACGGTCGGCAAGGTCGGCGGACTCGCGTTCGTCTACTTCCTGGCGATGTCGACGGTTGCGCTGGCGATCGGCCTGGTCGTCGGCAACATCATCCAGCCGGGCGACGGCCTGAACATCGACTCGGTGTCGGGCAAGGGCCAGGAACTCGCCGAGGACGCACACGAGTCCGGCGGAACCCTCGACTTCATCCAGGGCATCATCCCGGAATCGATGCTGTCCGCGCTGACCGAGGGCAGCGTCCTGCAGGCGCTGTTCGTCGCGCTGCTCGTGGGGTTCGCGATCCAGGCGATGGGCCGCACCGGCGAACCGATCCTCACCGCGGTCTCCTACTTCCAGAAGCTCGTCTTTAAGGTGCTCACCATGGTGCTCTGGGTGGCCCCGATCGGCGCGTTCGGTGCGATCGCCAGCGTCGTGGGACAGACAGGCTGGGCCGCGGTCCAGCAGCTGCTGACGCTGATGCTCGCGTTCTATCTGACCTGCCTGGTGTTCGTGTTCGGCGTGCTCGGGGTGCTGCTGCGCACCGTGTCGGGCGTCTCGATCTTCAAACTCGTCAAGTACCTCACCCGCGAGTACATCCTGATCTTCGCGACGTCGTCCTCGGAGTCCGCGCTGCCTCGCCTGATCGCGAAGATGGAGCACCTCGGCGTGGAGAAGACCACTGTCGGCGTCGTGGTGCCGACCGGGTACTCGTTCAACCTCGACGGCACCGCCATCTACCTCACGATGGCGTCGATCTTCATCGCCGACGCGATGGGCGACCCGCTGTCGGTCGGTGAGCAGATCGGCCTGCTGGCGTTCATGATCATCGCGTCCAAGGGCGCCGCCGGCGTCAGCGGTGCGGGATTGGCCACCCTCGCCGGCGGACTCCAGGCCCACCGCCCCGACATGCTCGACGGCGTCGGCCTCATCGTCGGCATCGACCGGTTCATGTCGGAGGCCCGCGCGGTCACCAACTTCTCCGGCAACGCGGTCGCGACGCTGCTCGTCGGCTCGTGGACCAGCACCATCGACAAGCAGCGCGTCGACGACGTGCTGTCCGGCCGGGATCCGTTCGACGAGAGCAACATGGTCGACGACGAGCTCGACGACGACCCCACCGCTCGCGGAGCCCACGAGAAGGTCCTCACCCACTGACGACCCGCGACGAAGGCCGCCCCACCGGAATGGTGGGGCGGCCTTCGTGTATCAGGGTGTGCGAGCGATCAGCCGCCGGCGGCGGCGGTGGCCATCACGCGCAGCGAGGCGATCAGCCCGTCGATCAGGTTGCCCTGACGGAAGCCGGTGACCGCGGCGGTGACACCGAGAGCCGCGACGCGATCGTTCACGCGGGTGGACACCTTGTTGCCGGAGACGATGACCACGTCACGCGAGTTCGGAGAGACGGCGATGAGGGTGCCGTACGCGGGCTCGGGCGATTTCGCGAGGATCGCACGGGCGCTGGTCTCCAGCTCACCGTCGAGGTCGCCGATGTAGACCGAGAAGCGCACGAGGGCCTTCTCGCTGGCGGCCTTGAGCGTCTCGTCGAGCGCGATCAGATCCTTCTTGCTGAACGGCGGCGTCGTCGGAGCGTCGGCCGGGTAGCGTGCCGCGGAAATGCGACCGCTGTTGGTGAAGACGGCGCCCAGCGGCAGTTCGGCGGCCGACCGGGCCGCGACCTCGGCGCTCACATTTGCGTGCGTAACCTCACCATTTGCCACTGGCCGAGCTCCCATCGACGTCGCCGGGTTCCGCATGCCGCGGAAGTGCCATCGGTTCGATGTCGGTGGCACTGAAGAGAAGCGGTGCGTGTTCCCACTGCTGGTCGAGGGTGTATTCCTCGACCTTCGGGTACTTGACCCCGGAGGAGAACACCATCGCGACAACACAGAGCAGAACAGCAAGCACCGTGAGAATCGTGACTGGCACTCCGATGGGGACGATCAGGCTGTCGACGTCCATGTCACCCTTTCGATGGTCGCGCCGGACCCGCCCGGTTGTCGGCGCAGGTCATCGTTGATCAATCTAACCCACTGGCCGCCGCCCGGCCCACGGGGGCCTACAGCGCGTCGTAGACGTGTGAGGCGACCCCGTGCGACCGGATCATGCCCCTCACGCGGCGCCGGCATCGAGGTACTGCAGCCACGCCGGATCGATGTCCTTGATGGTGGCCAGCACACGCCAGTGCCTGCCCTTCGGCACGGTCGGAACCGTCCGCAGCGTCCACCCCAGCTCCCCGAGCAGACGATCCGCCTTCCGGTGATTGCACGAGGCACAGCACGCCACGCAGTTCTCCCAGGTGTGCGTCCCGCCCCGACTCCGCGGGACCACGTGGTCGATCGTCGTCGCCCGTGCACCGCAGTAGCCGCACCTGGTCAGGTCACGACGCATCAGAGCGGCCCGGGTCATCGGCACGGTCGCCCGGTACGGCACGTGGACGTATCTGCGGAGGCGGATCACGGTCGGAACCGGGACCGCACCACCCACGGAGTGCACCGCCTCGCCCTGTTCGTCGGCGTGCACCAGATCGGCGCGATCACGGAGGATGAGGACGACCGCACGCCGGACCGTCACGGCCGTCAGCGGCTCGTACGTGGCGTTGAGGAGCAGCACCCGGCGGCGTGTCCAGGCCCCGGCGCCGGGAGCGGGACGGCTCTGCCCGCGTCCCGTCTTCGCGTGTGATCTGTGCGTCATCTCGCCTCCCGCCACCCCGCCGAGCACAAGTCCACCACGGTGGCGGTCCCCGTGACAGCTGTTTCACGGTGTCCGGCCAGCTCACGGGGCCGACCCGGCGTCGACGTTGAGACACCGCGCCCGGGTGAGGACAATGGCGAGGGTGACTGGCGAACCCAACACATCCCCTCCGACCCCACCGGCGCCGGCAACCCCCGCGCGCACCTTCTACGACGAGGTCGGCGGTGCCGAGACGTTCCGGCGACTCACGGCTGTGTTCTATCGCGAGGTGGCGCGCGACGAGGTGCTGCGCCCGCTGTATCCCGAGGAGGACCTGGGTCCGGCCGAGCGTCGGATGCGGATGTTCCTCGAACAGTACTGGGGGGGCCCGCGAACCTACTCCGATGAGCGCGGCCATCCCCGACTCCGCATGCGTCACAACCCCTTCCGCGTCGGTCCCATCGAGCGGGACGCGTGGCTGCGCTGTATGCACACCGCAATCGCCTCCATCGACGACGACACCCTCGACGCCCCGCACCGCCAGGCGCTGATCGACTACATGGAGATGGCGGCGCAATCGATGATGAATTCACCCATCTGAGAGCGTTTTCTCTCCCGACACGCCGCCCGACTCGCCGACTGACCTGGATTTCTCCGAGAAAACTCAGGTAGGGCACAATGACCACGGTGAGCGATGAGACACCAGAGGTCGTCCCCGCCGAGCCATCCGACGGGGGTCAGCCCGACGACGCCGCGTTCGACGACGGCGCGATCGAGTCCGACGTCGATGCGGTCGAGGAGCCGGCTGCCGGCGAGGCCGTCGTCGCCGCCGACACATCCGTCGCACCACCCGTTGTCTCGCAGCTGGATCCGGCCGACACCACGTGGTGGAAGTCCGCGGTGTTCTATCAGATCTATCCGCGCTCGTTCTCCGATGTCAGCGGTGACGGCGTCGGCGATCTCGCCGGTGTCATCGACAAACTCGGCTATCTCGAACTCCTCGGGATCGATGCGATCTGGCTCAGTCCGATCATGGCCTCTCCCATGGCAGATCACGGTTACGACGTCTCCGATCCCCGGGACGTCGATCCCCTCTTCGGCGACCTCGACGTCTTCGACGAGCTCATCGCCGAGGCCCACGAACGCGACATCCGGGTGACGATGGACCTCGTCCCCAACCACACGAGTGATCAGCACGAGTGGTTCCAGGCCGCGCTGGCCGCGGCCCCCGGCAGTCCCGAACGCGAGCGGTACATCTTCCGGGACGGCCTCGGTGACGACGGCGACGAGCCGCCGAACAACTGGCACAGCATCTTCGGCGGACCCGCCTGGACCCGGGTCACCGAGGCCGACGGCTCGCCGGGACAGTGGTACCTGCACATCTTCGCCAAGGAGCAGCCGGACCTGAACTGGGAGAACCCGGACGTCTTCGCCGATCTCGAGAAGACGCTGCGTTTCTGGCTCGATCGGGGTGTGGACGGCTTCCGCATCGACGTCGCGCACGGCATGGCCAAACCCGCGGACCTGCCCGACATGGATCTGTCGGCGACCAAATTGCTGCAGAACTCCGACGACGACCCTCGTTTCAACAACTATGCGGTGCACGAGATCCACCGCAAGATCCGCAAGGTCCTCGACGAGTATCCCGGGGCAGCCAACGTCGGTGAGATCTGGGTCAGCGACAACGAGCGATTCGCCGAGTACCTGCGTCCCGACGAACTGCACCTCGGGTTCAACTTCCGGCTCGCCAAGGCGCCGTTCGAATCCGGTGCGATCAGGGAGGCCATCGAGAACTCACTCGACGCGGTGTTGTCGGTGTCCGGTACTCCGACGTGGACGCTGTCCAATCACGATGTCGCCCGCGAGGTCACGCGATACGCCGTCGCCGACCCGGAGACCGGGGCACTCGACCTCGAGCGCGGCACGAGGCGCGCACGAGCGATGCTCGTCGTCGAAATGGCGCTGCCCGGAACGGTTTTCCTCTACAACGGCAGCGAACTGGGACTGCCGAACGTCGACGACCTGCCCGACGACGCACTCCAGGACCCGGTGTGGGAACGGTCCGGACGCACCGAACGCGGGCGGGACGGCTGCCGCGTCCCGATCCCCTGGGAGGGGACCGAGCCGCCCTTCGGATTCAGTGCGACGTCCGAGACCTGGCTGCCGATCCCGGATTCGTGGCGCGCGCTCACTGTCGAAGCCCAGCTCGAGGACGTGGGGTCGATGCTGTCGCTGTACCGCGCAGCCATCGACCTGAGGGTGACCCGTCCGGAGTTCACCGGTGAGCACCTCGAGTGGTACGGCGCGCCGGAGGGATGCCTGGCGTTCCGTCGTTCCGAGGGTCAGCTGGTCTGTGCGCTGAACGCCGGCGATGAGCCGGTGCCCCTTCCGCCCGGCGAATTGCTGCTCGTCAGTTCACCTCTCGTCGACGGGATGCTGGCGCCGGACGCAGCGGCCTGGCTGGTGTGACCGGCTCACACCACTAGTTCAGGACGGTGACCGCGAGATCGCGGTGCCGGCGCTGGTACACCGAGCCGAAGCGTGCATCGATCCGAATCCACGCCGCCGACATCCGGATTCGTACCGGTTCGTCGGCTGCGATCGCCCCGGTGTCGGAGGTCTCGGTGACCGCTCGTCCGTCCGCGTCGCGGATGAATCCCATGCCGGTCAGGGCGAAGACCGATCGCATGCTCACCGCGGCCCGCAGCGCACCCTCCTCCGACGTGACCTCGAGGACATCCTGATCGAGCAGACCCGTTGCGGGACCGTGCCCGCTCCCCTCCTCGCGCGCCACCCGGGCGCCTTCCCGGGACAGTTCGACCACGCTGCGGGCGGGTACGTCGTCGATGTGCCGGAACCCGACCGCAGCGGGAAGCGCTCCGCGCCAGGCACTGTCGAGTGAGAAGCCGGGATCGACCGCGGTGCCCGGGCCGGCCGATTCGACGGTCGCACGCAGTGTCGAAGCGTCGCACACGATGTCGGTCGGCGCGATTCGTCCGGTCACCGACCGGGTGGCGAGGACGTCGAACCCGGTATGTGCCCACAAGGCCACCAGACCGTCCGAACGCGCGACCACCCGGACGACGGCGGCATCGTCGAGACGTACTGCGTGCGAGAGGAACGCGAGGGCGTTCGATCGGTCCGAGGACGCGAACTCGATGAACCGCTCCATCAACTCGGCCCGCCGCGTGTGGCCGATTCCCCGGCAGGGCGGCGGAATCCGGCGAGGTAGACCTTCTGTTCCGGGGTGAGCCGGGCGATGCGCTGGGCCGCCATGTCGAAGGCGACGAGCTGTGTGCTGGCGACCACGGCGGGGCGAGAGGCGGGGTCGGCACCCGCCGCGCGCACTTCGTAGCCGACGGTGAAATCGACGGCCCGCAGGCGTTCGACGAACATGGTGACCTCGATCGGTCCCTCGGAATGACGCAGCTGCGCTTGATATCTCACGTGTAGGTCGGCGACGAGGCAGCCGTCGCGCAGGGGCGCGGTCGGTCGGCCGTCGTAGAAGAGCCAGGGAATGCGCGCCTCTTCGAGCAACGTCACCATCCGGGCGTGGTTGATGTGCGCGTAGACATCCATGTCCGACCAGCGCACCGGCACCTTGACCAGGTATCCGTCAGCGGTCGTGGTCCCGGCGTCCTCGTTGAGCACGTGCGTCATCCCCTGTCAGATCGGTGTCGGCGGGCGGCCAGCGCGGCCACCCCGGCCCAACCCTACGCACTACCCGACCCGGTCAAGCAGGCGCGATCTCCACCGGCAGACCGTTGAGGACGACGGTCCCCGAGAGCGGGTCCAGCAGGGCGCCGTCGTTCAGGTCGTTCACGTTCACACCCGGCTCGGCGGCAGCGACGCCCAGTCTGATGCCGTCGACATCATGACCCCACCCGTGCGGCAGCGACGCGACCCCGGGCCGGATGTCGGTGGTGATCTCGACGGGAACGGTCAGCGAACCGCCCGCACCACGGACCTTGGCGACGTCGGAGATGCCGAGTCGGTCGGCATCGTCGGGATGCATGAGCAGGGTGCAGCGATTGGTACCGCCGGTGAGGGCCGGGAGATTGTGCATCCAGCTGTTGTTCGACCGCAGGTGGCGGCGGCCGACCAGCAGCAGGCTGCCGTCGGCGGCCGGCGCCGGGTCGCCCCCGGCGTCCACCGCTGCGCTCAGGCGTGCGAGGTCGCCGATGAGCGGGTCGGGAGCGAGTTCGATCTTGCCGGATGCCGTGCGGAGCACCCCGGGCAGGCGCGGCCGCATCGGCCCCAGGTCGATGCCGTGCGGCGCGGCCAGCACATCCGCGAACGTGAGGCCGTTGCGCGCGCCGAAGGCGTCGCCGTACGCCCCGAGGCGGAACAGCATGTCCAGCCGACGCTGGTGCCCGGGCGCGTCGGGCAACTTCGCGACGAGCGAGGCGACGTCACGGCCGGCGACGGGCGAATAGGGGTCGGTGACCTCCTTCGACAGAGTCGCCGCGATGACCTGTTCGTCGACGAGCCCCGGGTCGGCGTCGACCCCGGCCCCGGACAGGCCCATGATCAGCCGGCACACGATCTCGATCTCGTCGGGACGGCCTGCCGGCAGCGGTAACACGGGCGGCGAGTAGCGGGCGGTGGCCCGGACCGCCAGGTTGTTCAGGATGGCATCGAAATGCGGACTCTGCGACGGGCGCGGCGGCGGCAGCACGACGTGTGCGTGCCGCGTCGTCTCGTTCAGATAGGGGTCGACGCAGACCACGAACTGTGCGTCGTCGAGTGCGCGTCCCAGTCGTGCGCCGTTCGGCGCGGACAGGACGGGGTTACCCGACACCGTCACCAGCGCCCGCAACCGCCCCTCGCCGGGCGTCTCGAACTCCTCGGCCATCGCGACGGCGGGGAGCTCACCGCCGACCTCCGCGTGACCGGAAACCCGGCTGCGCCACCGCCCGGTACGGAACCCCCGGCCCGCACGGGCCGGGCGGGGCGACGGAGCGGTCGGTGCGAGCGGGAACATCACTCCCCCGGGCCGGTCGAAGTTGCCGGTGAGGATGTTCACCACGTCGATGAGCCAACTGCCGATGGTCCCGAATTGCACTGTGGTGGTGCCCATCCGGCCGTAGACGGCGGCCGATTCCGACGCGGCGATCGACCGGGCGAGAGCCCGGATGTCGGCGGCCGCCACACCACAGAACGAGGCGACCCGTTCGGGAGTGTAACCGCTCAGCTCGTCGCGCAGCGCCTCCACACCGAGGACATGCGCGGCGATCCCGCCGAGGTCGTCGGCGACGAGATCCTCGTCGAACAGGCACTGCACCACCGCGCACAGCAGCGCCGCATCCGTTCCGGGACGCGGCGCGATGTGGGTGTCGGCGAGCTTCGCCGTGCGGGTGCGTGCCGGGTCGATGACGGTCAGGCGGCCGCCCCGGCGGCGCAGCGCGGTCAGTTTCCCGGGGAAGTCGGCGGCGGTGGTTACACTGCCGTTGGAGACCACCGGGTTCGCACCGATGATCACGAGATGATCGGTGCGGTCGAGGTCCGGGACGGCGAAGGTCCCGGCATGACCGACGAGGTAACCGGTGGCCGCCTGCTTCGGCATCTGGTCGAGGGTGCTGGCGCTGAACACGTTGCGGGTGCCGAGTGCCCGGATGAGCAAGGGCGCGTATATCGTGCCGGCGACGGTGTGCGCGGACGGATTGCCGAGGTAGAAGCCGATCGACTCGCCGCCGGAGGTCGAGATCACCTCACGCAGCCCGTCGACCGCAGCGGTCAGCGCTGTGTCCCAATCGGTTTCGACGAGCCGACCATCGCGCCGGATGAGCGGACGGTCGAGACGATCGGGATCGTTGTCGAGCTGGGCGAAACTCGCACCCTTCGGACACAAGTAGCCGGCACTGAACACGTCGTCGGCGTCACCGCGCGCGGCGGTGACGATCTCACCGCCGGTCGTGCGGTCCCGGCCGATGGTGAGGGTCAGACCGCAGGTGGCCTCGCAGAGCGGGCAGATGCGCGGTGCGGTTCGGGTCATGTGCTCAGGCTAGGCGCTCGGCACACCTGACTGCGACGGATTCGACGACGGCAGCCGTCGCCTGCGCATCAGCGGATCACGCTCCGCAGCTGCCGGGCCGCGACGGAGAGCGTGGCCAGATCCGCGGTCCCGGTCTCCTCGATCTCCCGGAGCACGCTACGTACCCGGCTCAGCCGGTTCGACCGCGAGGACTCCCACTCGGCGATCTTGTCGGCCGTGCTCTCGCCGGGTTCGCTGACCTCCAGGATCCGCAGGGTCAGCGCACGGAGCGCACCGTGCATGTCGTCACGCACTGCCAACCGGGCCAGCGCATGCCATCGATCGCCGAATTCGAGTCCCGACACCGCCGTGAGCAGCTGTTCGAGACCGAAGTGCTCCATCACCCCGAAGTAGAGGTCGCCGACCTCGCCGGCGTCCCGGTCGGCGATCTCGGCCGCGTCGATGATGTCGAGCAGACAGAAGCGGTGCAGGCTAGCCGCGACGGTGTGGGCGAGGTCCTCGGGAACGCCGTGCTCGATGTAGGTGTCGGCGCGCTCGGCGACATCGCGTGCCGAACTCGGCCCGTACCAGTCGTCGATGACCTCGGACAGTGCTGCCACCCGCTCGCCGTAGCGGGTGATCTCGGCGGCCATGGCCAATGGTTGCGGCCGGAAGGCGAGCAGCCACCGCGAGGCGCGGAACAGCAGACGGCGCGCGTACAGCATCATCTCGTCGACGGCCTCGACCGGAGCCGGTGCATGCCGGATGCCCTCGAACACCTCATTCATGCCGAAGACCTTGTTGGACACCACATACGCGCGGACGCCCTCCTCGGTACTGCAGCTGCTCCCCTCGCTCAACCGGAACAGGTGGGTCATCCCGGCGTGGTCGATCACGTCGTTGACGAGGGTCGTCGCCACGATCTGACGCCGCAACCGGTGTCCGCTGATCGCGTCGGAATGCTCGGTGCGCACCGCGTCCGGGAAATAGCGCGCGACGCGGGGTGCGAACACGTCGTTGTCGGGGAGGTCGGTGGCGAGCAGGTCGGATTTGGACTCGAGCTTGACGTGCGCCATGAGCGTCGCGAACTCGGGCGACGTGAGACCGCGGTGGAGCTCGCCGCCGACCCGCTTGCGCAGCTCGCGCGGCTCGGGCAGCGCCTCCAAGCGTAGGTCGACGCCACGTTTGGCGGCGAGGTGTTCGAGCATGCGGGCGTGCACCTCCACCCGCAGCAGCTCGAATGTGCGGCAGAATCCGAGCTCGGAGTTCTGCGAGATGTTGTCGGCGAGAACGAGTTCGGCGACCTCGTCGGTCATCGACTCCAGCAGGGGGTCGCGTTCGTCGGCGTCGAGGCCGCCCGCCGAGACCGCCGCGTCCAGCAGGATCTTGATGTTCACCTCGTGGTCGGAACAGTCGACCCCGGCCGAATTGTCGAGGGCGTCGGTGTTGATCCGGCCCCCGGCGAGGTCGAACTCGATGCGACCGCGTTCGGTGACCCCGAGGTTGCCGCCCTCCCCGATCACCTTGGCACGCAACTCGTTCCCGTCGACGCGGATCGCGTCGTTGGACTTGTCGCCGACACTCGCATGTGATTCGGTCGACGCCTTCACGTAGGTCCCGATGCCGCCGTTCCACAGGAGGTCGACCGGAGCGAGCAGGATCGCGCGTATCAATTCGGGGGGTGAGAGTTCTGTCGTACCGTCTTCCATGCCTAGCGCGTCCACCATCTCGGGGGTGATCGGGATCGACTTGCGGTCGCGCTCCCACACCCCGCCGCCGGCACTGATGAGGTCGGTGTCGTAGTCCGCCCACGACGACCGCGAGAGGCCGAACAACCGCTTCCGTTCGGTGAACGACGCCGCCGCCTCCGGATCGGGGTCGACGAAGATGTGCCGGTGATCGAACGCGGCGACGAGCCGGATGTGCTCGCTGAGCAGCATCCCGTTGCCGAACACGTCGCCGCTCATGTCGCCGATCCCGACGACGGTGAAGTCCTGCGACTGCGTGTCGGTACCCATCTCGCGGAAATGCCGCTTGACCGACTCCCACGCGCCCCGGGCAGTGATACCCATGGCCTTGTGGTCGTATCCGGCCGACCCGCCGGAGGCGAAGGCGTCGCCGAGCCAGAACCCGTACGACTTCGACACGTCGTTGGCGATGTCGGAGAACGAGGCGGTGCCCTTGTCGGCCGCCACCACCAGGTAGGTGTCGTCGGAGTCGAGCCGGACGACCCCGCGGGCGGGGATCACCTCCCCGGTCGCGAGGTCGATGTTGTCGGTCACGTCGAGCAGGCCGGCGATGAACTGCCGGTAGCACGCGATCCCTTCCTCCCGCTGCGCCTCCCGGTCCCGCGCGGCGTCACCGGTCGGCGGCGGCGGCCGTTTGACCACGAAACCGCCCTTGGCGCCGAGCGGCACGATCACCGCGTTCTTCACCGCCTGCGCCTTGACCAGGCCGAGGATCTCGGTGCGGAAATCCTCCCGGCGGTCCGACCAGCGCAGGCCGCCACGGGCGACCGAGCCGAATCGGAGGTGCACCCCCTCTACGCGTGGTGAGTAGACGAAGATCTCGTGCAGCGGACGGGGTTTAGGGGTCTGCGGGATGTCGCGCGGACGGAGTTTGAACGAGATGACCGGACAGTGATCGGAGTCCGACGACCCGCCGTCGACGAAGTAGTTCGTGCGGTCGGTCGCCGACAGCACCGCCGCGAACGCGGAGACGATGCGGTCGGCATCGAGGCTCAACACGAGTCCGATCTCCTCGTCGAGCTTGTCGCGTACCCGCTTTCGGCGCTGTTCGTCGGCGGTGTCGGGATCGAACGACGCGACGAACAGGTCGACGAGGCCGCGGGTGATGGCGAGGTGTTGGCCGAGGACGCTGGCGACGTGGGCCGAACTGTACGAGAACCCGCATTGGCGCAGGTACTGCCCGTAGGCGCGCAGCATCGCCGCCGACCGCCAGTCCAGGCCCGACCTGATGACGAGTTCGTTGTAGGCGTCGACGTCCGCACCGGCGAGCCAGATCCGGCGGAACGCCTCGGTGAACCGATCGGCGAGGTCGTCGGCGTGGTCGAGGTCGACGGTCATCCCGGCCGCGAGTTGGACGCTGAATTCGTAGGCCCAGCAGACGGTGTCGTCGAGCCGATGGATCTCGTACGGGTGCTCCTCGAGGACATCGAGACCGAGACTGTGCAACACCGGCAGGACATCGGTCAGTGTCGCCGACGCACCGCAGAGGTACAGCGTGAAGATCCACCGGTCCGGCTCGCGCCCGTCGGTCGCCGTCTCGGCGGCGTCGAGGGTCACGTCGATCTCACCCGGTTCCAGACCGACGACGCGGATGAGGTCGGCGAGGGCCGCATGCGGCTCGCGGAGCTCCTTGTAGTCCTCCGACAACGAGGACAACTGGCGCAGCAGCACGTCCGGGCCGCCGTCGAGTGCCGGGATGTCTTCTGCGACAGCCAGTTCGCGCACCCGCTCGTCCCAACCGCGGATGGCGGCGACCAGCGCCGCCTGCACGCGTGCGTGGGCCGGTGATCCGGTGTCGACCGAGCCGAGTTCGGCCGCCGTCGTCGGGTCGATACAGACCAGCACCTGCAACAGTGCCAACGGCATCTCGCTGACACGCGCCGTGTACTCCAGCCCGGTCCCGTCCACCTCGGCGACGAGCGCGCGCTCGAGGGCGAGACGGGTGGACGTGTTGTAGCGGTCCCGGGGCAGGTAGATGAGGGCGACGGCGGTGCGTCCGTCGAAGTTGGTGCGCAGGAACAGCCGCAGCGACCGCGTCGCCACCGCGTCCAGCATCTCGGTCAGGCGGCGTTCGAGCTCGTCCTCGGTGGACGAGAACATCTCCACCAGCGGATAGTTCTGCAGCAGCTCGATCATGGACTGACCGGCGAAGGAATCCTCCTCGACGCCCGCCTGCGCGAGGACGTCGTGCACCTTGGCGCGCAGGACCGGGACGTCGAGCACCGCCTGATGATTGCCGGCGGAGGTGAGGGTACCCAGGAAACGATGCTCGCCGTCGTGTTCGCCATTCGCATCGAACGTCGGAACCTGCACGAGCACAGGGAAATTGGTGCGCTGGATGCCGGTCGCCACGAACACCCGGCTGACCCGCGGGACCAGCGGACGATTAGTCACCGACGGGAAGTCGCGGCTGATGGAGTCGGTTCGCCACACACCGAGACGGTCGGCGTCCCCGGCGGGCCCGTCCCCGCCCACCCGCACATGGCCCAGCGGGTGGAAGTGGTTGCCGGCGAACCACTCGAGCAGTGCGGCGTACTCACCACGGTCGGCGTCGGAGACTCCGGCCCCCGGCAGCGGCGCCTCGGCCATCCCGGCGGCGCACTCGGCCATCCGAGAGCGCATCGCCGACGCATCGGCGTCGACGTCGATGACCCGCGAGACGACCTCGCGGAGGTCGTCGCGCAGCGGTTCAGGATCGATGCCCGGGTGACGTGCGAGGCCGCAGACCGCGATCCAGGACTCCGGGGTCGTCTCGCCGGAGTCGACGGCGACGAGTGTGCCGTCGGGGTCCCGCTGAACGGGTATCACCGGGTGGTCCATGCGATCGACGGTGAGGTCGTGCGCCTCGACCGTCGCCAGGACGGCTTCGACGAGCATCGGCATGTCGTCGTTGACGACGAGGATCTCGACGGTGCCGCCCTCGCCCGCGGTCACCCCGACGAGAGCCTCTCCGCGGCGGCGGACCCGCGCGTCATCGAGATGTCTGCGCACCCGGTCGGCGGCCGACTCACCTGCCGACCCGTCGGTCCGCGACCTGAAGTAGTGGTCCACCGCGTCCGGAACGAGTGACGTCACATCTGCCGATGCTAGTCACCCGCGCCGGGCGGAACCGGGATTAATCGCGAGTCAGTTTGCGGTGCGTGACCCGGTGCGGGCGGGCGGCGTCGGCGCCGAGGCGATCGACCTTGTTGGCCTCGTAGGCCTCGAAGTTGCCCTCGAACCAGAACCACTGCCCCTCTTCGACGTTGCCCTCCCACGCCAGGATGTGGGTACAGGTGCGGTCGAGGAACCAGCGGTCGTGGCTGATGACCACGGCACACCCGGGGAACTGCTCCAGCGCGTTCTCCAGCGAGCCCAGGGTCTCGACGTCGAGGTCGTTGGTCGGCTCGTCGAGAAGGATCAGGTTGCCGCCCTCTTTCAGGGTGAGCGCGAGGTTCAGGCGGTTGCGCTCACCACCGGAGAGCACCTCCGAGCGCTTCTGCTGGTCAGGGCCCTTGAACCCGAAGGCGCTGACGTAGGCGCGCGAGGGCATCTCGTTCTGGCCGACCTCGATGTAGTCGAGCCCGTCGGAGACGACCTCCCACACCGTCTTCTTGGGGTCGATGTTGGCGCGGCTCTGGTCGACGTAACTCAGCTTGACCGTCTCGCCGACCTTCACCGTGCCCGAATCGGGCTGCTCGAGGCCGACGATCGTCTTGAACAGGGTCGTCTTGCCGACGCCGTTCGGACCGATCACACCGACGATGCCGTTGCGCGGCAGGGTGAACGACAGGTCCTTGATGAGAACCCGGCCCTCGAAGCCCTTGTCCAGGTGCGAGACCTCGACCACGACGTCGCCCAGGCGCGGCGGCGTCGGGATCTGGATCTCCTCGAAGTCGAGCTTGCGGGTCTTCTCCGCTTCGGCCGCCATCTCCTCGTAGCGTGCGAGGCGGGCCTTGTTCTTGGTCTGGCGGGCCTTGGCGCCGGAGCGGACCCAGGCGAGCTCTTCCTTGAGCCGCTTCTGCAGCTTCTGGTCCTTCTTGCCCTGGACCTCGAGACGCTCGGCCTTCTTCTCCAGGTAGGTCGAGTAGTTGCCCTCGTAGGGGTGCAGCTTGCCGCGGTCGACCTCACAGATCCACTGCGCGACGTGATCGAGGAAGTACCGGTCGTGGGTCACGGCCAGCACTGCTCCCGAGTAGTTCGCGAGGAACTGCTCCAGCCACAGCACCGACTCGGCGTCGAGGTGGTTGGTCGGCTCGTCGAGCAGCAGGAGGTCGGGCTTCTGCAGCAGCAGTTTGCACAGTGCGACGCGGCGACGTTCACCACCGGACAGGTGGGTGACCGGCGAATCGGCCGGCGGGCAGCGCAGCGCATCCATCGCCTGCTCGAGCTGGGAGTCGAGGTCCCAGGCGTCGTTGTTGTCCAGGTCCTCCTGGAGCTTGCCCATCTCTTCCATCAGCTCGTCGGAGTAGTCCGTCGCGAGCTGTTCGGCGATCTCGTTGAAGCGGTCGAGCTTGACCTTGATCTCACCCATGCCCTCCTCGACGTTCTCCTTGACCGTCTTCTCCTCGTTGAGGGGCGGCTCCTGCAGGAGGATGCCGACGGTTGCGTCGGGGTCGAGGAACGCCTCGCCGTTCGACGGCTGGTCCAGGCCGGCCATGATCTTCAGGATCGACGACTTGCCCGCGCCGTTGGGTCCCACGACGCCGATCTTGGCGCCCGGGTAGAAGGACATGGTGACGTCGTCGAGGATGACCTTGTCGCCGTGCGCCTTGCGAACCTTCTTCATCGTGTAGATGAACTCAGCCACGTGAAAACTCCTTCGGACCTGCTCGATGCCGTGTGATCTGTCTGCCGCGGACGCGGGGGGTGCGCGCCCGGGCGCACACACAATGGGGACAAGCCTAGTCGCCGTCGCATGCCGGGCGACGGTCCGGTGCGTCTGCGCCGGTTCGGTGCACCGTCTTTCGCGGTTGACGCGCGGGTGGGCAGGTTTGCCGAGAGAATGTCGTGGGGACGAGAACGGGGGAATGGGTGAGCGCCGTGCCGGTGTGCGGCGGCGAGGCGATGGGAGCGGTCGATGGGTGCGGTACCCAGATGGACGATCGTGTCCGTGGTCCTGGGTGTCATGGTCGGGTCGATGGGCGTCGTCGCCTGCGAGCCGGCGCCGCGCGAGTGTCCGCCGACCATCTCTCCCCTGCACGCCCCGGCCGGGGACTGCCTGCGGTTCGGTGTCAGCACCCCGAGCGGCCCGCTCCGCCCGGCCGAGGTCGCCGCGGTCACCGACCTCGTCGGGGTCCGGCCGACCGTCAACCTGTTCTTCGAGGACTTCACCGCGATCCCCCCGATCGCCGCACTCGACGCCGTGGTCGCCTCGGGTGCCGAACCGGTGGTCACCTGGGAGCCGTGGCGCCACCTCGGTGGTGACGACTACGACTGGGGCGCGTTCACGATGTCGTCGATCGTGGCCGGAGCCCACGACGACTACCTGTACCGCTGGGCCGACGAACTCGTCGCCTGGGGCGGGATCGTCTACCTCCGGTTCGCGCACGAGCCGAACGGCGACTGGTACCCGTGGAGCCCCGCCGGCGGGACCTCCCCCGAGCTGTACATCGCCGCGTGGCGCCATGTCCACGACCTCTTCGCGTCCAAGAACGCGACCAACGTGAAGTGGGTGTGGGCCCCGAATGTCCCCCTTTCCGACGACGCTCCGCTGTCACGCTGGTACCCGGGCGACACCTACGTCGACGTCCTGGGGATCGACGGCTACAACTGGGGCGCGGTGCCCGGCCACCGATGGACTCCGCCGGCGGAGTTGTTCGCCGATTCGTTTGCACAGCTTCGTAACTTGTCCTCCGAGAAACCGATACTCGTCACAGAGGTCGGGTCGACAGAAGCCGGTGGTTCCAAAGCCGACTGGATCGCCGACCTGGTGACCTACCTCGACGACGCCGACGACGTCACCGGCTTTGTCTGGTTCGACCACGACAAAGAAGCGGACTGGAGATTGGGCAGCACGGCAGCAGCGGGCGCCGCGATGGCGCACGCACTCGAGAAAGCGGGACTGAGGTGACCCTGGTGGACGCGCACATCGATGCCGACATCGAAGAGGCACGACTGCATTCGATGCAGCAGTTGAACGTACTCGACTCGCCCCCGGAGGATCGGTTCGCGCAGATCACCCGGATGGCGAAAGCCGTGTTCGGCGTACCGATGTCGACGGTGTCGCTGCTCGACCGAGACCGGCAGTGGTTCAAGGCGGTCGACGGCATCGAGCTGCAGAACCTGCCGCGGGAACAGACGGTGTGCCAGGTGACGGTCGCGCGCGCCTATGACCACCCCGACGATCCGGCGCTGATCATCCCCGACGTCTCGAAGGTCCCGGCCTTCGCCGCGATCCCGCAGATCGCCGCAGACGACGGAATCCGCTTCTACGCGGGATATCCGCTGTACGGCCCCGGCGGACATCCCGTGGGGACCTTCTGTCTGTACGACACCCGGCCGCGGGAACTCACCACCGATCAGGAGGCGGCGTTCCGCGAGCTCGCCGCATGGGCGCAGCGGGAGATCGCGAACAGCGACGACCTGGAACGCGCGGCACTGGTGCAGCGTCAATTGCTGCCGCCGCCCCTCGGAGTCGTCCCCGGATGGTCGATCGCGGCGATGTGCCTGCCCGCCTTCGCCGTCGGCGGGGACTTCTACGATCACTACCCCTGGAGCGACGGCCTGGTGTTCACCGTCGCCGACGTCATGGGGAAGGGACTCGGCGCGGCGATCCTCACGGCGACGGTTCGATCGGCGATCCGAGCCGCATCCCGCGCACTCGACGCCGCCGGACATGGTGCGGCCGACGCCGACCTCGCGAAGGTGGTCGAGACGGTGGCCGATCAGCTCGCCGACGACTTCGCCGGCACCGAGACGTTCGCGACCGCGTTCCATGCACGCCTGCACACCGACGAGGGGCAGCTCGAGTACGTGGACGCCGGCCACGGTCTGTCGATCGTCCGCCGGGCCGCCGGAGGTGTGGAGTCGCTCCCCGGGGGCGGTCTGCCGATCGGCATCCTGCGCGACGACACCTGGGACTCCGCCCGGGTCCACCTCGATCCCGGCGACATGGTCGTCATCACCTCCGACGGGCTGCTGGACCTCTTGCCGTCTGGTGACGAGTCGGCGTTGCAGGCACTGTTCGCCGACACCTCGACCCCGTCGGAGGCGTGCTCGATGGTGAGCGAACTGGTCGCCTCACGGCCGCCGATCGACGATGTGACCGTCGTGGCCATTCGTCGAGACGATGCGGGATGAGCGAGAGCGTCGAGGAGGCCACACTCGCACGCACGGCCCCGTCGCCGTGGCTGCGGCTGGTGATCGTCGCCGCCGCGATCCTCGGGATCAACTACATCGTGTGGCGCTGGCTGGCGTCGGTGAACTGGGACGCGTGGTGGATAGCGGTTCCCCTGGTCGTCGCCGAAACGTACAGCCTGATCGACTCATTGCTGTTCGGGCTGACGATGTGGCGACTGCAGCATCGCCCCGACCCACCTCCCCCGCCCGAGGGCGCCACCGTCGACGTCTTCATCACCACCTACAACGAACCCCTGGATCTGGTGATGAAGACCGCCGTCGCGGCGAAGGCGATCACCTACCCGCACACCACGTGGATCCTCGACGACGGTGATCGACCCGAGCTCGCCGAGGCCGCGGCCCAGGCAGGCATCGGGTACATCACGCGATCGTCGAACTGGCTCGACAAACCACGACACGCCAAGGCCGGCAACCTGAACAACGCCCTGATGCAGACCGACGGCGAGTTCCTCCTCATCCTCGACGCCGATCAGATCCCCGAACCGCAGATCCTCGACCGCACGCTCGGCTACTTCCACGACGACAAGATGGCCCTCGTCCAGACGCCGCAGTATTTCGTGAACGTGCCGCCCGGGGACCCGCTCGGCAGCCAGGCTCCGCTGTTCTACGGGCCGATCCAGCAGGGCAAGGACGGGTGGAACGCCGCGTTCTTCTGCGGATCCAACGCCGTGCTGCGCCGGGAGGCGCTGATGCAGCTCGGCATCACCCAGTACGTCTCCGCCGTCTCCGACGGCATCGATCGCGCCCTGCGCACCGCGCGTTCTGTCCTCAAGTCGACGCGCAAGCAGGTCGGGAAAGACAACCCCACCGCCTCGGCCGCGCTCGACGCCGTCGACGAGGCCGTGAAAGACGCTCGCGCGCAGCTGAAGAAGAAAGAGCCACTGGCCGAGATCACCTATCGCTTCCAGGCGCGCGTCGAGGAGGCGGCACGCGGGCTCGTCGACGCCGACGTCGAGGCCATGCGCGCCGACCTCGAGGCCATCGAGGCGCTCACCGAGCTGAGCGAGCAGGAAGCCGGTGCCGGCGCCGTCGACTACGACGCACTCGCGGTCCTCGCCGAGCGCGAGTGGTCGCCGCTCGGCGCCATCGAATCCATCCGCGCCATGGTCGCGGCGGTCGACGTCGGGCGATCCGACGAGGCCCAGCCCATGCTGCCCCTGGCCACCATCTCGGTGACCGAGGACATGGCGACCTGTATGCGGTTGCACGCCCTGGGCTGGAACTCCGCCTATCATCACGAGAATCTTGCCTTCGGCCTGGCGCCGGAGGACCTGAAAACCATGGTGACGCAACGGCTTAGGTGGGCGCAGGGCACGATCCAGGTGATGCTGCGGGAGAACCCGCTGGTACAGAAGGGCCTCACCCTCACCCAGCGACTCATGTACTGGGCGACGATGTGGAGCTACCTCGCCGGTTTCGCGGCCATCGCCTACATCGCGGCACCGGTGGTCTACCTGGTGCTGGGCATCCTGCCGGTCGAGGCCTACAGCTGGGACTTCTTCCTGCGGCTGATCCCGTTCCTGGTGGTCAACCAGATACTGTTCCTGGTGGTGGCACGAGGCACGCCGACGTGGCGCGGCCAGCAGTACAGCCTCGCTCTGTTCCCCGTCTGGATCAAGGCGTGCACCACCGCATTTCGCAACGTCTACATGAACCGTCCGCTCGGTTTCGCGGTGACCCCGAAGACCAAGCAGTCGCAGGATGCGTTGCCCTGGCACATCGTTCGGCCACAGCTGATCGCGATGGCGTTGCTCGTGGTGGCCTCGGTCATCGGTATCGTGCAGCTGTACCGGGGCGCCGTCTCCGTTCTCGGCGTCGGCGTGAACCTGTTCTGGGTAGTGTTCGATCTGGTGATCCTGAGCGTTGTCATCACCGCGGTGCGGTACCGCGGTCCCGATGAGGAAGGGCAGTGATGGCGAATTTCGCAACACGTAGCGTCGACGGCGGCGCCGTGGCGATCCGGCCCGAGGGCCGGCTCAACATGGTTGTCGCCCCGCGACTCCGAGACCAGTTGCACGAGTTGGTCGGGTCCGGTTCGGCCCGGATCGTCGTCGACTTGTCCGGCACCGACTTCATCGATTCCTCGGGCCTGGGCGCACTCGTCTCCGGGTTGAAGGTGGCACGCCAGGCCGGCGGCGACCTCCGGATCGCGGCCCCGACGCCGCAGGTGGTCACCGTCCTGGAGTTGACCAATCTCAATCGCGTTCTGCGCGTCCACCCGTCGGCCGACGACGCCTTCGACGGGGCCTGACGGGACCCGTCCCACTCACCCAGAGATCGAGGACCCGGCGATGACCGAGAACACCGCGACCCGCACCCTCGAGGAGATCACCTCGCTCGAGACCATGGACCACATCCACGCACTCCTCGCCGATCTCCTCGCGGAGTGCCCCATCGACGACATGGACGCGATGCAGTTCGAGCTCGCCGTGGCCGAGATCGGCGCCAACATCATCGAACACGCCGGGGACGGCGCAACCGTCACCCTGTGCCTCGAGCTGGAGGTCGCACCGGACCGGATCGAAGCCCGCTACTCCGACGACGGCAGTCCCGCCCGCGTCGATCTCGACGCCGTGAGCCTGCCCGACGACTTCGCCGAGCGTGGCCGCGGCCTGGCCATCGCGATCAACGTCCTCGACGAACTCGCCTATCGTCGTGCCGACGGCAAGAACCACTGGCGACTGGTCCGGAACCGTTCGGACTGAGTCGTAATCGGCTCAACCCCACGATCGTGCGTTCACGCCGCCGACTCGCGGGTCTCGGGCGCGGTTGCGACGACCGGCGCGTCGGCCGCGCGCCCCTGGGCGGGCGTGCCCCGATAAGTGACGACGCAGCGACTGAGGTCGAGTCCGACGGCCACGGCCGTCATCTCGAGATCGGAGCGACGTGAGCCGTCCGCCGACGGGTACTCGTTGGTCTTGATCTGACCGTGCGCGATCACCGGTCGACCCTTGGCGATCGCCAGGCCGACCCCGGTCAGCAGGCGCCGCCAGCAGCTGACCGTCAGGTACAACGTGGGTCCGTCCGACCACTCGCCGGTGTTCTTGTCGATCCGCCGCGAGGTGCACGCCACGCGGAAGGAGATCACGTCCTCCCCGGTGGTCGTCTGCCGCCGACGGGGATCGGACACTACGGTTCCGATGACGGTCGTGTACGTCTCAAACATGGTCGTCTCCTACGGTTGTCGGCCACGGGAAGGTGTGGCCGCACCAGCATCACCCGCAGCGGGGCCGTCAACCGTCGAGGCCGCACGACTGTGGAGAACTCGACGGGTTACCCACAGATCGCGATGCACCTGACGCTCGCCGCCCATACACTTCGCAGGGTGCGCATCCGAAGGCTCCTGGTAGGTCTCATCGCAGCGGCAACAATGCTGGTTGCCCCGCCCCTCGCAGGCGCTGCGCCGGTCGCTTCGCCGACATTGACCGGTCTGACCGAGGCGATCGCGGGCCGGCTCGCACTGGCCGACACCGTCGCCGCGACGAAATGGGCGTCCGGCGCGGCCATCGACGACCCAGCGCGCGAACAGGTGGTCCTCGACACCGTGTCGCAGCTGGCCACCGACCGCGGTCTCGACCCCGCCTACGTACGCGGTGTGTTCCGCGATCAGATCGAGGCTAGCAAGACCGTCCAACGCGGACTGTTTGCGCTGTGGCGGCTGCCCGGGCAGACTGCTCCACCTGCGACGTCCGATCTCGGTCCGGTCCGGACCGCGATCAACGAGTTCACCGTGGCCATCGTCGATGAGCTCGCCGCCGCAGGCGAACTCGTGACGAGCTTCCGGTGTCCCCCAGAGCTGATCACTGCGACCGGCCGCACCGCTGCCGATTTCGGCTTCGATCCCCTGCACACCGGCGCCTTGATCCAGGCCGGGTCGTCGGTCTGCACGGTGTCGACGGGGTCCGGCTGAGACCTGTTGCCGCTCAACCGCGCTTGTTGAGTTCCTTCAACATCTCGTTGTAGCTGCCGAGGTCCGCGTCGTGGTCGCGGTCCGCGTTGCGGTCGAAGCGTCGCGCCAGCTTCGTATCGCTGCGCTGCCACTGCACGAACAGCGCGAGCAGGACCACCACCAGGGGGATCTCGCCTGCGGCCCAGGCTATTCCGCCCCCGACACGTTGGTCGTCGAAGAGTCCGTAGTTCCACGGGAGATTGAGCCCGCGGTAGTAGGTCTCGGCGATGACCGCGGTCGTCATCATGAGGGCGATGCCGAAGAACGCGTGGAACGGAATCGAGGCCATCACGAGGCCCAGCTTTGCCACGGGTGACACCTGACGCGGGGCCGGGTCGATGCCGATCACCAGCCAGTAGAAGAGGTAGCCGCTGATCAGGAAGTGCAGATTCATCAACAGGTGCGCCGCGTGGTACTGGACCACGGACTCGTACAGACCGCCGAGATAGAGAACGTAGAAGCTGCCGACGAACATGACCGCGGCGATCAGCGGATGCGTCAGGATCCGGGACGGCGCCGAGTGCACGCCCAGCTGAATCCACTCGCGCGGGCCCGGCGGATTGCCCCGACCGGCCGGCGGCAGTGCCCGCAGGGCGAGCGTGACCGGGCCACCGAGCACCAGCAGGACCGGCACCATCATCGACAGCAGCATGTGCGCGATCATGTGGATGCTGAACATCGCCGGGGCGTAGCGGCCCAATCCCGATGACGTCGCCAGCAACAGCAGCAGACACCCGAGGAGCCACGCGACGGTGCGACCGACCGGCCAGGCATCACCCCGGCGCCTCAGGCGGATGACTCCCCGGAGATACACGACGGCGAGCACGATCGCCGCGAGCCCGAAGATCAGGTCGAAGCGCCACTCGGTGAGAAGGCGGACGAACGTCGGCGGCCCGTCGAGGTCGTAACCGATCGCGTTCTCGGTCGCCGAGATCTGGGTGGTGTCCACGAGTGGAGGCGGCGTACGGCTCAGGCCGACGGCCAGGCCGAAGGTCGCGGCGAACACGGCGAGTTCGACCAGTCCGAAGCGGACGAACAGCGACGGCTTGTCGTCGGCGTCCAGTTGGGCGATGGTGACACGACGATGCCACGCGCCGAGTCCGCCGAGCACGACCAGGGCCACCACCTTGGCCACGACCAGACGGCCGTAGGTGTCGGTGAACAGGTCGCCGAGCGGCACCCGCACCAGGGCGTTGACGACACCGCTGGCCCCCACGACGAGGATGCACCAGAACGCGACGCGCGAGAACCGGCGCACCGCCAGGGCACGCCATCGTCCGTCGGCGAGGGCGTAGACCACGACCGCGGCGAGACCGCCGAGCCACAGGGTCGCGCCGATGATGTGCAGAATCAGGCTGTTGGTGGCGACGTCGTGGTTGCCACCCGACGAGGAGTGGCCCGCGAGCGCGGACGGCATCAGGCTGAACACGGAGAACGCGATGACCGCGATGGTCGGACCCCAGTGCAGGGTCATCCGGGCGATGATGGCCGCGACCAGTGCGAACACCGCGGTCCAGAACCAGGTGCGCACCTCCGCGACCTGGCCGTAGGCGGTCAGCAGGTTCGCCGGGCGGATCGCCTCCGCCAGCGGCGCCCCACTGACCTCCGACGCCGAGAACGGCATCAACAGCAGAGCGGAGACCGACCACGTCAGCGCGCTCGCCGCCGCGATCCGGATGGCGCGGTAACCCCCGACGTCGAGGACGCCGCTCGCCTGGGGCGGCACGAAGAACGCGGCGAACACGGCCGACCCGAGCGCGATCGCCGCGGCGAACTCGCCGATCGCGGTCAGAGCAGGTGCGCCGTAGGTGGTCAGCGGCCCCGGATCGGGCACACCGGTCAACCGGAGCGCCGACGCCGCGGAGATCGCGGTGACGGCGACGGCGACGATCGCGGCGAGCCAACCCGATGCCCACAGGATCGCGGTGACGACGCCGCGCGGTTCGTTCATCGCGTCGCGATGCTGCTCCGCGGAGGCGGGCGTCGACGTGCGGGTCATCCTCCAACTGTAGGACCGGCCACTGACGTGATCCCAATTCGACGTGGCCCGCCGTGGCGCACGGCATAGCGATGACGGTGTCGTAGACTCTCTCTGCCCGGCCGCTCGTGCGCCACGTCACGCTCGCCGGTCAGCCTCCGTAGCTCAGGTGGATAGAGCAAGGGCCTTCTAATCCCTAGGTCGCAGGTTCGAGTCCTGCCGGGGGCACGTCATGTGCCTGTCGCCGACCGCTCGAAGTGGATCGGGAACCGTTCGGGGCACGCCGTGCGTCATAGTCCTGCCCCACACCTCGGTGGGTCGCGACTCCCTGGAGGATCATGACGCTCCCCCGCTCTCTGTCCGGTTTTCCGCCCCTCTCATCTGGTCGACGAGACCAGAAGGGTTCAGAAGCATCGCTGTTCGGTGTCGATCCCGCCGAGGTCGAGGGCATCGCGCGCACCTGGCGGGCCGCCGCGATCGCGATCCACGCCGCGGATGTCGAGGCCGTCGGAGCGGCGCTCGGACCCTCGAGTCGCGTCGTGCGTGCCCTCGCCGCCACGATCGGACCCGCACGGCTGGCGGTGGACTCCATCGGTGAACGCCTGATGACGATGAGCCAGATGCTGCGAGCGTTCGACGCGACGACGGCAGACGCCGACGCGCGGTCGGGCACCCGGTTCCGCTCGCTTCGGAACCGCTGATGCGACCCACCCTCTCGCAGTTGCGCGCGTGGGATCCGCAGTCGATCGCCGCCGCCGGGTCCGCTGCCTCGACGCTCGCCGAGCGCATCGACACCGGCATCGGTCGGGCGGTGCGTGCCTTCGACGACGCCTCGGGGTGGTCGGGCGGCACGCACGATGCTGCGCACCAAGCCATCTGGGCGGAACACGATCATGCCGGCGAGGTCCGCAACGTGGTGCAGATGATCGCCGACGAGGCCACCGATGCCGCCGCCGACCTCGGCTACGCCCGCGACTTCGCACTTGGTGTCGTCCGGGGCGCCGAGGGGCTGGGCTTCACCGTCTTCGACGACGGCGAGGTGACACATCCACAGCACGAATTCGACGGTCAGGCCGCCCTTCTCGCGGAATCCATCGCCGAGGCTCTCGACACCGTCGACGCCCTCGACGAGCGCTACGGTGCACGACTCGAGACCTTCGCGGCCGACCTCGCGTCGATGACGGCGGGTCAACCCGACGTCACACTGCCCGGGGGCGCCGAGATGGACGCGGATCAGGCCGTCCGCATGCTGGAGACGCTCACGCCGACCCAGGTCCGCGACATCATCCAACAGATGGATGCCGACGACGTCCGACGCCTGATGCAGGCGAACCCACACGTCGTCGGGAACCTACCGGGCGTCCCGTTCGCGATCCGCGCCCAGGCCAACGAGATCAACATCCGCAACGCGCTTCTCGACGAGATGGCGGCCGGTCGCGGGCACGGCCGAAGAGCTCGGACCCTGCGCGGACTCCTCGAGCCCAGCCCCGACCCGATCGCCGACGAGACACCCCGCGGCGACGACGGACTCGTCGAGCGGACCTTCATCACCTTCGTCAACACCCCGCGCGGACGCCTGGTCGAGATGATCGGATCGTTGCGGCCCGGTACCCCGAACACGGCGACCTACGTGCCCGGGACCGGCACGAACCTCGACACCGTGGTCGGCCACAACCGCACGGCCGCAGCCGAACTCGCGGCACGCACCGGCGGCCCGGTGTTCCTCTACCTCGACGGCGACCTCCCGCCCGACCTCCGCTCGGCGGCGAGTCCGAGCTTTGCCGCGGCCATGGCGCACCGCCTGGAGCTGTTCGGTCGTGAACTCGACGCCGAGATCGCGCATCTCGCACCCGGCGCGACCACCACCTACATCGGCCACAGCTACGGCGGGTCGGTCGTGGGCTCGGCCGAACAACTCGGTTTGTCCCCCGACCGCGTCATCTACGCGTCGTCGGCGGGCACCGGCATCTACGACACCCCGCATCCCGACGGCGTGGATCGATACTCGCTGACCTTCCCGGGCGACCCGATCCACTACGTCCAGTCCTTTCCCGGAAACCCCCATGGCCATGACCCCGACACCGCGCCCGGCGTGATCAGGCTCGACACCGGCACAGTCGACCTCGACGAGCGCACATTCGACGCAGATCGACGCAGGGTCGACGGTGGTCTGGTCACCCACGGTGCCTATTGGAACGACCCGGAATCCACGGCCTTCCAGAACATGGTGAAGGTCATCGTCGGCGCCGAACCCGACCTCTACGTCCCTCGCAAGCCCGACGTCGCCGAACTCCCGCCACCGGTCGGCGCACCCGCTCCCCTGTGGTGGCTCTATCTGTTCAACGATCGCGCCGACGGGGACATCGACCTGCCGGGGCCGATTCCCGACATCCCGCTACGGCTGCCGTGGTGAGCCGCGACTCGAACACACGCCAGGCTTTCGAGTAGTCGTCTGTTTTATCCCGGTCCCCTCGCGACCGTCCACCTGCGAACCTCAACTCGACTCCTGGACCTCGATCGAAGTCGATCAGTCGAGTTGGGGTTCGTCGGTCGGACACCTATGCGTCGCCGTGGTGAGTGCCCGTCCGGCCGACATCCACCGTCCCCCGCCACCCGCCGATGAGGCGCATGGAGTGATAGATGACCAGTGCCGCGACCGAGCCCAGCGAGATGCCGGCGAACACGAGGTCGCCGACCTGCCAGGTGTAGTCGGCGATGCCGATGATGAGCGGGATCGCCGCGGTGAACTGATTGATCGGTTTGGAGAAATCGACCTTGTTCGCCACCCAGATCTGGACGCCGATGACACCGACCAGACCGTAGAGCGCGGTCGTGACACCGCCGAGCACGCCAGGCGGGATCGCGGCGATCACGGCGCCGACCTTGGGCGACAGTCCGAGCAGGATCGCCGCGCCGCCGGCCACCCAATAGGCTGCTGTCGAGTACACCTTGGTCGCCGACATCACGCCGATGTTCTCGGCGTAGGTCGTCGTGGCCGACCCGCCGCCGCTGCCGGCCAGCATGGTGGCCACTCCGTCCGCGGCCAGCGCCCGACCCATGGTCGCGTCGTAGTCCTTCCCGGTCATCATCGCGACCGACTTCACGTGGCCGATGTTCTCGACGACGAGCACCAGCACCACGGGGAGGAACAACGGCAGGACACCCAGGTCGAACGTGGGCGTCTGGAAGTCGGGCAGTCCGATCCAGGCGGCGTCGCCGATGGCGGAGGTGTCGATGTAGTCGTTGTCGCTGTCGATCCGGTCGAGGATCAGCGCGAGGACATAGCCGGCCACGACGCTCAAGAAGATCGCCAGGCGACCGAGCAGCCCGCGGAACAGCACCGCGGATGCCACCAGCAGCACCAGCACGATCGTCGCCAGGACGGGATCGGCGACGAAGTTGTTCTTGGCCGCCGGCGCCAGATTGAGCCCGATCAAGGCGACGATCGCGCCGGTCACGACGGGTGGCATCAGGGTCTCGATCCACCGAACACCCGCGAAATGGCTGATGAGCCCGATGACGACGAGCAGTGCGCCGACCGCCACGAGTCCCCCGAGCGCCGACGACGCCCCGTCGGAGGCGACGGCGGCCGTCACCGGCGCGATGATGGCGAAACTCGAACCCAGGTAACTGGGCAGGCGGTTGCGGGTGATCAGCAGGAACAGGATCGTGCCGACGCCGGAGAAGAACAGCGTCGTCGACGGTGGGAATCCGGTCAGCACCGGGACGAGGAAGGTCGCGCCGAACATGGCGACCACGTGCTGCAGGCCGATGCTGACCGTCCGCGGCCAGGTCAGCCGTTCCTCCGGTGCCACGACCGCGTTGTCGGTCAGCTTCCAGGACAGCAGATTCCGAGACCTCGTCTCCGGTTCACCCATGCCGAACAGTGTGCGGCACGGATGCTGACGACGCCTCACTTCGGGTCCTCCTGGGTCGGCGTCGCCGCCGCCCGATATGCAACTCGACTCATATACACCTTGTTGCATAGTGCGTTGTTGCAGTGGTAGCTTGCTCTCATGGCGCTCGAACACGCGATTCTGGTGTCGCTGGCCGAGCGACCGGGAACGGGCTATGAGATCGGTCAACAATTCGACCGCAGCATTGGCTACTTCTGGTCAGCCACGCACCAGCAGATCTACCGGACGCTGAAGAAGCTCCTCGACGACGAACTGGTCAGCGTCGAGTCGATCAGTCAGGACGGCCGTCCGGACAAGAAGGTCTACACGATCTCCGATGCCGGGCGCGACGCCCTGGCCGACTGGGCGATGAGTCCGACCCCACTGCAACCGCTCCGCAGCGACATCGGCGTGAAGCTGCGGGCCGCGGAGTTCGGCGACCTCGCCGCCATCATCGGCGAACTCAAGGCCCACCGCGACGAGCACCTCGCGCAACTGAAGCTCTACACCGGCTTCCAGGCCGACTACTACCCCGATCCCGACACGCTCACCGGCCGCAAGCTGCACCAGTACCTCGTCCTCCGCGGCGGCATCCGCCAGGAGCAGGGATACATCGAATGGTGCGACGAGGTCATCCACGGACTCGAACGGGAATTGACCGAGAGCTGAGTTAGCCAGTCCCGCAACACCTTCGATACCGCCAATCCGTCCACCCAGGTTCACCGAGATGAAAGGTCGCGCCATGTCAGCCCCGACGGCACAACCGAACCAGCACTATCCGCACCTGTTCACGCCCCTGCAGATCGGCGGCATGACCATCGAGAACCGACTGGTCATGGGTTCGATGCACACCGGTCTCGAGGACCGGTTCTGGGACACCGACAAGCTGGCCGCGTACTTCGCCGAACGCGCCAAAGGCGGTGCGGGACTGATCATCACCGGCGGCTTCGGCACCAGCCGGACGGGTTTGCTCGCCTTCGCCGGCGGCAAGATGACCAACGTCGTCGACATGACCCGCCACAAGCGCGTGACCAAGGCCGTGCACGACGAGGGCGGCAAGATCGCGATGCAGCTGATCCACGCCGGCCGCTACGGATACACGCCGTTCAAGGTCGCTCCCGGCACCGATCCGTCGCCGATCCACCCCTTCAAGCATCTGAAGATGACCGAGCCGATCATCCGCCACGTCATCAGGTCGTTCGGGCAGTCCGCCAAGCTGGCACGCAAGGCCGGCTACGACGCCATCGAGATCATGGGCGGCGAGGGCTACCTCATCAACCAGTTCCTCTGCCCCCACACCAACGACCGCACCGACAAATGGGGCGGCAACACCGAGAACCGCCAGCGTTTCCTGGTCGAGGTCATCAAGGAGATCCGCCGTCAGGTCCCCCGCGACTACCCGGTGATCCTGCGTCAGTCGATCGCCGACCTGATCCGCAAGGGACAGACCTGGGACGAGGTCGCGCTGATGGCTCGCAAGGCCGAGCAGTACGGCGTCGACGCCATCAACACCGACATCGGCTGGCACGAGGCCCAGGTTCCCACCATCGTCACCTCGGTGCCGCGCGGCGCGTTCGTGAAGTTCACCGAACGGCTCCGCGACGAGGTCTCGATCCCGCTGATCGCGGCCAACCGCATCAACACCCCGGAACTCGGCGAGGAGATCCTCGCGAACGGACGCGTCGACGCCATCCAGATGGCCCGGCCGTTCCTCGCCGATCCCCACCTGGCGAACAAGGCCCGCGAGGGTCGCTCCGACGAGATCAACACCTGCATCGGCTGCAACCAGGCCTGCCTCGACCACGCCTTCGTCGGCAAACACGTGTCGTGCCTGGTGAACCCGATCGCGGGACGCGAGACCACGCTCATCCTGGGTCCGACACGAAAGGCCAAGCGCCTCGCCGTGATCGGCGCGGGCCCGGCCGGCCTGTCGGCCGCCGTCGCCGGCGCCAAGCGAGGCCACAAGGTCACCCTGTTCGAGGGCGGCGACTCCATCGGCGGCCAGTTCTCCATCGCCGCACGCATTCCCGGCAAGGAGGAGTTCAGCGAGACGATCCGCTACTTCACCCGTCAGATCGAGGTGCTCGGTATCGAGGTCCGGCTGAACACCCGCGCCGACGCCGAGCAGATCATCGCCGAGAAGTTCGACGACGTGATCGTCGCGACGGGTGTAGTGCCGCGCATCCCGACGTTCCCCGGCGTCGACCACCCGATGGCGATGTCGTACGCCGACGCCGTGCTCGGACATCGGGAGATCGGCAAGCGTGTGGCCGTGATCGGTGCCGGCGGCATCGGTTTCGACGTCAGCGAGTTCCTCACCACCGACGAGTCGCCGACGGTGAATCTCAAAGAGTGGGAACAGGAATGGGGCGTGACGGAGGATCCGGAGAAGCCCGGCTTCGTCACCAAGCCGCGGCCGCTTCCGCCGGTGCGTCAGGTCTACCTGGTCCAGCGCAAGGTCGGTAAGCAGGGCAAGTCCCTCGGCAAGACCACCGGATGGGTCCATCGCGCGACGATGAAGATGAAGGGCGTCGAACAGATCAGCGGCGCGTCGTACGACAAGATCGACGACCAGGGCCTGCATCTGAGCTTCCGCGACGACGAGGGCAACGTCACCGACACCCGCGTGCTCGAGGTCGACAACGTGGTGATCTGCGCGGGCCAGGAGTCGGTACGCGATCTGGTCGATCCGTTGACGCTGGCCGGGGTCACGACGCATGTGATCGGCGGGGCCGATTACGCCGGCGAGCTCGACGCCAAGCGCGCGATCCGGCAGGGCACCGAGGTCGCCGCCGGCATCGACTGACGCTCGGTCTCGGCGCGAGAGGCGGCGGCTACCATTGCGACATGCCGGTACCGCCGCCCTCCGCCACCGCCCGTGCCGTCGTCACCGGGGCCTCGTCCGGAATCGGACGGGAACTCGCACGCGCGCTGGCCGCCCGGGGTCATTCGGTCATCCTCGTCGCCCGCCGGGGCGACCTTCTCGAGGAACTCGCCGGCGAACTCCGCACGGCACACGAGGTCTCGGTCGAGGTCCGCGCGGTCGACCTGTCAGACCCGACGAAGGTGGAAGTGCTCGCCGCCGAGTTCGCCGGCCGCGACATCTCGATCCTCTGCAACAACGCGGGCATCGCGACCTTCGGACCGGTCGCCGACCTCGACGCCGACTACGAACGCGCGCAGGTCCGCCTCAACGTCAACGCGGTCCACGACCTCACCCTGGCGGTGCTCCCGCAGATGGTCAGGCGCGGCTCGGGCGGCATCCTGATGGTCGGGTCAGCCGCCGGAAACATGCCGATTCCCAACAACGCGACGTACGCGGCATCGAAAGCCTTCGTGAACAGCTTCAGCGAGTCCCTGCGCGGCGAGGTGTCCGGGCAGGGCGTGCACGTCACCCTGCTCGCGCCCGGCCCGGTGCGCACGCACACTCCCACCCCGGACGAGGCGTCCATCGTCGACAAGGTCGTCCCGGACTTCCTGTGGCACTCCTCGGCCAAGGTCGCCGAAATGAGTCTGGACGCGTTGGCGCACAACAAGATGCGCGTCGTGCCCGGCACCCTGTCCAAGGCGATGTCGGTGGCCGGCGGGTACACACCGCGCGGGGTGGTGGCCCCGATCGTCGGCGGCTTCTACCGCAAGTTCAGCGCAGAGTAGGAGTCGTCTAGACCGCCGTTCAGCGCCGGCGGCGACGCCCCGTGCCGAAGATCGCGCGACTGAACTCACGTCCGGCTGCGCTGGCCGCCGATCGCAGGAAACTCTGCATCGGCTTGCTCGTGAGCACCTCGGTCAGCAGCCCCGGCTCCTCCGGCATCGGCTCCGGGGCCGGCGTCGGCGGCACGGGTGCCGGTGCGTCGGCGGGCTCCCCCGGTGCGAGGGTGTTGGCGGCCAGGATCTCGTACGCCGACTCGCGGTCGATGGGCGTGCCGTACTTCGCGTACAACGGCCCGGCTTTCGCCGCCGAGGTGACGGCGTCGGCGCCGATGGCCTCCATCGCCGACCGGGGCGCTCGGACCACCGTCCACGCGACCGGGGTCGGCGCACCGCGCTCGGACAGCACGGTCACGACCGCCTCGCCCGTACCGAGAGAGGTCAGCACCTGCTCGAGGTCGTAGACCTCCGACACGGGGTAGGTCTTGACCGTCGTACGCAGCGCCTTCTGGTCGTCGGGGGTGAAGGCCCGCAGCGCGTGCTGGATCCGGGCACCCAGCTGGGACAACACTTCTTTCGGGATGTCCGTCGGCAGCTGGGAGCAGAAGAACACGCCGACGCCCTTCGACCGGATCAGTTTCACCGTCTGGACGACCTGGTCCACAAAGGCTTTCGACGCGTCGTCGAACAGCAGATGCGATTCGTCGAAGATGAAGACCAGCTTCGGTTTGTCGAGGTCGCCCACCTCCGGCAGGAACTCGAACAGATCGGCCAGAATCCACATGAGGAAGGTCGAGAAGAGCGCGGGGCGGGCCGCCTGGGTACCGAGCTCGAACAACGTGATGATGCCGCGTCCGTCGGGCGCCGTCCGGATGAGGTCGGCGGGATCGATCTCGGGTTCGCCGAAGAACGTGTCACCGCCGTCGGCCTCGAGATTCGACAGCGCCCGCAGGATCACGCCGGCGGTCTGCCGCGACACCCCGCCGATCCCCTTCAGTTCGGCCTTGCCCTCGTCGCTGGTGAGGAAGGCGATGACCGACCGCAGATCCTTCAGATCGAGAAGCGGCAAGGCCTTCTTGTCCGCCCAGTGGAAGATGAGGCCCAGCGTCGACTCCTGGGTGGCGTTGAGCCCCAACACCTTACTGAGCAGGATCGGCCCGAACGAGGTGATGGTCGCACGGATCGGTACCCCGATTCCCTCCGAACCCAGCGAGACGAACTCGACCGGGTGCGCTGCCGGTTGCCAGTCGTCGCCGGTCTGGTGGGAGCGTTCGGCGATCTTGTCGTTGCCCACGCCCGCTCGGCTGAGTCCGGACAGGTCGCCCTTGATGTCGGCCATGACGACAGGAACGCCGTTGCTCGACAGTTGCTCGGCGATGAGCTGCAGCGTCTTGGTCTTTCCCGTCCCGGTCGCGCCGGCGACGAGACCGTGCCGGTTCATCATCGACAGCGGGATTCGGACCTTCGCCGCGGGATCCACCTGCCCCGCCACCGAGACGGCGCCCAGTTCGAGTGCGGCGGTGCTGAACGCGTATCCGGCGGCGATGTGCTGCGCCGGACTGGAGGCTTCGGTCACAAGCACACGATAGACCTCGGGGGCCGATGTCCCACGGATTCGCGCGCGAGGTTGGCTAAGGTTGTCGGGTGCAGGACAAACTGGTGTGGATCGACTGCGAGATGACCGGACTCCGACTCGAGTCGGACAAACTCATCGAGATCGCGGCCCTGGTGACCGACGGCGACCTCAACATCCTCGGCGACGGTGTCGATGTCGTGATCCACGCCGACGACGAGGCGCTGGCGTCGATGCCCGACGTGGTGACCAAGATGCATGCGGCCTCGGGTCTCACCGAGGAGGTGCGGGCGTCCACCGTCACCCTCGCCGAAGCCGAGAAGCTGGTGCTCGACTACATCCGCAAGCATGTGACCACCGCCGGCGCGGTCCCCCTCGCGGGCAACTCGATCGGTACCGACCGTGGATTCATCACGCGGGACATGCCCGAACTCGACGCCTACCTGCACTACCGCATGGTCGACGTCAGCTCGATCAAGGAATTGTGCCGGCGCTGGTACCCCAAGGTCTATTTCGGCCAGCCCGAGAAGGGGCTCGCGCACCGGGCCCTCGCGGACATCCGCGAGTCGATCCGGGAACTCCGCTACTACCGCGCCGCGGCGTTCGTGCCCGCCCCCGGCCCGGACACCGATGCCCTCGCCGAGATCGTCAAGGACCTCGGCCCCGCCTGAACACGCAGGTCGGGTAACCGATTGGAGTTCTGCGGCACCGACCCGCTAGAGTGTTGATGGCTCTGAGACCCGGCGCTGACGCCCAGGTTTCCGACGCCGATGGTGGATGTAGTTCAGTTGGTAGAGCACCAGGTTGTGATCCTGGCTGTCGCGGGTTCGAGTCCCGTCATCCACCCCGACGAAGCCCCGTCTGCGATCCGCAGGCGGGGCTTTTTGGTGCTGCGGTCTCTTCCCCGGCTTGCTGTCGATATCCGGAATCGCCGTACGTCACCATGGTGTCGGACCGATCCGGTTCGGCATCATGGCCACATCAGTCGGCCGAGACTGGAGGAACGATGAAGTACGCATTGCTGCTCATGGGACATGTCAACGATCCGGCCTGTGGTGAGGACGGTGGCGCCAGCCCCGAAGAGTTCTTCGCCTTCGACGAGGAGATCACCAAGGCCGGTGTCGTCGTCAACTCCTTCGCGCTGGAGGACGAGCGCGCGGTGGTGCACACCGACGACAGCGGCGAGCGGGTGGTCGCGTCGTCCGGGCCGTTCGCCGAGGTGCGGGAGTTCGTCGGCGGGGTGTACGTCATCGACGTCGCGAACGTCGACGAGGCGATCGAGTGGGCCCGCCGCAGCCCCGGTTCGGCGCCCGGCGGCCATGTCGAGATCCGGCCGCTCGCACCGTACTGAGCGATGACGAACAATTCACACCGTTCGGCGGCCACGAATTCCGCAGGGTCCGTGGCCCGCCGGGCGGTGTCGGCCGTCGATCGCGACGTCCGTTCCCGTGTACTCGCCACGCTCACGAAGAAGTTCGGCGATCTCGACCTCGCGGAGGACGCGTTGCAGGACGCGATCGCGCAGGCCCTGATCACCTGGTCGCGTACCGGAGTCCCGGATTCACCGGAGGCATGGCTGACGACGACGGCCAAACGCAAGGCGCTCGACGTGGTGCGGCGTGAATCCGTCCTCGCCGGGAAACTGGCCCGCCTGCACACCGAGAGCGAACGTGCCTCCACCCCTGCGGAGTTCAGAGACCCGGCCGAGGCGCCGCCACCGGGGTTGCCGGACGAACGCCTCGGCATGTTCTTCGCCTGCGCCCATCCCGTGCTACGCGCCGAGGATCGAGTCGCGCTCACCCTCCGGTTCGTCGCCGGGCTGACCACCGCGGAGGTCGCGCATGCGCTGCTGATCCCGGTACCGACGACCCAGCAGCGAATCGTGCGCGCCAAGAAGCGAATTGGCGCGCTGGGTGTTCCGTTCGCGCCGCCGCGCGACGGCGATCTCCCGCGTCGGCTCGGCGGGGTCCTGCGAGTCATCTACCTGCTGTTCTCCGAGGGGTTCGCGCGCTCGACCGGGGACGCGCACATCCGCGACGATCTCACCGGCGAGGCCGTCGCCCTCGCGCGCACCCTGCGCGCACTGCTCCCCAACGCCGAGACGACCGGACTGCTCGCCCTTCTGTTGCTCACCCAGTCCCGCCGGCCGGCTCGACTCGACTCCGACGGCCGACCGGTTCCGCTGGATGACCAGGATCGCCGGCTCTGGGACCGGGCGCTCGTCGCCGAGGGCGTCGCGCTCGCGGAACACGCTGCGGCACAAGCAGACGCCGGTCTGTACACGATCCAGGCGGCGATCGCGGCCGTGCACGCCGAGGCCGCCACCGCGGACGAGACCGACTGGACCCAGATCGCCGTCCTGTACCGACTACTCGAAGTGCACGATCCCGGACCCGTGGTGCGCGTCGGTCGCGCAGTCGCCGTCGGACGCGCGTACGGCCCAGCGCGCGGTATCGCGATGCTCGATCGATTGCAGCCGGACACACAACTCGACCGGTTCCGGCCCTTTCACATCGCCCGTGCCCTCACGCTGAGCGAACTGGGCGACGACCGCAGTGCGGCCGACGCGTACCGCCGCGCACTCGACCTGCCCGGCAACGAGGCCGAGGACGACTATCTGGCCGACGCACTGGCCGGACTCCAGTCGGGCACGCAGATGTAGTGCGTCGTTGCTCCTGGCGCAACGAAGAGCTACATCTGGCCCGTCGTTTCGGGGTCGCACCCGACCGGGGACCTTCGTCCCCGAAAGTCCCCGAAGCCGGGCGCATGGGCATGCCTCGCAGTAACGTTCACCACATGCCTTCCTACTGGGTCATGCCTGCCGTTGCCCTGATCTCGTGCATCATCATCGGGATCGGGTTCATCATCGGGATCCCGGGCGGCGACGACAACGACTGAGTTCGACGTCCTGAACTGATCTCGACCACACGGCCGCGCCGTCAGGGTGTGTGCCGCGATGACACCGCACGTCTGCCGGTGTCGTCCGACGCCCGGAAGGACGGCACGTGGACCTCACGCGCAGACAGTTGATGGCCGGTGCCGCCGCGACCGCCGCCGCGGCCGGGCTCGGGTCCGGCCTGTCCGCCGCCCCGGCCGGCGCGTCGCCCCCGGGGTCGACGAGTTACCTCGTCGGCTGCGGCATCGGAGATGTCACGGGCGCGGTCGCCGGCCAGGGCATGATGGGGTATTCGAATCCAGAGCAGGTCGCGGCCGGGCTCCTGCAGCGTTGCTGGGCGCGGGCCTACATCATCGTCGATCCCGCCACCGGGCAGCGCGTCGTCTTCCTGACCGCCGACCTCGCGTGCCTGTTCCAGTCGCACCACATGGGCCTGATGGTCAAGCTGCGCAACCGATTCGGCTCCTTGTACACCGAATCGAACGTGAATCTGAATGCACAGCACACGCACGCCTCCTGCGGCGGCACGTCCTGGGACTACGCGTATTCGCTCGCCGCGTTCGGGTTCAAGAAGAACTCCTACGACGCCGAGATCGACGGCATGTTCGCCGCGATCGTTCGCGCGCACGAGAATCTCGCGCCCGGCAGCGTCACGATCGGCCGCGAGGAACTGCACGACGCCAGCCGGAATCGATCCCGGGTCGCCTTCGACGCGAACCCGTCGGCAGACAAGCGGCACTTCCCCGATGCGATCGACCCTCAGGTGACGGTGCTACGACTGCGGCGGCACGACGCCTCCGGCGGCCGGGATGTCGGTGCCATCACCTGGTTCCCGACACACGGCACGTCTCTCACCGACCGCAACGTCCTCATCGCCGGCGACAACAAGGGTTACGCGAGCCACCTGTGGGAGCGCACCCAGCCCGGGTTCGTGGCCGCGTTCCCACAGACCAACTCCGGCGACATGACGCCGAACCTCGCACTCGCGCAGTTCGATCCGCGCGGACCGACATCGGACAACAGACGCAACTGCGAACTCATCGGCGAGCGTCAGTACGTCGCCGGACGGCGAGGCTTCGAGGCGGCCCGCCCGATGACCCGGGGCGGCGTCGACTCCATCGTGCGGTACGTCGACATGTCGGCGGTCCGGATCTCCGGTACCTACACACCCGACGGCCGACCGGCGTCGACCACCCCCGCGATGATGGGTGCCGGCGCGGTCGCGACCAGCAGCGAGGACAACTACGAGAAACCGCTCCCCTTCCTCGTGGAGGGCATGACCAATCCCCTCGTCACCGCGCTCGGCGGAGACCGCGTCCCGCCGATCGTACCGTGGATGCGAGACATGCAGGCGCCCAAACTGATCGCGTTCCCGCTAGGTCTGCTGCCGCCCTCGGGCTGGATCCCGGCGGTGGTGCCGCTGCAGCTCATGCGCATCGGCGAACTCGTGCTCGTCGCCGTACCCGCCGAGGTCACCGTCGTCGCGGGTCTGCGGCTGCGTCGAGTGGTCGCCGACGAACTGCGGACCGACGTCGACAACGTCCTCGTGCAGGGGTTCGCGAACGCCTACACCCAGTACGTCACGACGCCCGAGGAATACGACCTGCAGCACTACGAAGGCGGCGAGACCCAATTCGGGCGGTACACCCTGTCCGCCTACCTGCAGGAGTTCGCCGCGCTCGCCGCGGCCATGTCGTCCGGACGCCGGATCGGCCGTGGTCCGGCGCCGGTCGACAAGTCCGGACTGCAACCCGACCTGGTGCCCCCGGTCCCCGCCGACCGTCCGATACCGGGCCGACGCTACGGCGACGTCCTGCGTGAACCCGACGCCACGTACCGCCCCGGTTCGATCGTGACCGTGCAGTTCGTCGGCGCGCATCCCAACAACGACTTCCGGCACGGCCGGACCTATCTCGAGGTGCAGCGGCGTACCGGCAGCGAGTGGACGACGGTCGCCGACGACAACGACTGGTCCACGGAGTTCCGGTGGGCGCGCCCGGCCGGCAGCACCGACACGTCGCGGATCACGATCACCTGGCGGTCGCCGACGGACGCGTCCGGGATGTACCGCATCCGCTACTTCGGGGACAGCCGCGATGCGAACGGGTCGACGAGGCCCGTCTCTGGGACGAGTCGCACGTTCCGCGTCGGGTCCCGCTGACGCACGGACGCCACCGACCGCGCTGCGGTTCGGTGGCGTCCGAAGGCGTGCTGAGCGTCAGGCGTTGTCGGCGTTGCCCTTGCGCCACACCGACCATGGGATGTTCCAGTCGCCGAGACCATCGGTGCCCGACAATGTTCCGCCCGTGGTGTTCTTCACGATGACCGGGTCGCCGCGGAGGGTGTTCTCCATGACCCAGAGAGCGTTCTCCGGACTCAGGTTCAGGCAGCCGTGACTCGTATTGGTGTTGCCCTGCGCCCACACCGACCATGGTGCGGAGTGGAAGAAGATGCCGCTGTAGGACATCCGGGTCGCGTAGTCGACCGGGGTGCGGTAACCGTTCGACGAATTGACCGGCACGCCGTAGGTCGACGAGTCCATGATGATGTGGTCGTGCTTGTCCGAGACCAGGTAGATGCCGTTGTCGGTCTCGTCGCCGGCCTTGCCCATCGACGTCGGCATGGTCCGGATGACCTTGCCGTCGCGTTCGAAGACGACCTGCTTGGTGTTGTCGTCGGCCGTGACGATCATCGAGCGTCCGACGGTGAAGTTGGTCCGCACGTTCTCCTGGCCGAAGAGTCCGTCACCCAGGTCGATGCCGTAGGTGTTGACCGCGACCCGCACCTTGGTGCCCGGCTTCCAGTACTCCGCCGGCCGCCACCGGACCTCGCTCGGGCTGATCCAGTAGAAGGCCCCTTCGACCGGAGGGTCGGTGGTGATCCGGATGGCGCGCTGCGCCGCACGACGATCCGCGATCGGCTCGTCGAACTTCACCGCGACCGGCTGTCCGATACCGACGGTCTCGCCGGGACTCGGTGTCAGATACGCCTGCGTCAGGTTGTTGGGGCTGCTCGTGGTGAAGGTGACCTTCTTGGTGACCGCACCACCGATGCCCACCGCGTCGGTCTCCAGGGTGTAGGTGCGGTTGTAGCCGAGGGCCTCGTTGCTGACCCACACCGTGTCGTTGTCGGCGAGGGTGCCCTTGACGGGGGTGCCGTCGGACTTCTTGATCAGCACCCGGCTGATGGTGCCCTCACTGGTCTTCACCTTGATGGGCGCACCCGGCTGCACGCCGACGGCGTTGTCGTTCAGGGGACGTTCGGCCCACTCGGTGATCTCGAGACCCGGCTTGAGCAGATCGTCGAAGAGACTCGAACTGCTGACGTTGTCGGAGTACGACGCCTCCTGCGTGCACGACGTCACCAGCGCGACGATTGCCAACATCACACCGCTGATGATCAGCGGCATCCGCCGAGTACGACCGATCCCCATCTCACTCCCGCCTGTCGACGCCCCGACCCCGAACCGGTCGGTCACGCTGCCCCGCAACCTTGAGAACACTGCACACCCCGAATCCGAAACGGACATTCCGAACCCCGATGTCGCGGACCAGTGTACGAGAGATCGGACCGAACGCTTCGGCCGTCATCCATTCGAGCGGCGTGTTGCGCACCCGAAACGCCGAACGTTCATCTGCCGTTCATCGACCACCGGCCGCGGTCGAAACCGTCTGAGACGCCACAAGACGCCTCGCTCGATGCGAGGCGTCTTGAGTACTCTGTGCGCCATCAGGGACTCGAACCCCGAACCCGCTGATTAAGAGTCAGCTGCTCTGCCAATTGAGCTAATGGCGCTTGGCGGTGCGAGATGGAACCTTACAGGACCCCCGCGGCAGAAGTGAAATCGCCTGGTCGGAGTGGCTTCTGCCGTTCGACGGGCCCGTGCGGACGAGGTCGCGCCGCCGATTGCTGGATCAGCGGGTCATCGCGAGGCGACCTTGCGGACGACGACGAGCAGGACCAGGGCGCCGACCCCGGCGAGTGCGTACTTCACCGCAGGCGTCTGCAGTGTCGCGAGAGCCTTCGACTTGGCGTCGTCGGCGAGCCGCTGGGGGTTGGCGCGCTCGGCCAGCGCGTCGAGCGTGCTGGCGAGGTCCTCACGGGCCTTGGCGATGTCCTGCTCGATACGTTCGGTATCTCCGGCCACGTTGCATCCTTCCGGCGCTTCTCGTTGGTCTTCTCACTTCCCGGCCGCCGCACGACCTCTCGGCGCCGGGGACGAACCGCCAGATGGCAGCGACTCGATGCTACGACATCCCGGCATCCGGGCATGTCGCCATGCACTAGCCTGGCTCTCATGGCTGAGACCACCACCCGACTGTCCGTGGGCGACACGGCGCCGTCGTTCACGCTGCCCGACGCGAACGGCGACCCGGTCTCGTTGTCGGACTACGCCGGCCGCAAGGTCGTCGTCTACTTCTATCCCGCAGCGGCCACCCCGGGGTGCACCAAGCAGGCGTGCGATTTCCGCGACAACCTCGGCGAGCTGAACGAGGCCGGGATCGCGGTCCTCGGCATCTCCCCCGACAAGCCCGCGAAGCTGGCGAAGTTCGTCGAGGCCGAGGGCCTGACGTTCCCGTTGCTCAGCGACCCGGAGAAGAAGGTGCTCACCGAGTGGGGCGCATTCGGGGAGAAGAAGATGTACGGCAAGACCGTCACCGGCGTCATCCGGTCGACGTTCCTGGTCGACGCCGACGGCACGATCGAACTCGCGCAGTACAACGTCCGGGCCACCGGACACGTCGCCAAGCTGCGCCGCGACCTGTCCGTCTGAGCCGGCCCCGATGCCCGAGTCCGCCGAACCGCTGGTGCCGCGCAAGCGGCCCACTCAGGAACGCAGCAAGCGCAAGTTCCAGGCGATGCTCGAAGCAGCACGCGAGCTGTTGATCGACGTCGGGTTCGAATCGCTGACCTGTGAGGAGATCGCGACCCGGGCCGAGGTCCCCATCGGCACGCTCTATCAGTACTTCGCGAACAAGTACGTCATCGTGTGCGAGCTGGACCGCCAGGACACCGTCGACGTCCGCGAGGAACTCACGGCGTTTTCCTCGGAGGTGCCGTCCCTGGAGTGGCCCAGCCTGCTCGAGAAGTTCCTCGATCACCTGGCGGCCCTGTGGCGCACCGACCCGTCGCGGCGGGCGGTGTGGCTGGCCGTCCAGTCGACACCGGCGACCCGCGCCACGGCGTCGCTGAACGAACGGGTGCTCGCCGAACAGGTCGCGCGGATCATCGCGCCGCTCACGCCGTCGCAGCGCGAACGCCGCGAGATGATGTCCCAGGTGCTCGTCCACACGGCCTACTCGCTCCTGAGCTTCTCCGTACAGGACGGCCACGACCACGACGAGACCGTCGCCGAACTCAAGCGGATGCTCGCCGGCTATCTGCTGCTCGAGGAGTCGACGACGGTCTGAGAGCCGCGCGGGGCTACCTGCCCTCGAGGATGGCCACCGCCGCAGCGGTGTCCCCGTCGTGGGTCAGCGACACATGCACGGTCGTGTCGCGCAGATGCTCGCCGATCTCGCCCGACAGACGGATGGCCGGACGGCCCCACGTGTCGGTCACGACCTCGATGTCGCTGTGCCGGATCAGCGGCAACAGCGGCGACCGCGAGAAGCGGCTCACCGACCACGCCTTCACGACCGCCTCCTTGGCCGCCCAGCGGGCGGCCAGATGCCGGGCGTCGTCGCCGGTCCCGGCGGCCGAGTCCCGACGCTCGCCGACCGTGAACCGGTCGGCGAACGTCGTACCCGGCTGCCGGAGCTGCTCGCCGAACTCCGGGATCGACACGATGTCGATTCCCACACCGAGAACGCTCATCCCTTGGTAGTCGCTCGCGCCATTCGCCTCACCGGGTGTCACCGACCACCCGCCACCGGCTCACCGGCGACGTAGACGTCGGCGCCGTCCAGACGGGTCTGCGGATCGAGGAGCATGCCCGCCTCGGCGTCGTGCTCGTCGACCGACTCGTCGAAGCGACGGTTCGGCGGACGCTGGTAGGCAGGCTCGCCACCGCAGATCGACTGCAGGAAGCGCTGACTACCCTGGCGGGTCCGCTCGTCGGCGCGCTGACGGTAGGCGTCGCGCTCCTCCGGGTTCAGCGAGGCGATGAACGCCTCCGGGTGCACCACCGCGATCAGTCCGGACACGTGACCGAAGCCGAGGCTGGTCAACAGGCCCGCCTTGAGCGGGAACCGCTCGCCGAGCTGAAGGGTCTCCCGCGGCCAGACCAGGTGCGGGTACTCGGCCATCTTGTCGTCGACACAGTCGAGGCTGCGGTTGGGCGGGATCACGCCGTCACGCAGGATCTGGCACAGACCGATGAGCTGGAAGGCCGCCGCGCCACCCTTGGCATGACCGGTCAGCGACTTCTGCGACACCACGAACAGCGGTGCGCCCTTGCCGCGGCCGATGGCCGCCGCGAGCCGCTCGTGCAGTTCGGACTCGTTCGGATCGTTCGCCTTGGTGGAGGTGTCGTGCTTGGACACGACCGCCACGTCGTCGGCGCTGACGCCGAGCGAACCGAGCGCACGTGCCAGCGGCGAGGACAGTGACCCGCGAGCCGCGCCCAGGGCACCGAGACCCGGAGCCGGGATCGAGGTGTGCACACCGTCGCCGAAGCTCTGCGCCCACGCGACCACACCGAGCACCGGCAGACCCATCTCGGCCGCGACATCGCCGCGGGCGAGCAGGATCGTGCCGCCGCCGGCCGACTCGACGAACCCGCCGCGTCGGCGATCGTTGGCACGCGAGAACCGGCGATCGTCGATGCCGCGCGCGGTCATCTTCGCCGAGTCGGCGGTCGCCGACATCGCGCCGAAGCCGACGATGCCCTCGATACCCAGGTCGTCGAAGCCGCCCGCCACCGCGAACAGCGCCTTGCCGAGGCGGATCTTGTCGACGCCCTCCTCGACCGACACAGCTGCGGTCGCACATGCCGCCACCGGGTGGATCATCGCGCCGTAGCTACCGACATACGACTGGACCACGTGTGCCGCAACGATGTTCGGCAGGGCCTCCTGCAGGATGTCGTTGGCGTTGGCCTCGCCCAGCAGGGTGTTGACGTACAGGTCGCGCATGGAGGTCATGCCGCCCATACCGGTGCCCTGCGTGTTGGCGACCAGACCGGGGTGCACCCAGCGCATCAGTTCGCTCGGCGTGAAGCCCGACGACAGGAAGGCGTCGACCGTGGCCACCAGGTTCCACAGGGCGACCCGGTCGATCGACTCGACCATGTCGGGGCTGACGCCCCAGCGGGTCGGGTCGAAACCGGTCGGGATCTGACCGCCCACGGTCCGGGTCAGCGCGAACTGGCGCGGAACGCGGATCTCGGTGCCCGCCAACCGGGTGACCTGCCAGTCGCCGTCGGCGTTCTGCGTGACCCGGGTCTTCTCCGGGTTGGCACTGGCGAATGCTCGCGCCTCGGCCTCGGAGTTGACCGTGAAGGTCAGGTCCTCGTCGACGAAGACCGAGGTCAGCAGCGGCGAGGTGTTGTCGACCATCGCCCCGTCGTCGGCGTAGCGGCGGATACCGCAGCGGGCGACGACCTCGTCGTGGTACCGCTCGGCGATCTCGCTCTCCGGCACCGGGTCTCCGGACGCGGTGTCGTACCAGCCCGGCTTCGGCGCCGAATCCCAGTGCACCAGTCCGGTGTTCCAGGCGAGCTCGAGAACGCCTGCGGCCGACAGCTTCTCGTCGACCTCCATCTCGAAGCGGGTGCGGGCCGAACCGAACGGGCCGAGCTCGCCGGCACCCACGATGACCACGAGGTCCTCGGGTCGGGCGTCGATCGACGGCCACTGCGGACGCATCGCCTTCGGGGCGCGCGCCGGTGCCGGCAGCGCCGCGACGGTCGTCGCCGACTCCTCGTCGGTGTCCGCGGACTCCTCGGCGGCCGCCGCCGCGGTGGCCGCGATCGCCTTGAGGTCGGTCGAGCTGTCCAGGCCGCCGGTGAAGTCGGCCAGGATCGGCGCACTCACCGCGGCCGACCGCTGCTCGGGGCTGCACAGGGTGAGCAGGTTCGCCGCCATCTCGTCGGTGCTCCAGGTGCGCACACCCGCCGCCTCGACCGCGTCGACCATCCCGTCGTTGTGACCCATCAGCCCGGTGCCGCGCACCCAGCCGATCAGTGCGTGGGCGAGCGTCGTCTTGGAACCCCAGGACTCCTCGGCCGACCAGCGCTGTACGAGTGCGTCGAGCGAGGCCTTGCTCTCGCCGTAGGCACCGTCGCCGCCGAACATGCCGCGGTTCGGCGAACCGGGCAACACGACGTGCACGCGGGCGGCGATGTCGTGATCGGAATGGACTTCGGCGAGACCGCCGATGAGCCGCTCCACCGACCAGAGGAGCACCTTCATCTCCAGCTCGGCGCGACCGCCGGCGTCGGTGAGATCACCGGCGACCCGCGGTGCGGCGAACGGGAACAGCAGCGTCGGCTTCATCGCCGGCTTCACCACTGCCGTTGTGCCACCGAGGTTCTCCGTCTGCTCCCCCGCGAGCCAGCCGACGAGGTCGTCGACATCGGCGTACGACGCCATGTTCGCGGGAGCGATCCACAGCGCGGCACCGGCCCGGGCGTTCTCGCGGTACAGCTTCTTGTAGAAGGCGAGACGGTCGGAGTTCAGGCGCGACGTCGTGGCGATCACGGTCGCGCCGCCGGCCAGCAACCCGGCGACCACGCCGGCGGCGATCGAACCCTTGCTGGCACCGGTCACCACGGCGATCTCGCGGCTGTAGGCACCCTTCTCGGGATTCTCCGCAGCGTGCGCGATCGCGCCGAAGATGCGGCCGTGCACGGCGTTTCCGTTCGCGAGGGCCTTGCCCTGCCACCAGGTGGCGTGGTCGGCGACGGTGTCACCGGCTCCGGCGAACCCGCCGACAATGGTGTCGAAGTCGGCGTCGAGGTCCTGCTCGTCGGTCAGCCAGAGTCGGACGAGATCCTCACGGGCGGTTGCCCACCGGTCGTCGATGAGGACGACCTTGGCCGCGTCGAAGGCCGGCGCCACGGTACGGGCCCAGTCCGACCCGAGTTCGGCGCTGACCAGCTCGGCGAGCTCGGCGTTCGGGTCGGCCACGGCCTCGGCGAGATCGGCGACCTCGGCGAGTCCGAGCTTGTCCAGCAGGGTGTACGCGGCCGAGGCCAGCGCGCCGGACCGGCCGGTGATCTGCTCGGTGAACTCTCCCAGCGCCGCGGCGTCGACCGTTGCGCCACCACCGGATTCGGCGGCCGGCTTGCCGACCGGGATGCCCTTGTCCGCACCCACCGCGGACACGGCCTTGTCGATGAGGGTGTCGAGTGAATCGGTGTCCGTCAGCGGGCCGTCGAGCAGATTGCCCAGCGCCTCGCCGCGGACGGACGCGCCGTCCCTGGTGCCCAACGCCAGCGCGACGGTGGTGTGCAGACCCCACCCCGGACCCAGCTGCCAGACACCCGACACGCGGTCGGTGATGTAGTTCTGGCGCTTGCCCAGCGGGCCGAGCACCTTGCGGACCTGGTCGCTGACCGCATCGGTGAGCACCGCACCCAGCGGCCGGTAGCCACGGGCGAGGGTCTCCACGGTCGACGACAGCGCGGTCATGTCGGCTTCGGCGGCACCGTCGATGGCGCCGAGTCCGAGCTCGCCGCCGATGTCGAGGAGCAGCTGGTTACGACGCGACGACACACCGTCGCAGAGCGCCTCGATTGTGTCCGCGGACCCGATCTGGTCGACGCGCATCTTGGTCCACAGCGCAATCACGGACTTCACCGCATCCGACGGCGTGAACGCGATGTCGTCGGGACGCGGGCCGCCGGCGGGTGCCGCCGGTGCCGCGGGAGCAGCAGGCGCGGGCGCCGCCGCGGCGGCCGGAGCCGCGTCCGCCGCCGACGTCTCGGCCGCTGCGGGAACGTCGAGCTCGTCCTCGTCGGGCTCGTGCCCGGCGTCCTTGGCCAGGATCGTGTCGGTGTCGCGCTCGACGTTGAGCACCTCGGTGGTAGCCGCGGCGTAGTCGTCGAGCTTGAGGGTGTTGGTGGCCAGACCCGACAGCGTCGGGGCGCCCTTCAGACCGATCTCGACGAAGCGCTGGACTCCCAGCCCGTTCCGCTCGGGACCGCTGAACAGCAGTTCCTGGGTCTCGATCCACCGCACCGGGCTGGCGAACTGCCAGGCGAGCAGCTCGATCAGGATCACCCGGGCCAGTTCGCTCGGGGTCGCCTCCCAGGCGTCCCAGTCGGCGAGGACCTCGTTCAGCGGATCCGACGGCACCAGCGCCGCGATCTCCTCGACGAAGTCGCGTCCGAGGTTGAACAGGCGCGGCACCAGGTTGGGGATGTAGCGGCCGATCAGGATGTCGATGTCGATGTCGGCGGGCAGCAGCTCGGCGAGCTTGCCGCGGAATTCCGGGACCCCGGCGCGCAGCACGCTCGAGTGGAACGGGACGTCGATGCCCGGGATCAGGATGAACGCGCGCTTGCCCCCGAATTCCGCACGCCGCCGGTCGATCTCGGCCTCGAGCAGTTCGAGACCGCGAACCGTGCCGGCGATCGCGTACTGCGAGCCGAGGAGGTTGAGGTTGACGACCTCCAGGAACTCGCCGCCCGCGGCGCCCACGCCGGACACGAAGTCGGTGACCTCGGCGTCGGCCAGACCGAACTGGCTCGGCCGGATGGCGGCCATCCGATAGTCACTGCGCCCCTGCTCATCTCGCGGGACGAGGTGATGCATGGCCTCGCCGCGCTGGAACACGACTTCGAGGACGGCCTCGAGCGGGAGGACGCCGGCGCATGCGGCGAGCGCGTTGTACTCACCGACCGAGTGACCACACGTGATGGCACCCTCGACGAAGCCACCGGACTCCTTGAGCTCGGCGATCTGCGCGACACCGAGCGTCGCCATGGCGACCTGGGTGAACTGCGTCAGGTACAGCACGCCGTCGGGGTGGTTGTAGGTGGTCCCGTTGGCGACGAGCGTCGTCGGGTTGTCGCGGACCACGGCGAGGATCGAGAAGCCCAGCGCCGCACGGGTGTGCTTGTCGGCACGATCCCAGATCTTGCGGGCGGCCTTCGACCGCGAGCGGGCGTCGAGTCCCATGCCCTTGCTCTGGATGCCCTGGCCGGGGAACGCGTAGACGGTCCGCGGCGCGGCGAGCAGACCGGTCGCGCTCATCACGAGGTTGTCGCCGACCTTGGCGCTGACCTCGACGACCTCGTTGCCGTTGTCGAGACCCACGCGGTCGACGCGCACCGAGATGCGGTCGCCGAGCCGGACCATGCCGAGATAGCGTGCGGTCCAGCCGATCAGCGGACGAGGCGATGGCGTCGGATTCTTCGCGTCGGTCGCGGTGACGACCTGCTGCGCGGCGGCCGACAGCCACATCCCGTGGACGATCGGGTCGCCGAGACCGGCCAGCTTCGCGGCTGCGGCGTCGGTGTGGATGGGGTTGCGGTCACCGGACACGACGGCGAAACCGGTCATCCGGTTCGGCGCGGTGATGGTGGCCGTCCGGAGCAGCTTGCGGGTGGCCGACTGCTCGGCGGCGGGTGCACCGCCGGCCCGGGCCGGGTCGGTGAGCTCGGCGGCGCCCAGACGCCCACGGATCGCGAAACGCTCCTCGAGCGTCGCGATCGGGCCGGCTGGTCCGGCGATCTCCACCGTGACCTCGACGACACGACCGACGTCGGCATCCCGGACCGCGCCGGTCCGTGCGGTGACGGTCAGTTCGGCTGCGGTGGCGGGGATCTCCCCGGTCAGCGCGATCGCGTGATCGAGGTGGACCAGGTCGAGCAGACCCTCGACGACCGGGTCACCGGAATCGGTGCGGGCGGCGCCGATGACGCTGAACACGCTCGGCCAGCACGCGCCGACCAGGGTGTCGGGCACGGCGAAACCGAACGGGTCGGTCGGGGTGGTCGGGCGCAGGTGCGGCGGCAGGGAGAACCCGGTCACCGCAGCGTGATCGGCGACCGAATCCGGCTGCCAGGAGACGGTCGTGACCGACACGCCGTCGGTCACCTCGGCCAGGCTGCCGCCGGCGGCCACGGTGAGGATCTCGCGCATCGCGGTCGACGCGTCGTCGAGGCCCACCAGCGGCGAACCACCGTCGCGCAGGCTTTCGCCGGCCAGCAGCGGGATACGCACGGAAGCGCCCGAGATGGGGACGACGAGGTCGAAACGGGTGGCGTCGGAGTCGGCGGAGACCTGCTCCAGGACGGCGCCGCTGACGGCGTGTTCGGCCCGCTCGGGTCCGACCACGGTCCAGGCGTCGCGATCGCCGAGCAGCGCGATCGGGCTCGCCACGATCCGGCCGGCCCAGCTGACGTCGTCGGACTCCAGCACCGAGGTCAGCACGCCGGCCTCCTCGGCCAGCCCGGCCCGGTGCCGGGAGGCGACGGCGACCGGGCGCTCGCCGGTGGCCTGCAGATCGGACGCGACCCGGGCCTCGAACCGATCGAGCAGTTCGCCCACGGGCTCGTCGACGCGGGTGATGCCCGCGACGGCGACCGGCCCCGGGATGACGCAGACGGCGTCGGCGCCGTAGCGCGGGTCGTGGGCCTGCCACAGGGAGTCACTGCGCCACCAGCGGCGCACGTCCTTGTCGATCACCGGCACGAAGTTGACGGGCTTGCCGGGGGTGCGGCACAGCTCCAGGAAGAACGCGACGTCCGCGGGATGCAGGATGTCGGTGTCGATCTCGGGGTACACGCTGCCGAGCGCGTCGATTGCGGCATACGCATCGGCGGCAGCGGTGACCTCGGCGAACATCGTCGGGATGGGCCCGGAGTCCTGCGGGTGCATGCGCGCCTCGGTGCGCTGCAGCATCTCCACGAAGCGCTGCTGCCAGGTGATGTCGGCCCACGGGACCTGCTCGCCGCGGGCGTCACCGACGGCCAGCGCGGCGTACCGGTCGAGCCACTCGCGGTAGGTCATGGTGGCGACGTCGCCGAAGTACGGCTTCGCGGTGTCGGCCATCGCGGCGATGATCTCGTCGCGGCGGGCGGCCACGGCGTCGGCGTCACCGGCGACCTCGTCGAGCAGCCGGCCGCACCGCGACGCGGTGTTGTCGACCTCGTGGATGTCGGCGCCGAGCTGCGAACGGCCGGACGCCATTCCGGCGGTGGCGTGACCGGCGCCGATCCACTCGTCGATGCCGGCGGTGTCGACGAGGAGCTGCTTGACCTCGGGGGTGGTCGTCGCCTCCTTGGCCGCCATGGCGGCGGTGCCGATGAGGATGCCGTCGAGCGGCATCGTCGGGTAGCCGTAGCCGGCCGACCAGCTGCCGGTGAGGTATTCACTGGCGCGCTCGGGCGTGCCGATGCCACCGCCGACGCAGATCACGACGTTCGGGCGGGCGCGGAGCTCGCCGTAGGTCGCGAGCAGCAGGTCGTCGAGGTCTTCCCACGAGTGGTGGCCACCGGCGCGGCCGCCCTCGATCTGCACGATGATCGGGTGATGCGGAACCTCGGCCGCGATGCGCACGACGGACCGGATCTGCTCCACGGTGCCGGGTTTGAAGGCGACGAACCGGAGTCCGGCCTCGACGAACTCGTCGACGAGCGCGACCGCGTCCTCGAGTTCGGGTATGCCCGCCGAGACGATGACGCCGTCGAGCGGGGCTCCCTGCGCGCGGGCCTTCTGCACGATGCGCTTGCCGCCGAGCTGCAGCTTCCACAGGTAGGGGTCGAGGAACAACGCGTTGAACTGCGCCTCGCGTCCCGGCTCGAGCAGATCGGTGAGCGTGGCGATGTTGCGCGCGAAGATCTCCTCGGTGACCTGACCGCCACCGGCCAGCTCGGCCCAGTGTCCGGCGTTGGCCGCGGCGGCGACGATGGCCGGGTCGACGGTCGTCGGCGTCATGCCGGCGAGCAGCATCGGCGAACGTCCCGTGAGGCGGGTGAAGGAGGTCTCGACGACGGTACGGCCGTCGGGCAGCTCGACGAGGGTCGGCGCGAACTGCGACCACGGGGTCGCGACCTCGGGCACGCCGCCGGGGCTGAACAGGTTGCGCTGTCCGACTCGCAGCGCGGCGGGCACCAGGCCGACGCCCTGCCCGCGGACCAATGATGCGGTGAGACGGGTTGCGATGTCCCCGGGACCGAAGTCCAGGACCCACTTGGCGCCGCCGGCCACGATCGAGTCGACCGAGGCGACCCAGTCGACGTGCCCGACGAGGATGTCGTGGGCGTGGCGGGTGGCGAGGTCACGGTCGATGCCGCAGCGGTCAGCCCACTGGCCGACCAGCTCGACAGCCTCTGCCATCGCCGGGTGGTGGAAGGCCACCGACACCTGCAGGTGGTCGAACTTCGGCGCGAACGGCGCCCCGCCGGTGAGCTTGCGCTTGCGCTCGTCGGCCTCGGTCGCGGCGACCCGCTCACAGAGGGCGGCGAACGCGGCGAGGTGCCGCGGTGCCCCGGACAGCACGACGGCGGTGCGGCTGTTCTTGATGGCGACCACCGGGGCGGTCGTCAGATCGTTGTCGGACAGGCCGGCGCGGTACTGCGCCAGGATCTCGTCGACGCGAGCCGGGCTGACGTTGGTCAGTGCGAGCATCGGCGTGCCGTCGGTGGTGACACCCAGCCCGCGGCGACGCGCGGTCAACGAACCGGCGGCGCCGATGAGGTGCGCGACGGCCAGCAGCAGGCCCTGACCGGACTCGGCGATCCGGCCGTCGGCGCCCACCGCATCGGTGGCCAGCGAGCCCTGGGAATGCCCGACCACGGCCTTCGGCGGGAGCACGGCGGTGTCCAGGCCCTGCTTGCGGAGTGCCTCCACGGCGGCGAGCTGGGTGAGCAGCACACCCGGACCCGAGAGGGTGAAATCGGCGAGAGTGGCCTCGGCGGGCACGTCTTCACCTGCGTCGTGCGCGTGCACCCAGGTGAGCGGGTGGAACCCGGACACCCGTGCCACGACGAGTTCGTCGGCAACCGGCTCGACGAGCCGTTCGGCGGAATCGACGATGGTGGCGACCCGGTGTTCCAGGTCGGCGTCGACGACCAGCTCGGTCAGCGTGGGCAGCCATGCGCCGCCCTGCCCGCCGAAGCTGATCGCGTAGGGCTCGCCCTGCGTGAGCCGCTCGATGAGCGTGGTGGTGGGCCGTTCTGCGTTGGCGGCGCCCTGCGAGCCGGAGCGGAACTGGTCGACGGTCACGGATACTCCTCTGTGGTGGTCGGTCTCAGAGTGTGGACTTGCGGAGTGCGTAGGTGCGGTGCAGTAGATGTCTGTGGGTGTTGTGCGGTTGGTCTGCGACTCGCGGCGGCGCGATAAACGCTGTCGGCAGCGGCCTTTCCGTGCGCTGACAGTGATCGGTCTCGCCGCCGTCGCGCACGACCGGCCGCGGTGGCGACACCGCCGGGTCGAACTAGCTGGTACAACAAAGGAACACGCCTGCCGCACAACAACATTGGCGCGCACCGGTTTTGTCCGGAGCCGGCGTCGGCGTGAACGTGACACCAATGATGACACACGAAAGTGAGGGAACCCTCATGTTTGTCGGTGACCTGTCGGTATACCGACCAGTAACCGCGCGGGTAACTTTCGGCACCGTGTCAACCGCCATGGGAAGCGTCGGAAAACCGCCAGGCCAGGCAACATACCCAGGGGTACGCGTGCGCCCGAACTCTCGCTCGGTCAACCGTTATCAAATCGTTATGTGATGTGGGGCACCCTTGCGCGTCGCGGTCCAGCCGTGCCGCAGGCCGAGTGCCCTCGAGACACCCCACTAGAGTCGGCCGCATGAGCAGTTGCATCTTCTGCGCCATCATCGCGGGCACCTCCCCGGGTCGCATCGTCTACTCCGACGACGACGTCCTCGGGTTCCTCGACATCCGGCCCGTGACCCGCGGGCACACCCTCCTCGTGCCCCGGGTCCACTCCTCCGGGCTCGACGACCTCGACCCGACCCTCGGCGCCGCTCTCTTCCGCGCCGGCCAACGAGTCGCCACCGCGATGAAGACCGGACCGGTGTCCGCCGACGGGGTCAACCTGGCATTGAACGACGGCCGCGCGGCCTTCCAGACCGTCTTCCACACCCACCTGCACGTCGTCCCCAGACACGACGGGGACAAGCTGAGTTTCGCCAAGGGCTTCCTCGTCCGCCGCGACCCAGACCCCGACGAGACCGCCGCTGCGGTGCGCGCCGGGATCGAGTCCGTCGGATGACCTTCGCCGACGAGCCCGACCCGGACACCGGGGCCGGGACCCGGATTCCGGACGCGGTGGCCGACCTCGTGCGCCGCGCGGAGTGGATCACGGTGTTCAGCGGCGCGGGTATGTCGGCCGAGAGCGGCATCGCCACCTTCCGGGACGCCCAGACCGGTTTGTGGGAGAAGTTCGATCCCGCCGAACTCGCCACCCCGGAAGCGTGGGCGCGCGACCCCGCACTGGTCTGGGGGTGGTACCGCTGGCGCGCACGCGAAGTATTTGCCGCGCAGCCCAATGCGGGCCACCGCGCGCTCGCCGAACTCGCCACGAGCCGCACCGTCATGATCGTGACGCAGAATGTCGACGATCTCCACGAGAGGGCCGGCAGCGACGTCGTCAGCCACCTGCACGGCAGCCTGTTCGCCCCCCGGTGTTCGGTCTGTGGGACCCCGTACGACGGCCCGGGCGCATTCCCCGATCCCGGCGACACCGGTACCGCACCGGACGACCCGCGCGTCGACCCGCCCACCTGTCCGCGCTGCGGCGGGAGGGTGCGGCCCGGCATCGTGTGGTTCGGCGAAGCACTGCCCGAATCGGATTGGCAGCGAGCGGATCAGGCGTTCCGTGCGGCCGAGGTGGTGCTCGTCGTGGGCACCAGCGGGATCGTCTACCCGGCAGCCGCGCTACCCGAACGCGCGGTGCGCGCGGGCATCCCGGTCATCGAGTTCAATCCGTCGCCGTCCGCGCTGTCCGACATCGTGACCCACAGTCTGCGGATGCCCGCCGCCGTCGGTCTGCCGGCGTTGCTCGCGTCACTCGGCTGACGTGGTGCGGCGTCACTCCCCCGCGGTGAGATCGATCGGCTGCCATCTCCCGGCGTCGTCCGTCGTCTGAACCGCGACGAGCGACCCCGGCTTGCACCCGCGCTCGTCGAGCACGGCGGCGACATGATCGAGCACGCGGTCGGGATCGAGTTCGAACTCCGACTCGCGCACGCGGACGAATTCCCAACCGCAACGGCGCAATTCACGCTCGCGCTCCAGATCCGACCGCGCCTGCTGCGCGGTCCCGGCGAACTCGTCGGCATCACACTCGACGGCCATGCGCGCATCGGCCCCCAACACGACCAGGTCGACGATCCGGTTGTTGACCGTGACCTTCGGGGTCACGTGATAGCCGAGCGCCGCGAGACGGTTGAACACGCGCTGTTCGAGGAGGTTGTCGAACGGGCTCACGCGGCGATCGTCGGGCACGTCGGACGGCATGGCTCCGATCGACGGACCCTCATTGGCGGACACATAGGACAGCAGCGAGGCACGAAGGTCGTTGGGGCGCAACTCGTCGAGTCCGATCGAATGGAACAGCCACAACTGGTCCATGGCCCGGGTGGCCGCCACGTTGACCCGGCGTTGGGACTCCGCGCGGGTCAGCGCGGAGATCGCACCGGCGTCCGAGACGACCATCGACAGGAAGACCACGCGCCGCTCGTCTCCCTGGAAATCCGGGGGTGAGCCGACGCGGATACGCCGCGAGCGCCAGGTGTCGGTGTCGATCGCGGCGCGCAGCGCCTTCTCGATCGTCTCCACCTGCTTGACGCCCTGCAACGCGATCACACCGAAGTCCAGATCGTCGTATGCCGGATCGACCAGACACCCCCGGAGGGCGTCGACGATGGCGGCCGCCTCGGCCTCGTTGCTGATGCCGTTGCCGGTCCCGGTGGCCGTTCCGTCGACCGCGACCGTCCGCAATGGTTCGAGCCGGTCGGAACCGTACTGGCGCACCGGGATCAGCGGCGCGGACCCGTAGAACTGGCGCGACGAGAACTCGATGATCTCGGGCATGGACCGGAAGTGTTCCCGCAGTCCCACGACGTTGCCGAAACGGCTGCGCAACAACGAGAACAGGCTGGACCGCGGCGTCAACCCGTCGCGTAGGTATGTCGGGAGGTCGGGCAGCGTGGCATCGAGTTCGGCGAACGCGGAATCGAGGCTGGTGCCGCTGAGACCGACGGGCGCGCACTGCTTGTCGTCACCGACGACGATCACGCGCGGGGCCAGCCAGAGAAGGAACGCACTGGTGATGTCGGCTTGGGACGCCTCGTCGACGATGACGACGTCGAAGGAGTTGCGGCGCGGTGGGAGGGTCTCGGCCACCTGGCTGATCGACATGATCCAGGCGGGCACGGCGTTGCGCGCCTCGGCCATGGCCTCGCGCGCCGCGCGTCGGAAACGATTGGCATGTTTGCCCGATCCCTTGCCCAGGTTGATCATGTGGTCGCGGTAGGACTGCACGGCCTGCAACTCGCCGGCCGTGGTGCGCGCCAGCACCTCGCGGACGGCGCGCGCAGAGGCCAGCCGGGTGGTGAGGGCCGCGATGTCGACCTCGACGGCATCGAGGTCGGACTGCAGCCGGTCCTCGGCGAACGGATCGCTGCGTTCCTCCGCCCAGGTGTGGGCGAACCGCCACGCCCACGCCGCGCCCATGTCCCGGGCGCGTTCGGTCCAGATCGGGTCCTGCGCGCTCGACCACATCGTCTTCGCGAGTTCGGGTGCCCGGCTGCGCAATCGGAGCCCGAGAAGCTCCAGGGCATTCTGCTCGTCGGCCTCGGCTGCGGCGGCCGCGAACGCGCGCCGCGCGTCTCGGATCGCGACCGGGTCGGCCGTGGCGAGTGCCGAGAGCAGCGCGTCACCCTCCGGCGACGGCCCCTGTTCGAGTTCGGTCGTCAGGCCGTACACGCGGTCGGCGAGTTCCTGTTCGGCGAGGACCGCGTCGTTGGCGGCCGCGACCGATCGCGCCTGATGGGCCACCTCGGCTGCCTCGGCGACGGTGCGTGGTCTCGGGCCGCCGGGGCTGATCGCCTCGAGTTCACGGACGAGATGCTCCCGGCCGGTGAGCAGCCTCGAGATCCACGCCAGTTGGTTGTCGAGGCGGACGAGGTGGTCGAGCTGCGCCGACCGCGACCCCGACGCGTCCACCGGGACGTGCAGGTCCGCCAGGATGCGATGCACCTGATGTACCGCGTCGATGACGGTGAGGTGATCGGCGACCCGGCGCAACGAGGCCTCGTCGCGAGGAGGCCGACCGTCCACGGTGGCCCGCACCGGCGACTCCTCGACCGCGCGCTGCTCGGGCGAACGCCGCAACCGTCCCCGCCACTGACCGCCGTCTCGCAGGAAGTCGGCGGCGGCGTCGAACAACGCGGCGTCGCCGGGCCGCGCCCCGTCGACGACGACCGCATGCGCGCCCAGGTCACGGTCCCGACGAGCGGCCTCGGCGATGACCGGTGACAGCGTCGTCACCCGCGACCAGAGGTGCGCGGCGCGTCCGGCGAGCAGCCGGTCCGCCATGTCGACGATCGGCTCCGGGTACGACGCCACCTCGCCGGAGGCGACGGCGAGTTCGTCGCAGATGTCCTTGATCCGGACCAATCGGTCACTGTCGACCCCGTCGAGCACCGACAGCAGCGTCCCGGCGCCGGCCATCGGCTCGCGGGGCCGCGCGGCGATCCGGGTGCAGATGGAGTCCATCTCCGCCGGCTCGGGCAGGTGGTGGTCGAGGTCGACGAACCGTTGCGCGAGACGCGATCCGGAGCCACCGGTGCTCGCGAGCAGGTCTGCCAGCCGGACGAACTCGGCCGAGTCCAGCGGGGGCACCGCGCCGTGGACCGGCCCGGGCAGCCAGTCGAACGCGGCGGCGTCTGCCCGCACCCGGCGGACGATCTCCGCCGGGGATCCCCGATAGTCCCCCGCGACCCATTCGTGGACCTCGGTCTCTTCCGCACGGAGGTCCCAGAGTTCGCGGAGCAGCTGATCCCGTTGTCGCAGAGCGTGATCGCGGCGCGCGGCCAGGTCGGCGATCTCCGCGTCGGCGACCCCGGGCGTGAACGACGCCTTGCGTTCGGCGAGCTCGGTCACCGCATCGACGATGCCCTCGGAACTGTCCTGGGACACGTCGGCGATCGACACCGTGAGCGCCCGCAGAGCGGGCGGCAGCATGTCCCGGAGCACGTGGAGCGCATGGGCTTTCTCGCTGACGACCAGGACGCGCTGTCCTTTCGCCAGCAAGGCCGAGGTCACGTTGGCGATGGTGTGGGTCTTGCCGGTTCCGGGCGGACCCTCGACCACCACACCGGTGTCGGACCCGAGCCGGGCGAGCACATCGCGCTGTTCGGCATTGGACGGCAGCGGGAACAGCGCATCGGCGACCAGGTCCGCTGGATCGAGGACGCCGGGGGCGCGGAGGGCGGCGAGTCGGTCGGGCGCCTCGATCGGGCGGACGAGCTGGGTCAGTGCGACCGGTACCTCCGACTCCTCGTCCCGCAGGTCGTCGATGATGGCGTCGTAGAACGCGGGGGAACTCCCCACCCCGCGACGGCGGAGGACCACCGCGGGCCGGCTCTCGACCGTCAACGACACACGCTCGGCGTCGACTTCGATCGCCTCGCGCCACTCGGCCATCAGCTCGGAGGTCTTCGGCGACAGCACCGAGGTCTGCGCCGACAGCTTGCCGCGGATCCCGACCGCGCCCGCGAGATCGAGACCGTCGAGAGCAGCGAGCAGATGGGTATCGCGAACTGCGGGAGACGAGCCCGCCCCGAGCGAGAACCGGATCGTGTCGTCCGCGTCGCGGTCGGCGACCAGAACCTGACTGAGGAGATGTTCGCGGACCAATGGGTCGGCGTCAGCGTCTGTCGCGTCCCGCACCGTGACCAGTGCGGACGCGATGACGAGTTCGAGTTCTTCGGGCTCCGCGCCGAGCGCGTCGACCAACGCGGCGAATTCGGCATGGACCGCGCAGGCCCGAGCGGCGTCGGGGTCGTCCGGACCGACCTCGACCACCACCTGGCCCGGCACCGCGTTCGACCGGACGGCGACGGCGGTGGACGGACCGACCCAGACATGGCCGGGGTGGTCGGAGATGTCGTGGACGTCTCCGGAGCGAGACCGGACGAGATCGGCCAGAAACGTCATCAGCCGGGTGACCTGATCGCGCAACGTCTCGCGCGTGTCATCCTGCATACCGATGTGTTCCTCTCGTCGCCGGCGACTCCTACGCTACAAGACGCTGGTCAGAGGAACTCCGTGCCTCCGCGCGGGTCGGCCGGATTCCCGACACCGAGCCGGTCAGCCGACGGAGCTCGAACGCAGCGCGCGGTATCCGCCGTCGACATAGCGCACGTTGGTGTATCCGCACTCGGCGATCTGTTCGGCGATCCGCGGGGCCTCTGAACGGACCGACACCACGGCGATCTCGGTGTCGCGGTCGCGGATCACCGGGAAGGTGCCCGACGGAGTCGGGGTGAACCGCTTCGGCACCTCGGTCGGGTCGACCACGAGGGCACCGGGCAGACTCCCCTGATGCCGAACCACCTGGGGACGCGCGTCGACGACGACCGCGTTCCCCTCGCGGCTGTGATTCATTGCCTCGACTGCCGAAATCGAATTCACCACTGACACCGGTGACTCACCAATCCTGTTGCTCGAATTTGTCCGTGTTCATGCGTTCGCGACGGCCATCGGGTGACGGCCGTGGCGTAATGACCCCCGTCGACCAGGTTACGGAACGATCTCGAATTGACAAGTTTTCTCACACAGCTCTCAGAAGGGCGCAGTCATGCGCTCCTTCTGGTAGGCGATCCGCAGCGGAACCGTCGGGGTCAGGAATGGCGGCCGCGCCCCGCGACACGCGGGGACGGACGCTTACCCCAGTTGTCGCCACGACGACCGTCCCGACCGCCGCCGTGCCCGCCCGCCCCGCGCTTTGCGCCCCCGCGCGTGCGCGGTGCGCCCATGTCCTTGCGGATGTCGATCGGGTTCTTCCCGATCTTCGTGTGCCGCAGCGACGAGAGGGTCTCGTTGTCGAGATCATCGGGAAGCTCGACGAGGCTGAAGTCGTCGCGGATGCTGATGTTGCCGAAGTCGGCACGGGTCAGGCCGCCCTCGTTGGCGATGGCACCGACGATCGCACCGGGCGACACCTTGTGCTTGCGGCCGACGGCGATGCGGTACGTCGCGAAGCTCGCGCCCGGGCGCCGCGGAGCACGCTCACGCTCGGAGCGCTTCTCCGACTGCGGCGGGTCCGGGGTCATCAGGAAACCGCCGTCACGTGTCTCGAGCGCCAGCGCGGCCGCGATGTCGGCCATCGCGACGTCGTTGTCCCGCGCATAGTTCTCGATCAGCCCGCGGAACAGATCCAGGTTGTCCGACGACAGGTTCTGGGTGATCGAGTCGGCGAACTTCGCGACCCGCTGTGCGTTGACATCGTCCACGCTGGGCAGGCCGATCTCGGTCAGCGTCTGCCGCGTGGCGCGCTCGATCGCACGCAGCAGGTGGCGTTCGCGCGGCGAGACGAACAGCAGCGCGTTTCCCGAGCGGCCGGCGCGCCCGGTACGGCCGATGCGGTGCACGTAGGACTCGGTGTCGTGCGGGATGTCGTAGTTCACGACATGCGAGATGCGGTCGACGTCGAGCCCGCGGGCCGCGACATCGGTCGCGACGAGGATGTCGATCGAGCCGTTCTTCAGCTGGTTGATGGTCCGTTCCCGCTGCGCCTGCGCGAGGTCGCCGTTGATGGCGACCGCGGAGAACCCGCGAGAGCGCAGCTTCTCGGCGAGTTCTTCGGTCGCCTGCTTGGTGCGGACGAACACGATCATCGCGTCGAAGGTCTCGACCTCGAGGAAGCGTGTCAGCGCGTCCAGCTTGCGCTGGTGGGAAACCTGGAGATAGCGCTGCGTGATGTTCTGCGCGGTCGCGGTCTTGGACTTGACCGTGATCTCCTGCGGCGAGTTCAGGTACTTCTGCGCGAGGCGCCGGATGGCACTGGGCATGGTCGCCGAGAACAGCGCGACCTGCTTGGTGTCCGGGGTCTCGGCGAGGATGCGCTCGACGTCCTCGGCGAAGCCCATCGTCAGCATCTCGTCGGCTTCGTCGAGGACCAGGAACTCCAGACCGGAGATGTCGAGGGTCTTGCGATCGAGGTGGTCGATGACCCGACCGGGTGTGCCGACGATGACCTGCGCGCCGCGACGCAGACCCGCGAGTTGGACGCCGTAGGACTGCCCGCCGTAGATCGGCAGCACCTTCACCTCGGGCATGTGCGCCGAATACTTGCCGAAGGCCTCGGAGACCTGCAGTGCCAGCTCTCGCGTCGGCGCGAGGATCAGCGCCTGCGGGGTACGCGCGGAGGTGTCGAGGCGGGACAGGATCGGGATGGCGAACGCGGCGGTCTTGCCGGTACCGGTCTGCGCGAGGCCGACGACATCGCGTCCGTCCATGAGCGGCGGGATGGTCGCCGCCTGGATGGGCGACGGGGTTTCATAGCCGACGTCGGTGATGGCCGCGCGTACCCGCGGGTCGATCTCGAGGTCGTCGAACGAGCCGACCTGCGGGTCGGCGGGGGCGTCGTGCTCGCCGTGATTCGAGGTACTCATGCGGCGGAAGTCTCATTCATCGCCCTCAACTGTAATGGCCGTCCACCAGAAAGTCGGCATCACGCCCGGGCGGGGTCGCACCAGCCCCCTGAGCAGGGCACGAGCCACGTTCGGTCACCGGTGTGATGCATCTAACGAATACTGGTACTGTCAGTGCCACTCATCCGGCCATCGGTCCCGGTCACACGCACACCGGTGTCCGGAATGTCCATTTGTTCTCCCGTCTCAGGAGTGCCATGCAGCAGCAGTACGCCACCCCGTCCGATCTGACGATCGACGACAAGGCGACGACCGTCGACACGATCCTGCGCTACCGCGCGGAGCGCCCCACGATGCCGCTCTTCCGCAAGCGCTCGCACAACCAGTGGGTCAACGTCACCGCCAAGCACTTCACCGACGAGGTGGACGCGGTCGCGAAGGGTCTGATCGCCTCGGGTGTGCAGGCCGGTGACCGCGTCGCGATCCTGTCGTCGACGCGCTACGAGTGGACCGTGCTGGACTACGCGATCTGGCGCGCCGGGGCGTGCACCGTCGCGATCTACGAGACGTCCGCCCCCGACCAGGTCCAGTGGATTCTCGAGGACTCCGGCGCCAAGCTGCTGTTCGTCGAGAACCATGAGCACTACACCCGCCATCTCCGGGTCATCGACGAGACGCCCACCCTCAAGGAGACCCTGGTCATCGACGACCACGCGCTCCCCACGGTCACCAAGCGCGGCGCGAAGACCGCCGACGCGGACCTCGACCAGCGTCAGGCGAATGCGTTGTCGTCGGATGCCGCCACGCTGATCTACACCTCGGGCACCACCGGACGGCCGAAGGGCGTCGTCCTGACGCACGCGAATTTCCTCGCCGAGACGGCCGCGACCCGCGACGCGGTCGGCGCCGGTATGCGGGAGGGCAAGTCGACGCTGCTCTTCCTGCCGCTGGCGCACATCTTCGCCCGCGTCGTCGCCGTCGGCTGCGTCGAGAACGGCGTGATCCTCGGCCACACCAACGACCTGACGAACCTCGTCGCGGACCTGGGCGTGTTCAAGCCGAACTACGTGCTGTCGGTGCCGCGCGTGTTCGAGAAGGTGTACAACTCGGCCAAGCAGAAGGCCTACGACGGCGGCAAGGGGTCGATCTTCGACAAGGCCACCGACACGGCGATCGAATACAGCAAGGCGACGGAAGCCGGCAAGGTCGGCCTCGGCCTGAAGCTCCGGCACGCCGTCTTCGACAAGCTCGTGTACGGAAAGCTGCGCGACGCCCTCGGCGGCCAGTGCGAGGGAGCGATCTCCGGTGGCGCTCCGCTCGGTGCGCGCCTCGGCCACTTCTTCCGCGGCGTCGGCATCCCGGTGTACGAGGGCTACGGATTGTCGGAGACCACGGCCGCGGTGACGGCCAACAACGAGGAGAACCAGAAGGTCGGTTCGGTCGGACGCCCGATCCCCGGCGTCACCGTCGCCATCGCCGACGACGGCGAGGTCCTGCTCAAGGGGCCGGTCGTGTTCGGTGGGTACTGGAAGAACCAGTCCGCCACCGACGACGCGATCCGCGACGGGTGGTTCCACACCGGTGACATCGGCACCCTCGACGACGGCTACCTCTTCATCACCGGCCGCAAAAAGGAACTGATCGTCACCGCGGGCGGCAAGAACGTCTCCCCGGCGCAGCTCGAGGACACCATCCGGGCGCACCCGATGGTGAGCCAATGCCTCGTCGTCGGCGACAACAAGCCGTTCATCGCCGCGCTGATCACGATCGACCCCGAGGCCGTGCCCGGTTGGTTGGACCGTCATGGCCTGCCCGCCGACACCCCGATCTCGGACCTGGTCGAGAACGCCGATCTCAAGGCCGAGATCGACGCCGCGGTCAAGGAGGCGAACACCAAGGTCTCCAACGCCGAGGCGATCAAGAAGTTCTCGATCCTGGACACCGATTTCACCATCGACACCGGTGAGCTCACCCCGACCATGAAGCTCAAGCGCAAGGTCATCCACGACGCGCACAAGGAAGCGATCGCCGACCTCTACACCTGAGCGGATCTCTCACGACTCGCCGCGGCCCGGGATGCCCCCGGGCCGCGGCGCTGTCTATCGTGCAAGTCAATGAAACGAGACCTGGCCATCGATGCCACCCGCGGGGTGGCCATCTGGAGCATGATCACCGCGCACTTCGCGCATGAGTCCGTGCTGGCCACCCCGACCCACGCCTTCCCGTACGTCGACGGCATGTCCGCGTTCGTGATGCTCTCGGGCGTCGTGCTGGGTCTGGTCTATCAACGATGGGTCGCTCGCCATGGGCTGGCTTTCGCATACAAGCGTCTTGCCAAGCGGATCGTCGTCCTCTATCTGTGCCAGCTGGCGATCGCCCTCGTCGCGGTCGCGGCCGCCCTGGCCGGTCACCGATGGCTGACACTCCTGCTGCCGGTCGACGGGTGGGGTGACGGCCTGCGCCTGGCGCTGACCATGGATTACCTGCCCAGCGGGGGCAACATCCTGCTGCTGTACATGGTCTTGCTCATCTCCGCCTTCGGGCTGTTCCCCCTCCTGCGTCAGGGCTGGTGGCGCTGGGTGCTCGCCGGTTCGATCGCCCTGTACCTGATCTCGCTGGTCCACTCCCCCGACTGGTTCTATCTGAGCGCCTACCAGGCGGCACCGCACATCCAGAACGTCGCCGGCTGGCAGATCATGTTCGTCCCGGCACTGGTGATCGGCTGGAACTGGTCGCAGTGGCGTGTGACGGAGTTCGTCGACCGCTGGATCATCGCGATCGTCGCCGTCGCGCTCGCGGTGGCACTGTTCTTTCACTTCGGCATCGACTACGGGCCGTGGGCCCATCTCGAACCGGCGGTCGCCGACAAACTCGACTTCCGCCCGGCCCGCGCGATCGGCGCCTATCTGGCCATTCCGGCCGTCTACGGGATCTTCCGACTGTTGCTCAGGTGGTGGCATCACAACTGGCTGCGCCCACTCGTCATGACCGGTACCCGCAGTCTCGACTCCTACGTCATCCAGGCGATCGCCCTCGTCGTGGTGCCGATCCACATCGCACACCGCCCCTGGAACACCGTCACGATGGACGCCGTCGCGCTCCTGGTGTTCGCCGCCTGCTGGGGGTGGGCCGAGTTCCGGTACTTCGCTCACGTCGACAAACTGCACAAACTACCGCTGCGGATGGTCCGGCTCGTGCGTCCGCATCGACCCGACATCGTCCCCGGCCCCGAGCCCGGCGTCCCCACCCCGGAGAGCTCGGACGTCACCCGGGAACCCCGACCGGTCGTCGACGACCTGCCCGGCGTCGACCGGACCGGGACAGCCGAAGACGGGCCAGAACGAGACGGGCCAGTCCGGGCCGGAACAGCGCCGGCCGGGACACGTGCGACCGAGCCGATGGGAGTTCATCCGTGACGGGTGAGATGACACGCAGCGTGCACGCCGGAAACGATTCGTCGGGCCCGTCGGTGCGGACGCCCATCACGATGGCGAACTCGTATCACCTCCCGCCCGAACCCGAGGCGATGAGCTGGTCGGGCACCGAGCAACTGTTCTACACACGCAACACCGGCGCCAATCAGGTTGCGCTGCAGGACAAGCTGGCCGCACTGGAAGAGGCCGACGACGCCGTCGTCCTGGCCTCGGGCGTGGCCGCGCTGCACGCGGTGTTCTTCACGTTCCTGTCCGCCGGGGACCACGTGGTGGTGTCCGACACCACCTACGAGGCCACCTGGAAGCTCTGGTCGGAACTGCTGCCGACCAAGTACGGGATCGAGGCGACCTTCGTCGATGTCGGCGATCTCGACGCCACCCGGGCCGCCCTGCGCCCCAGCACCCGCATGCTGATCGCCGAGACGATCGCCAATCCGACGACGAAGGTCGCCGACATCGGCGCGCTGGCGCAGATCGCCGCCGACGCCGACGCCCTGCTGCTCGTCGACGCCACCTTCACGCCGCCCACTCTGTACCGTCCGCTCGCCGACGGCGCGGACCTCGTCGTCCATTCGCTGACCAAGTACATCAACGGGCACGGCGACGCCATGGGCGGTGCCGTGCTCGGCCGGTCGGAGCTCATGTCGCAGATCCGGGAACAGGCGATGGTCGACGTCGGCGGCGTCATCTCGCCGTTCAACGCATGGCTGATCGCCCGCGGCGCGATCACCCTGCCGCTCCGGTTCGCCCAGCATCAACGCAATGCCGAGCGGGTCGCGGCCTTCCTCGACGACGACCCGCGCATCACCTACGTGCGGTACCCGGGTCTGGCGTCGCATCCCGAACACGACCTCGCGGCACGACAGTTCGGCGGCCGCGGCTTCGGGGCCATGATCGCGTTCGCGGTGCGCGGCGATCCGGCCACCCAGAACCGATTCGTCGCGGCGCTGACGACGATCACCTCGGCGGTGTCGTTGGGACACGACGAGTCACTCATCGTCCATGTCGGCACCGACGGCCCACGGGTCGCGGCCTACCCCGAACCGTTCCGCGAGTGGGGACATCTGCGGTTCTCCGTCGGGCTGGAAGACGCCGACGATCTCATCGCGGATCTCGCCGCGGCGCTCGACGCGACCTTCCCGGCCACCCCCGCTGGTTGAGCCGGCACCGAGCGAAGCGAGGAGCCGTGTCGAAACCACCTCCGCCACAACCCCTCTCAGGTCGCCTCGTAGAGAATCCCCCGGCCGATCGCTTCGCGGACGACGGGCAACGCGGCTTCCGCGAGGGCCTCGGCGTCGACGCCGTGGAAGCCGGCGAGCAGTTCGAGCAGTACGCCCAGCGGGACCTGCCCCCGACTGCCGGCAAGCAGTGCGCGCGAGACCTCGTCGACGCCGAGTACGGCGCCCGGACCACCGGGCCTGCGCACAGTTGCCGACACCTGTTGCCAGCCCTCGTCACCCGGGAGCGAGTGCTCCTCGAGCATGACCGGCGCCACCGAGAGGCGACGGGTCAGTAGCTGCTCGTCCGAGGTCTCCCGCAGGTAGCGTCGTCGCGCCAAGAACGCCTGCGCCTCGTATCCGGTGACTTCTTCACCCGCTCCGGTGATCTCCTCGATCACGACGTCGGCCTCGCGACGCTCGCCCGGCAGTGGGGCGTGGGCGGTGATCGAGCCCATCCCGATGGCGACGATGCCGTTGGCCTCGAACCATTCGAGCCACTCCGCACCTCGCCGCGCGGCGGTCGCCTCGTCCTCACCGGCATCGGACAACCACAGCGACACATAGCTGATGGGGTCGGCGACCTCCCGCTGGACGACCCAGGCGTCGAGTCCGGTGCCGGCGAGCCAGGAGCGGACCCGTTCCGGCCAGTCCTCGCCCTCGCGGATGACCCAGTTGGCCAGGATCTGGGCGGTGCCACCAGGATTCAGATGGGCAGGCAACTCGCGGACGAGTTGCTCGCACAACCCGTCTCCGACGACGCCCGAGTCGCGGTAGATGTAGTCCTGCCCGCCCGCGCCGATGACGAACGGAGGGTTGGACACGATCAGGTCGAACCGCTCCCCCGCGACGGGTTCGAACATGCTCCCCGCCCGCAGATCCCACGACATCCCGTTGAGGCGGGCCGTCGCCGCAGCCAGCGCCAGCGCCCGGTCGTTCGTGTCGGTGGCCACGATCTGCTCGCAGTGCGCATCGAGATGCAGCGCCTGGATGCCACATCCGGTTCCGATGTCGAGAGCTCGGCGGACGGGTTCGCGGATGACGGCCCGGGCCAGCGAGATCGACGCGCCGCCGATCCCCAGGACGTGGTCGCGGGCAACGGGTCCGGGCCGCATCGCGGCGTCCTGGTCGGCGACGACGAGGTAATCGCGGGTGTCGTCTGCGTGCGGCCGGATGTCCAGGCAGGCGCGTACCCGTGAGTCGTCGACGCGTGTCAGTACGCCCTGTGCGACGAGCGAATCGGTGCTGCACGTCGGAAAAGCCTCGGCGATCGCATTTTCCGGTTCGTCCGAACCCAGCAGGAACAGCCGGATCAGGGTCGCCAGCCGCGCGTCTTCGCCGGTGACCTCTCGGGTCACTGCGAGGGCGGGCCACCAGACTCCGCGGACGAGGGCATCGTGGGCGTCGGCGCCGAGCAGTTCGGTCACGCCGTCGTTGTTGTACCCCGCCGACCGTAGATCAGCGCCGAGCGCCGCGACGGTTGCGGCATCAGCGAGTGGTCGGGGTCGTCCCTGGTCCGAGGTCACGGTCTCCACGCTACCGACGACGTGCGCGCCCGCGGCTCGACGGGTTCAGCACGACGCGAGGACCCGACTCATCGCGTCGCGTTCGGCAGGCGTCACCCACAGCCCGTAGATCTTCTTGACCTCGATCTGCCGGCTCACGTAGGTGCACCGGTAGGACTTGTTCGGGGGAAGCCAGGTCGCCGCGTCGCCGTCGCTCTTCTGTTGGTTCACGGCTCCCGACACGGCCTGGAGGTTTCGCGGGTCGTTCGCGAACTCGATGCGCTTGACCGCGGTCCACCCGGCCGCGCCCTTCTGCCAGGCGTCCGACAATGCGACGACGTGGTCGATCTGGACCAGCGCCGAGGTGTCCTCGCCTCGGGTGAACGGCATCGTTGTACCGGTGTACGGGTCGGCCAGTGTGCCGGCGAGCACCCGGCACCCGTCGGCGTGGAAGGTGATGCCGGTGAGGTCTCGCCGCAGGATGTCCTCCCGGGTCCGGCAACCGTTGCGGCCGTACTGCACGTCGACCGCGTCGTCCCATGCCCTACCGAATCGCGACCGTTCATATCCGGTCTTGGGCGCGCGACCCTTCACCTGCAGCGACGCGAGATCGGCCTGTTCACGGCCGGCCGCCGGTGGTGGCATATCGGGTGACACACCAGCCGGCGGTGACGATGGCCCCGTCGTCGAGGGCATGGACTGGGTGCGCTCGGATGAGGGGCGCTCGAGGCCCGGGGCGGGTTCGACGTCGACGCACGACACGAGCGCCACGGCGACCGGCACCGCGGCGAGTACTCCCGACAACCATGCCGCTCGACGCCTCACCCCGGAATCGTTGCACGGCGCGCCGACATCCCCGTTCGCCGACCCGGTGCGCGGGTTCTCGCCGCGCACCTTAAGCTTCGTTCGACTAACTTTCCCTTCGCGGACTGCTGTGGTCACGCACGACGCCGCCGCGGCGCACGATCGCCGGCGGTGTCGCCGGGTCATCGGACGACTATTCGGGTAGTGGGTGCATGAGTTCAGGTCGGGGCAATGCGGCGCGGGGTGTACCGCCATGGGTTCTGCGGATGATCGCCGTGTTCACACTGGCGATGTCGTTGCCCACACTTGCCGGCGGGTCGGGCACCGCCGCGGTGCTCGGCAGCCCGGCACCCTTCTCCGCGTCACCCCTGCGTGCGACGCCGGTCCACGAACTGACTCCGACCGTCGACCCGGAGACCGAGACCTACCCTGAACGACTCGAGCGCATCGAGACCCTGACGCGCCCGCTGCTGCCGACGCCGAAATCATTCGAAGGCGTCGAGACACGCTGCGCGAGCGGTGATTTCACGACCCTTGCAGTGGTGTACGACTCGATCTTCGATGCGGTGTACGACATCCTGCCGCCATCTATGCACGCGTCGGCCCGGGCAAGTCGGATAGCGGCGCACCGCGACATGCGGCGCCTGCACATCTCGACCCTCGCCGTCACCGAACATCCGCTGACCCTCGGGGCGGACGACGACGATCCCGCACTCGACTACCGCGACCCGATCTCCCAACTGCTCGTCTCGAACCTCCTCAAGATCCGCGACGGCCGCCACACCGAGGCGATTCCGCTCGGGAACATCACCGTCATCCAGGCAGTGGAGACGGTGTGGCTCTACATGTTCACCACCGTCCTGGTCCCGGCACGGCTCCTCATCGGCTCGGCACCCGACCTCGGGAGCCCGTTCGCCGGGACCGAGGCCGACGGCCTCGCCCAGTTCGTCACCTACAACTGGCTCATCACGGCCTTCGTCTTCTCGTCGGAATTCGCGGTGAAGGCCCTGTTGCGGGCCACCGCGAGAACGGTCCTCGAGCAGTGCCTCGCACGCGTCACCGATGAACAGCGCGCCCTCGCCGGACGCGCGAGCGACACCGTGCATTTCGACATCCCCATCCCGCCGATGGTGGCCGAGATCGCCGAACACCTCGCACTGGCGGATGTCGAGACGTGTACGCCGATCGGGTCGCTCACACTCGGCCGGTTGGTGCGGTATGTGTCTGCGCAGGCGCAGGAGAACAACCCCGCCGACGCACCCCGCATCCGGGCCGAGACCACCAGAATTCTCGGTGCCATGCGCGGAATTCGCATTCACCACAACCTCATTCCGCTCGACCCGGCGGAGGACCGCTCCGTCGGCGAGTTGGCGGCGTCGTTGTTCGGTTCGCTGATCCCGATCTTCGGCGGGGCGCCGCTCGACATCCTTCTCGGCATCGGGCACAACATCGGCCACGGGGCGGACCCATGGGAGACCGTGTCGCTCGACGAGCTCACGGTCAGCAAACCGATCACCGCGGCGCATTATGCGTACAAGCTGGCGCTGCATTTGATCCGGGAAGTAGGCAATGTCATCGAGCCGTCGATCGTCGGTGACAGCCCGCTACGACCCACCAGACTGCTCGTCACGGTCCTGGGCCTGCCGATGACCTACGGACTGGTGACCGCGCACCACGTAATCCGGTCGATGTGCCTACGCGTCGACGACACGACGGGCAGCGGACTCGGCGCGGAGGCCAATCGGCGGACGACAACCGACTCGACTCCCCGCATCAAGCCGACGCGAAAGCCGGAAGCCTCCCGGTCATCGGCGTCGAGAACATCGGAACCGTCACGTCCGGAAGAATCCATTCGCCATCCCGAACCGCCCCGATTCGCCATTCCCGGCCGCGATTGACTCCGTGTTGCGCATTCGGTAATCGCGATGTCGGACGATTCGCCCGAGAATCCCGACACCGGGAAAGCGCAGGTCCATGCTTCCCGCGCGTCTATCGACTACCGTTGGGGGCGTGTCGAAAATTCAGACGGTGACCTTTGTCGACGACCTGGACGGTCGCGAACTCGATCCCCAAGACGCACAGACCGTTTCGTGGTCGTGGCTCGGTGTCGACTACGAACTCGACGTGTCCGCTGCCAATCTCGACAAGATCGAGCAGGGCAAGGTGACAGTCGCGAAACTACTCAAGGCATCGACCCGGGTCGGTGGCCGACGACGGTCGCCATCCGCACGGACGAAGACCAATTCCGCCGGGAGTGGTGCGTCGGTGAATGCCTCGATTCGAGACTGGGCAGCCGAGAACGGATATGAGGTGTCCGCACGCGGCCGCATTCCGAACGACATCGTCGAGGCATACAACTCCGCACACTGATGTAGCCCACCGTGTTGTCACATTGATCGCCAGAGCCCGATTCTTCGGACTCTGGCGATTGTTCTTCCGCGGGGCTGATTGTCGATCCCCCGCCGATTACGTTCTGCCCTAAGGAGTTCCGCCGGCAGGGCGGAAAAACCCTGCGGCGGCGTCGAATCGAGATGCCGCGCAGATTCCGCCACCGATCAGCACCTTCCCCGTCTTCATCCTGTCAATGGACATCTTTGATAAACTGATGTCCACGCATGGTGTGCCACCGACGTGCAATGCAGTCACCGTCGGAGGCCACCCGAGGGGGACAGGACAACCGGATGAGCACAACGGAGAACGAGTCGGTCGACGCCGACCACGCTGACGGCGAGGCCCCAGGGGAGGTCACCGTGGCGGCCCGGGTCAGGGTCACGCTCGACGACGGTTCGACAAGGGAGGGCGAGGTCGTCGACGACTTCGCGGACCTGGCCGGCGACACCACCGTCGAGACCCGTATCGATGACGAGCACACCGCCCGACTGCGCCGCTGGGCGATCTCGACCGACGATCATCAGATCGTCTTCGCCGACGACGACGCGGTCGAGGTCATCTCGGGCGAGCTGTGACTCAGAGCGGCGCGAGCCCGATCATCCGACGGTCGGACGAGAAGATCCAGCCGTCGCCGTAGGGTTCGAGTGCACTGCCGGTTGCGAACGCCTCCGGGTCGGAATCGATCGCGAGGAACGGCGCCGTCCACGCGACCTCGCCGGTGGTGACGTCGACAGCGGTCAGGGCGGTGCCATCACTACCGGCCAACAGACCATCACGGTAAGCATCTGGACTCACCGTGGCGTTCGCATACTCATCCCACACGTTGTGCCACAGGCGTTTCCCGGTGTGGAGGTCGATGCCACTCTCGCTGCGGACCCTGCTGTTGGTGTCGAGCAGGTACACAACGCCGTCGACGACCGCTGTGACGGTTCCTGTTGCGTTGGAGTCGCGCGAAATGAGGTCGCCGTTGGTCCACAGCCGGTCGCCGGTGGCGCGGTCGTAGGCCGAGTCGCCGAGCAGGACGGGGTCGGCGTCGGTCGTGGACTCGTACCCCGGTCGTTGCACGGTGGGGGCAGAACTCGACGCGATCACCTTCCCGTCCGGATCCCGGAGTAGTTGCTCGGTCGCGTGACCGGCCGACCGGCAACCGGTGTCGGCGTGGACGAGGAACCCGCCCGGCAGCAGTGACGACGTTCCGACGCATTGTGAGCCGTTGGTCCACAATTCTGCGCCCGACGTTGCATCGAATTGCGCGACGTCGCCGCCGGTGCGCACCAGGCCCACACCATCGATCACGGCGAGAGCCTCGCTGCTGTACACCTCCTCATAGGAGGCGCCCATGTCGAGTCGGCGGGTCCAGTGGGCGGACACGTCGTCGAAGGTGCCCGAGTGGACTCGCACGTCGTCCTCCTCGACGTTGCCCTCAGCGACGTACAGGGCGTCCGACGTGGTCGTGATGGCGAAGATGTTCTCGGAGACCCTGCGTCGTACGGATTCACCCGAGTCGATGTCGTAGCTGACGAGTTCGTGGTTCTTGCGCAGGGCGTGGCAGTAGATCATGCCATGGAGGGGAACGTCACTGCAGCTGACGAGGTCATGTGCCGGAGCCTGCCAGCGAACCTGTCCGTTTGTCGCGTCGATGCCGATCATCACGGGGTCACCGAGGGTCATTCCCTCGTTCGGGGTACCGACGACGGTGAGAAGCGTGTCGCCGGACCGGATCATTCCGGGTTCGCCGACCCCGTACGCAGTGCCCGCGCGCGGGTCGGCGAAAGCCGCGAAGGGGCGACCCAGCCGGTCGGCAGGGTCGAGCGACCACGCCAAACCCGGTGTCGCCGCTGTCGTTCCGGTGATCTTCTGCACTGTGGCCGGAACCCGGTCCACCCACACCACGGTTGCCGCGGAGACCGTCACGACCGCGGCCACCGCGGCGACAATCAGTGTCCACGTGCTTCGGGCCGGCACCGGTCAGAGCTCCAATCCTGGTGTCAGGGCGATCTGTTCCAGCTCTTGTATCAACAGCGGCTCGGTCGGTGAGGCCGCCGTCGAACTCACCGAGACGCGCGTGCCAGTCGGGCGGGTCACCACCGCCGAATGGGTCGTCTCCCTGATCTGTTGCCGTGGGTCGGTCGTCGAAAGCCTCGACTGCCGCACGACGTCGGTCTGGACCACGGTGCCGTCGAGTAGGGTGCGTTGCGTCTTCTGGCTGCCCCGACCCGGAACCGGGCGTTCCACAGACGGCCTCGGTTGACCGCCGACGATCGTGATCTCGAGTGCCACACCATCTCCGAGGTTCGCGACACCGGTGCACAGCATGCCCTCCGCGTTCGAACCGACCGGCACCATCGGCGGCAACCGGGCGCCGCCCAGATCGACCGCTGCGAGAACGGAATCGAGAGCGCGAGCCTTCCCACGCGTCACCGACGGGCCCTTGTACGACTCGAACGGGTTGGCGCAATCCTCCATCGGCGCCGGTGTATCCGGGGCGACCGGAGTGCTGACGCGGAGCCCCGGATCACGGACGATCCGGACCAGCTCGTCGACAGTCAGCGGGATCGACCCACTGTGGTCCTGCCTGCTGCCGCCGATCGCGTCATCGGCTCGCGCGATGATCCACGATCCGTCGGGCACGTAGGCACGTGCCGTCCTGCTCAGCGCGCGCACCCCGTCCACTTCCTGCCAGGTGTCGTGGACGTCGACCACCACGCCGTCGGGCAGCGTACGACGCTCGTCGAGTTGCCCTGCCACACATGACGGAACAGTCGCTGACGCGCGCCGGACATCGACCGAAACAGCGCCTCTGCCCTCACCATTGATCAATACGCCTCGGGCCGAAGTGAATCCGCGAGGCTCCGGATCCGGCTCGCCGAAGGCGATGATCGGCTGGAAGACAAATGACTGCTCCGGACTCGCGAATTCGATCTCGGCTTCGACCGGCAGCGCGTTCACCAGCGCTGTCGACATCGCGGTCGCCTTCGGCCCGTTGAACCACGGGAACTGAGGGTTGTCGTATGTCGGTTGCCCCATCCCCGTGTACGCGGTGTAGCCCGACTGGTCGGGAGCCTCGACGACGGTGCATCCAGGGATCGGGGCGTTCGGGTCGACCGGCTCGCTGACGACAACCGGTGTCTTCACGGCAGCGGAATCGGAATGTTCGGTCGCCGAGGACGCCGGGGACGGCGTCGTCAGCTCGGGATCGGTTGGCGGCAGCACCAGCCCGACCACCACGAAGGCGAGAGCGACAACCGATACCAGTGCCAATGCGTAGGTCCACGCCCGCTTTGATGCCGACGAGCCCGTGTCGTCGACCATCGATGCCGCTCCGCTTCACCTACAGACGCCGTCAGGCCGGCCGGCGCCGAACAAGCACAGAGTGCGCGAGGGGGGACTTGAACCCCCACGTCCTGAGACACTGGAACCTAAATCCAGCGCGTCTGCCAATTCCGCCACTCGCGCGTGGGCGCGACTCGCCGGAGTGTGAGTCACGCAGTGTAACGGCGACCACCCTACCGCCCGCGTTCTGATCATCGCAGGCCAGGTACCGTCGTAGCCATGTCCCCCACCCGCCGCCGCACCCACCGGCCCGCGCTCACGGTGCTCGCCGTATCCGCCGCGGTGGTGTGCCTGGTGCTCGCGTGGTGGCAGTGGTCACGCTATGAGTCCGCATCCGGTTCCGGACTCAATCTCGGCTACGCCCTGCAGTGGCCGGCGTTCGCCGCGGCCGTGATCTATGCCTATCGACGTTTCGTCATCCTGGAGAGCGATCCCGAGGAAGCCCGCAAGGTCGCGGCGAAGAACTCCGTCGCCGAGATCCCGGAGGGCATCCTGCCCGAGCGCCCCACCACGCCCAGCGCGTCGTCGTTGGCATCGCCGGACCCCGCCAACGATGTCGCGCTGGTCGAGTACAACCGCTATCTCGCCGAGCTCCGCGACGCCGACGCGCACACCACCGACGCCCGACCCACCCCCTCATCGAAAGGCCCGCAGTGACCGAGACCGACCCCACCGCCCCCGCCCTCGCCGCCCCGGTGGAGAAGGTCCGCGGCGCGCTGTTGCGGTATCGCGTCCTCGCCTGGATCACCGGCGTGTGGTTGCTGCTTCTCGTCGTCGAACTCGTCCTGACCTACGGCTACGACAACCACGCTCTGGACTTCGTACCGTTCGTGCACGGCTGGGTGTACTTCGTCTACCTGATCATGGCCATCGACCTCGCTATCAAGGTCCGCTGGAGCGTCGGGAAGACCATCATCACCGCGATCGCGGGCACCATCCCCTTCCTGTCCTTCTGGTTCGAGCACAAGCGCACCAAGGAAGTGAAGGCGCAGTTCAACCTCTGATCTCCTCGTGCTGGACGGCCGTTCACCCGGGTCCGGCTGACTGGACCCCGTGCGGATCGTCCAGCTAGCGAACTTCTACGGCGGCCGCTCCGGCGGTCTTCGTACCGCCGTGGACCGCTGGGGCGCCGGCTATGTCGGGGCTGGTCACGACGTCGTCCTGATCGTCCCCGGCGCTGATCCCGGTGAGGAGACGCTCGCTTCGGGCGTCACCCGGATCACCGTTGCCGCGCCGCGGATTCCCGCCTCGGGCGGCTACCGCCTGGCGTCGGCCCGACGCGTCGCCGACGTCCTCACCCATCTCCGTCCCGACGCCCTCGAGGTGTCCGACCGCCTCACCCTGCGGGGTTTCGGCCGGTGGGCCCGCGCGCGAGACGTCCACTCGACGATGGTGTCCCATGAACGCCTCGACCGACTGCTCGGCCAGGTCATGCCCGGCCGCACGGCACGTGCACTGGCCGACCGCGCGAACGCGGCCACCGCCCGTGACTACGACACCGTCGTGTGCACCACCGACTTCGCCGCCGCGGAGTTCGATCGCGTGAGGGCGACCAACGTCGTCCGCGCCCCGCTCGGCGTCGACCTCGATGTCTTCGACCCCCGGCACCTCGACCCGAACCTGGGCGCACGGTGGTCCGACGGCACCGGAGCGCTCATCGCACACTGCGGACGCCTCTCGGTGGAGAAGCGCGCCGACCGCAGCATCGCCGCGCTCGGCAGACTTCATCGGTCGGGAACGCCGGCGCACCTGGTGATCGCGGGCGACGGACCGATGCGAGCCCCGCTGCAGCATCTGGCCCGCGGGTTACCCGTGACCTTCCTGGGCCATCTCTCCGAGCGGAGTCAGGTCGCCGCGCTCCTCGCCAGCGCCGACATCTCCCTTTCCCCCGGTCCGCACGAGACCTTCTGCCTCTCCGCGCTGGAATCACTGGCCGCCGGCACACCGGTCATCGGGTCGCAGTCGTCGGCAGTCGCGACCCTGGTCGACGACACATGCGGCGCAGCTGCCGAGGACTCTGGCCCGGGCTTCGCGAGCGCGATCCGGCAAGTTCTAAGCATCCCCCGCGTCGACCGCGAACGGGCGGCGCGTCATCGAGCGACCCAGTACCCCTGGCCCGACTCGGTCGCGCGGATGTTGGGAGTCCACGCGGGCTGCTGAGCGCCCCTCTGCTTCGCCCCGTGCACAGGCGATGCATTTCGACGCCCGGTCGACGGGATCGAGCGCACAATCAACGGGCCATTGAAACTGTACCGTCTGGACGGTATAGTTATAAGCGATCCGGGAAGTCCCCGGGACATCGAGCACGGAGGGTCCGATGGCACGCACGTCCGGGCGGAGTGCCGCCGACACCCGACGGTTGATCCTCGACGCCGCGGCCCGGCTAATTTCGCGACACGGTGCCGCCGTGTCCGTCTCCGAGATCGCCGCCGCGGCCGGGGTGTCGAAGGGCGGACTGCTCTACCACTTCCCCGCCAAGGACGGCCTGCTCGAAGAACTCGCGGCGGACCTGATGGCCCAGTTCCGGTCGAACGTCGAACGGACCGCCGACGAGGAGGACGACGCGCCGGGACGGCTGACCAGGGCCTACATTCGGGTGAGTTTCGCCGACGCGCGAGACTCCGCCGGCCTGCGCGACCAGATCGCGCTGGCCGCCAGCCTGATGTACGAACCGGGCCCGGCCGCGCTCGCCCAGCAGGACGCTGATCACTGGCGCGCCGCGCTGTCCGACGACGGTCTCGACCCGGCGGTCACGCGACTGATCATCGCGGCCGCCGACGGCTCGAACACCGCTCCCCTGTGGGGAGCCGTCCTCGACGACACCGAACGGGCCGCCCTCGAAGCAGACCTCATCGCTCTCACCCACACACACGCAAAGAAGGGATCATGACCGACATCACCTACCGCCCCTACCGTTCCACCGACGCCGAAGACGTCAAGAAGATCATCGACGAGGCGTTCTACATCCACCGCTACGTCCACGGACAACACGTCCTGGACGCGGCACTCGAGGTCTACCTCCGCGAGCAACTCGTCGCGAGTACCTGGAGTCGCGTCGCGGTGAAGGACGGCCGCGTGGTGGGAATCATCCTGGGACGGATCGACGGCGAGCCACATCTCGGCGAGCGGACGAAGAACCGCGCGCTGCTCTGGGCGCATACCGCCAGAGCTGCGATTCTCGGACTGCCCCAGTGGAAGTCGCTGCGGGCCCTGTTCGCTTTCGAGTCGGTGGCCCACCGGCTCGGCGCCGCGACGGGCACGTCGCTCGACGACGAACTGACCCTGTTCGCCGTCGCCTCGACGACGCGCGGACACGGCGTCGGAGCGGCGCTGTACGGCGCGTTCCTCGACCATCTCCGAAGCCGCGGCCGCTCCGACTTCCACCTGTACACAGACTCGCTGTGCACCTTCGGATTCTACGAGCGGCAGGGCATGTCACGTGCCGGCGCCGACGATATGGACATCCTGCTCGACGGCGAACCGCACACGCTGGGGGTCTACATCTACACCGGCGCCGCGAGCTGATCGGAGTCCGGACGCCGACGCAAGGGGGGTCAGCCCGCGAGCGCCCGCAGCGCCGGAACCAACTGCGCCAACGCTTTTCCGCGGTGACTGAGCCCGTCCTTCTCCGCCGGCGACAGCTCCGCCGCGGACCGGCCGTCGGCGATTTCGTCGTCGGGGGCGAACAACGGGTCGTACCCGAAACCGTGCGGCCCGCGCTCCTCCCGCAGGACCCGCCCACGCCACTCGCCGCGCACCACCGTCTCCGTCCCGCCCGGCAGCACGAGCGCGCAGGCCGAGACGAACGCGGCGCCGCGTCGTTCGTCCGGGGTGTCCGACAGCTGGGCGAGCAGCAGCGCGTTGTTGGCCGGGTCGTCCCCGTGCCGGCCCGACCAACGCGCCGACAGCACGCCCGGCATGCCGTTCAGGGCATCCACCGCGATACCGGAATCATCCGCGAGACATGGGATTCCGATGGCCTTCGCACCCGCGCGGGCCTTGATCAGCGCATTGTCCTCGAAGGTGGCACCGGTCTCGGGCTCCTCCGGGTAGTCCGGCACCGCGTCGAGGCCGACGATCTCGACCCCGGTGATGCCCGCGGCGTCGACGACGCGCTGGAGCTCGGCGAGCTTCTTGCCGTTGCGGCTCGCGAGAAGCACCGAGTGCATCAGGCCCGTCCGGGAAGTTCGCCGGGGTACGGCTCGGCGAGTACGGCTCGCTGCGCCTCGAACAGCTTCTCGGTTCCGATCGCGGCCACGTCGAGCAGCGCATCGAGCGTCGAGCGCGGGAACGTCGCACCCTCGCCGGTGCCCTGCACCTCGACGAGCGTGCCGGCGTCGGTCGCCACGACGTTCATGTCCACCTCGGCGCGCGAATCCTCTTCGTAGGGAAGGTCGAGCCGGACGCGGCCGTCGACAACCCCCACGCTGACCGCAGCGATCGCGCACGAAAGCGGTTGCGGGTCGGACAGTTTGCCCGCGGCACGCAGGTAGGTGATCGCGTCCGCCAGCGCGACATAGGCACCGGTGATGGCTGCGGTGCGGGTACCGCCGTCAGCCTGCAGGACGTCGCAGTCCAGGGCGATGGTGTTCTCGCCCAGGGCACCGAGATCGACGCACGCACGCAGCGACCGGCCGATGAGTCGACTGATCTCGTGGGTGCGACCACCCACCCGGCCCTTGACCGATTCACGTGACGACCGGTCGTGGGTGGCGGCGGGCAACATCGCGTACTCCGCGGTCAGCCAGCCCAAGCCTGAACCACGACGCCACGGCGGGACACCCTCGGTGACACTCGCGGTGCACATCACCCGCGTCTTGCCGAATTCCACCAGGACCGAACCCGCCGGATGGCTGGTGAAACCGCGGGTGAACGTGATGGGACGGAGTTCGTCGTCGGCTCTGCCGTCAGCTCGTGTGGTCACGGGTCTCACTGTAACGACCGGCGCGGACACGACAGCTAGGTGAGGTCGAAGACCTGTCCCTGGCTGACGAGCTCCGTCGGACCGGAGAACGTGCTGCGGGCCTCGGCGAGGATCTCCGCCGAATCGGACCACGGGGCGACGTGGGTGATCGCGAGTGTTCGGACGTTCGCCTTGGTCGCGGCCTCCCCCGCCTCGATGCCCGACATGTGCAGATCCGGTGGGCGCTCCGAGGGCGCATGGGTCCACGACGCCTCGCACAGGAACAGGTCGGCGTCGGCCGCGAGGTCGATGAGTTCGTCGCACGGTGCGGTGTCTCCGCTGTAGGCGATCACCTGTCCGTCGGGACCGGTGATCCGCAGACCGAAGGTGTCGGGCGGATGATTGACGTTCATCGCCCGGATTCGCATCCCGCCCAGGGTGATCTCCTGGTCGTCGCTCCAGTCGTGGACGTCGAAGGTGTCGGTGATGTCGTCGAGCTGTCCGGGGAATTCCGACGACCCGTAGCCGATCCGGAGGGCGGTGCCGGGTGGGCCGTAGAGCGGCGCCCGCCGCCGTGCCGGCTGTGGTGCGTACCGACGCCAGACGAGCATCGCGGGCAGATCGAGGCAGTGATCGGCGTGGAGATGACTGAGGACGACGGCGACATTGTTGGGGTCGGTGACGCGCTGCAGTTCGCCGAAGACACCCGGGCCGCAGTCCACGAGGACCGGTTGTTCACCGGGTACGGAGAGCAGGTAGCCGGAGCACGCGGCTCCCGGTCCGCCCACACTGCCCGAGCACCCGAGGACCGTGAGACGCATAGGCCCCACTGTGCCACGATTCCGCGCGCGGGCGGCGGCATACGGGTCACAAGTGCGCGGCGATGCGCAGTTGACCCCTCACACGTGCTGCACGGCTCCGATCACCGGCCCCAGGAATCGGTTCGACAGTTTCGCGAAGAGCTCCGGGTCACCGGTCGCCTGGAAGACGCGGGTGGCGTCGCGGCCGGTGTGCGGGTGCAGCAGGTCGGCCTCGGTGAGGACCCGGAAGAGGTCCTTCGCCGTCTCCTCCGCGCTCGACACCAGGGTGACCTCGTCGCCCATCGCCAGCTGGATGACCCCGGACAGCAGCGGGTAATGGGTGCAGCCGAGGACCACGGTGTCCACGCCGGCCTGCTGCAGTGGTTCGAGGTAACCCTGCGCGAGTCCGAGGATCTGCCGGCCGCTGGTGATACCGCGTTCGACGAAGTCGACGAACCGCGGACAGGGCACCGCGGTGATCACCGCGTCGCGTGCTGCCGCGAACGAATCCTGATATGCCCGTGAGGAAATCGTCGTCTCGGTACCCAGCACGCCGATCCGGCCCGTCTTGGTGGCGACCACCGCGCGGCGCACCGCCGGCAGCACGACTTCGATGACCGGGATGGGGGCGTATCGCTCGCGCGCGTCGCGGAGGCAGGCGGCCGAGGCGGTGTTGCAGGCGATGACGATGGCCTTGACCCCGCGCTCGGCGAGGTCGTCGCCGATAGCGAGGGCGTGGCGTCGGATCTCCGGGATCGTGAGGGGACCGTACGGCCCGTTGGCCGTGTCGCCGATGTAGACGATGTCCTCGTCCGGCAGTAGATCGATGATGGCGCGCGCGACCGTCAGTCCCCCGACACCCGAGTCGAAGATCCCGATGGGTGCGTCCTGGCCGCCCGCCGCGATTATGGCGCGACCCCCGGTGCGGTGACCGCCGGCTTCCGTCGATCCCGGGCCGCGAGTGCCCACGCCGCGAACACGCCGGCGATCGCACCGAACAGGTGGGCCTGCCAGGACACGAACGGGTCCGAGGGCAGGACGCCCCACAGGATCGATCCGTACACGAGGAACAGCACGAGGCCACCGAGGATCTGCCACAGATCGCGGTTGAACAGGCCGCGGACGATGAGGAAGGTGAGCCAGCCGAACACGATGCCCGACGCCCCGACGGTGATCGAGTACGGCGCTGCGAACAGCCACACACCGACCCCCGACACCACCCAGATGATGCCGGTGACGATGAGGAACCGTCGCGTCATCAGCAGGAGGAAGCACAGCACCGCGCCGGGCATCAGGTTGGCGAACAGGTGTTGCCAGTCGCCGTGCAGCATCGGCGCCCACAGGATGCCGTCCAGTCCGTCGACCTGTCGTGGTTCGATGCCGTTCTGGTCGAGGTCGTAGTGGGTCGCCACGTCGATGGCCTCGATGACGAACAGCACCGCGACGATGCACGCGGTGATGATCGCCGAACGCAGCCACAGCGGACGCGCGCGTCGCGCGGGCTGCTGCCCGACCGGCGGGGTGTACGAGCTCATGGCTGGAAAGTCCTCGGTAGCGGGGTCAGGCCCAGAGCTGGCCTTCGAGTGCCTGCTCCGCGTCGTCGAGACTACCTTCGTACGCCCCGGTCGACAGATACTTCCATCCCGCGTCGGGCACGACGAAACCGATGTCGGCGCGGGTACCGGCCTTCAGTGCCCGTCGGCCGATACCGCGCGCGGCCTGCAGGATCGCACCGGTGGAGATCCCCGCGAAGATGCCCTCGAGGTCGATCAGTTCCCGCACCCGCGCGACCGCGTCGACGCCGGTCACCGAGAAGCGGCGGGTCAGCACCGAGTCGTCGTAGAGCTCGGGGATGAAACCCTCGTCGATGTTGCGCAGGCCGTAGACCTCGTCGCCGTACCGGGGTTCGGCGGCGACGATCTCGATCTCGGGGTTGCGTTCGCGCAGGAACCGCCCGACGCCCATCAGCGTTCCGGTCGTGCCGAGCCCGGCGACGAAGTGGGTGATCTCGGGCAGGTCGGCGTACAACTCGGGGCCGGTGCCCTCGTAGTGCGCCGCGACGTTCGCCGCGTTGCCGTACTGGTAGAGCATCACCCAGTCGGGATTGTCCGCGGCGAGGCCCTTGGCCACCGCGACCGCGGTGTTGGAGCCGCCCGCCGCGGGTGAGGAGATGACCTGCGCGCCGAACATCCGCAACAGCGAGCGCCGTTCCTCCGAGGTGTTCTCGGGCATCACGCAGATCAGTTGATAGCCCTTGAGTTTCGCCGCCATCGCGAGCGAGATGCCGGTGTTGCCGCTCGTGGGTTCGAGGATCGTCGAGCCCGGCCGCAGCAACCCGTCGCGTTCGGCCTGCTCGATCATCCGCAGCGCGGGGCGGTCCTTGATGGATCCGGTCGGGTTCCGGTCCTCGAGCTTGGCCCACAGGCGGACGTGCGGGCCCTCGTCGGAGTCGTCCCAGCGCGGCGAGAGCCGTTGCAGACCGATGAGCGGGGTGTTGCCGACCGAGTCGATCAGGGAGTCGTAGCGGGCCACGCTCAGCCGCCGGCGACCGCGGGCAGGATGGTCACCTCGTCACCGTCGTCGATCGGGGTGTCGAGGCCGCCGGAGAAACGCACGTCCTCGTCGTTGACGTAGATGTTGACGAACCGGTGCAGTTTGGCGGTGCCGTTCTCGTCGGGCGCGACGAGTCGTTCCTTCAGCCCGGGGTTGCCCGTCTCGAGGTCGTCGATCAGGGCGGCCAGCGTCGAACCCGACCCCTCGACGCGCTTCTCCCCGCCGGTGTGAGTACGCAGGATCGTCGGGATGGATACGGTGACAGACATTCTCAGCTCCTGATCTCGATCTCTTCTTCGGTGACCGCACCGTCGACGATGCGATAGCTACGGATCTCGGCGGTCTCGGGGTCGCGCGTGGACACCAGCACGTAATGGGCGCCGGGCTCGCCGGCGTAGGAGATGTCGGTGCGGCTCGGGTACGCCTCGGTGGCGGTGTGCGAGTGGTAGATCACGACGGGTTCCTCGTCACGGCGGTCCATCTCCCGCCACACCGCGAGCTGCTCGGCCGAATCGAAACGATAGAAGGTCGGCGACCGCTCGGCGTTGATCATCGCGATGAAACGCTGCGGATCGTCGGAACCCTCCGGCCCGGCGATCACCCCGCAGGCCTCGTCGGGATGGTCGGCGCGCGCGTGCGCGACCATGGCGTCGACCAGCTCCTGCCCGATCTTCAGCATCGGTGTCGCATTCTCCTGTCCAGACGTGTCCGCACCCGGGAACCCCGGGTTCTCCGAGGCGCAACATCGTCGCCGCGGCACCTATTCCGTTCGCCGTTCGCGACGACCCCGGTCAGCGGAACGCCGACGGCGCCGCCTGTGCGTAGGTGGGGATCGATGCGACCGGTTCCGCCGCGAGGACCGCGTTCACGATGGCCTGCTGGACGACGTCGGCCGCGGCCCGGCACACCTCGGCGACCACGGCGACGTCGGCATGCATACCCGCCGGCGCCGGCGCCGGTGTCGACGGCCGGACCGCACCCGTGGCGATGCCGAAGATCGTGTCCCCGTCGAGCGGCGAGTGCGCGGGCCTGATCGCCCGCCCGAGACCGTCGTGTCCGGCCATCGCCAGCCGCTTGGTCATCGGCGCGTCGAGCACGGCATCGGTGGCCACGACACCGATCGTCGTGTTGAGCACGGTGTGCTTCGCCGCGAGGTCGGCGAGCGAGTCGATGTCGGCGGCCGACGGCCGGCGCAACCCCAGGCGGCCCAGTTCGGTCTCGCCGAGGTCCCACGGCAGCCCGGTCTGCGGGTCGATGACCGCCCCGACCGGGTTGGCGACCATCACTGCACCGACGGTGATGCCGGCCGCGGGACCGGCGTCGAACGTCATCGACGCCGTCCCGACCCCGCCCTTGAGCGCGCCGGCCCGGGCGCCGACACCCGCACCCACACACCCGACGGCGAATTCCGTGTCCGCCGCGCGGACCGCGTCCATTCCGAAGTCCGCGCCGGGTCGGTGGTCCCAGGCACCGACGGGGAGGTCGAAGATCACCGCGGCGGGAACGATCGGCACCACGTGCCCGCGGTCGTCGAGCGGGAGTCCGATCCCGTCGGCCTCGAGCGCGCGCATGACCCCGTCGGCGGTGGCCAGTCCGTAGGCACTACCTCCGCTGAGCACGATGGCGTGCGCGGTCTGGACCGTGTTCGACGGGTCGAGGAGATCGGTTTCGCGGGTACCCGGACCGCCACCGCGGACGTCGACGGCGGCGATGGCGCCCGGCGCCGACACCCGTACGACGGTGGTCCCGGTGGCCCACCCGTGACCGTCGGGGGCCTCCGGTGCACCGGCGACCCGGGCGTCGGGGTCGACGCGGTGCGCGTGCCCGACGGCGAGGCCGGCGATGTCGGTGATGCGATTGCCGGCCGGGGCCGGTCGGCCGAGTGTGCTCACGAGACCCCTGACGTCGAAGCGGACGAAGTTCCCGAACGGAACCCTAGTGGTGTGTCTCGGAATAGGTGGCCGGTATCCGGTGGAGCGATCGGTGGTCTGGCAAGGCGGAGGAGGGAGGGATAGCGGAGCTATCTCGACCGACGACAACGCAGCCAGGCGCCGATCGAGCGCCGGAGACCAGTCGCTTATTTCCGAGACACACCACTAGTCACATCAGGGCTTCGACGAGGAGGTCCTGCATCACCGTGAGCCAGTGGTAGACGTCGAGATGCGCCGCATGCGGGTGGTCGGGCGGCAACTGCTCGGGAGTGTCCTCGGAGATCCCGAGCATCGCGCCGAGTGCCAGTCGCACGTCGTTGAGCGCGGTGAGCCACGCCGCGGCCTCGTCGGGAGACAGGGCGAAATCCCCGCCGCCGGCCGGCAGGGTGTCGAGCAACACCCGGGCGGCGCCCAGCTTGGCGTCGATGATCTGTGGTTCGTGAACGCTCCGCAGCGCCGAGTTCAGTTCGCCGTTGACGACCTCGGCGGAGAGTTCGTCGTCCTGGTCGGGCCGATGAAAATCCGGGAGGAGACGGCCCAGGGTGACATCGTCGGGTGCCTGCGAGTGCCCGACGTCGATACCGGTCAGCCTCGCGAGGTCGTCGCGGGGTGCGGAATCGGCTCGTTCGGTGAGCAATTCGCACATCGACGTGACCATCGACGCGAGCAGCTCTGCTTCGTGCGCGTCGAGTTGCGATGCGATGCGCATCTGCTCGCCGCGCCCCTTGCGTTTCCAGGTGCGCACGCGTGTCAGTGTGCCTGCCGCGCCGCGAAGGCCGATCGACCGGTTGGGAGTCGTCCGCGGCCGGTCCGGGTCACGAATCCCGCTGCATCGTCGCCCACAGCCCCGCGGCGTGCAGCTTCGCGACGTCGGCCTCGACCTTTTCCCGGTCCCCGGAGGACACCACCGCCCTGCCCTCGGTGTGGACCTGCATCATCAGTTCGTTGGCGCGGGACTCGGAGTAGCCGAAGATCTTCTGGAAGACGAAGGTGACGTACCGCATCAGATTGACCGGGTCGTCCCACACGATCGTCATCCAGGGCTTGTCGAGTCCCGCCGCGCCGTCGGCGACCTCTGGTTCGGCAACCGCCGTACCGCCGGGGGTAGCCTCGTGCGCACGAGTTTCGTCAGGCGCCATGAGGACAGGGTAGGCGATTGTGACCAACGACAACACCGCGCTGCTGACCGATCAGTACGAACTGACGATGGTCGCAGCGGCACTTAGCCACCCGGTTGCGCACCGCCAGTGCGCATTCGAGGTCTTCGCCCGCCGCCTCCCCGACGGCCGGCGCTATGGCGTGGTGGCCGGAACCGGCCGCGTTCTCGACGAACTCGCGGCGTTCCGGTTCCGCGACGAGGAGATCGCCGTGGTCGAGCGATTCCTCGACGCGGACACGGTGGCCTGGCTGCGGGACTATCGGTTCTCCGGTGACATCGACGGTTACCGGGAGGGCGAACTCTACTTCCCCGGTTCGCCGATCCTCACCGTCCGCGCGCCCTTCGCGGAGGGGGTCCTGCTCGAGACCCTGATCCTCTCGATCCTCAACCACGACAGCGCGATCGCGTCGGCCGCGGCTCGAATGGTCAGCGCGGCGGGGTCGCGCCCGATCATCGAGATGGGCTCGCGGCGCACCCATGAGCGCGCCGCCGTCGCCAGTGCGCGCGCCGCCTACATCGCCGGCGTCGCCGCCACCTCGAACCTCGAGGCGGCCCGGAGCTTCGGCGTGCCCAGCGCCGGCACCGCCGCCCACGCCTTCACCCTCGGTTTCACCGGACCGGACGGGCCCGACGAGAAGGCCGCGTTCGCCGCGCAGATCGAGGTCCTCGGGATCGGTACCACGCTGCTGGTCGACACCTACGACATCACCCAGGGCGTGCGCAACGCCATCGAGGTGGCCGGCCCCGGACTCGGTGCCGTGCGCATCGACTCCGGCGACCTCGGTGTGCTGGCGCGCCAGGTCCGCGCGCAGCTCGACGACCTGGGCGCGACGGAGACGAAGATCGTCGTGTCCGGTGATCTCGACGAGTACGCGATCGCCTCGCTGCGCGCCGAGCCGGTCGACACCTACGGGGTCGGGACATCCCTGGTCACCGGGAGCGGGGCGCCGACGGCGGGGATGGTGTACAAACTCGTCGAGGTCGACGGCCTGCCGGTGGCCAAACGTGCGAGTCACAAGGAGTCGCGCGGCGGCGCCAAGTCGGCCGTGCGGGCGGCCCGGTCGAGCGGCACGATCGTCGAGGAGATCGTGTTTCGCGCCGACGGCACCCGCCCCGCGCCGGACGGGCTCGGCATCCGCGACCTGCAGATCCCGCTCGTCCGCGGTGGGACGCCCGTGGCGTCGCTGCCCACTCTCACCGATGCCCGCGCGCACCTCGCGGCCGGCCTGGTGAGCTTGCCCTGGGAGGGTCTGGGCCTGTCCCATGGAGATCCGGCGGTGCCGACCCGCTACGAGCTCGGCTGACCGCACCCCGACGCCCGGAACCGATGTCCCCCGACGACAGGAGAAATGGATGAGCGCCGAACGCAGCGACGGCACCCGTCCCGCCGACGCGCTGATCGTCGTCGACGTGCAGAACGACTTCTGCGAAGGCGGCGCCCTCGGGGTGAACGGCGGCGCCGCGGTCGCGCGCGCGGTCACGTCGATCCTCGACGAATACCGGACCGTCGTCGCGACCCGCGACTACCACATCGACCCCGGTGCGCACTTCTCCGACGACCCCGATTACGTCGACACCTGGCCACCGCACTGCCGCGTCGGCACCGACGGTGTCGCGTTCCACCGCGAATTCGACGCCGCGGCGGCGCACGAGGTCTTCTCCAAGGGCGAGTACAGCGCCGCGTACTCCGGCTTCGAGGGCGCGGCCGCCGACGGCTCCACCCTCGCCGTGTGGTTGCGGGAACGGAAGGTGAAGTCGGTCGACATCGTCGGCATCGCCACCGACCACTGCGTGCGGGCGACCGCGCTCGACGCCGTGGAGGCCGGCTTCACCACCCGGGTCCTCCTCAACTTCACCGCCGGTGTCGCGCCCGAGACGACGTCGAAGGCACTCTCGGCACTGCGGCAGGCGGGTGTCGAACTCGTGGGCGACCTGCTCTACGACGGGTCGAGTCGGACCGGGTAGCAGCGCCGCGGTCCCGACCACGATCCCGATCTCGACAGCGGGAACCGACCGGGCCCGCGATACGTCTGAAAGAGCACCGTTCCCGCGCACGGCGAACCCAGCAAGGACAACCGGAACACACCTCATGCCCAACACACCCCCGGTGACCGACCTTCTCGACGCGGCGGTCACCGCACTCGGCGGTCGCCGCCGCGACGGTCAGGTCGCGATGGCCTCCGCGGTCGCGCATGCCATCGACACCGGCGAGCATCTCGCGGTCCAGGCCGGCACCGGCACCGGCAAGTCGCTGGCCTACCTCGTGCCGGCCATCCGGCACGCCGTCGAGAGCGGCCGCACCGTCGTGGTGTCCACCGCGACGATCGCGTTGCAGCGCCAGCTCATCGAGCGCGATCTCCCCCGCCTGGCCAAGGCGCTGAAGAAGCCGATCGGCCGCGAGCCCACCTTCGCGATTCTCAAAGGGCGCGGAAACTATCTGTGCCTGAACAAGATCCACTCCGGTACCGCCGACGAGCCGGACACCGAGCTGTTCGACCCGTTCGAGCTGTCGCGCACCGGCCGGGAGGTCACGCGTCTGCGGGAGTGGAGCAGCGAGACCGAGACCGGCGACCGGGACGACCTCGTCCCCGGCGTCTCCGACCGGTCGTGGCGACAGGTCAGCGTCACCGCCCGCGAGTGCCTGGGCGCGGCCAACTGCTCCTACGGCGAGGACTGCTTCGCCGAGCAGTCCCGCCGTCGGTCCGGGAAGGTCGACGTGGTGGTGACCAACCACGCGCTGCTGGCCATCAACGCCACCAGCCCGGCCAATGTCTTGCCCGAGCACGACGTCGTGGTCATCGACGAGGCCCATGAGCTCGTCGACCGGATGACCTCGGTGGCCACCGACGAACTGTCGGCGGCCTCGGTGGCGCTCGTCGCGCGCCGGTGCGGGAAGCTCGTCGACGAGGAGACCGCCGACGCCCTCCTGGGCGCAGGTGAACAGCTGGGCGAATTGCTCGACAACGCACCGATGCGCCAGTGGACCGGCCTGCCGTCCGACGCCACCGCGGTACTCGTGATGCTCCGGGACCGACTGTGGCAGGCGCGCACCGCGATCGGACCGGTACGGATGGCCGGCGCCGACGACGGCGCGGCGGCCGCCCGCTCGGCGGCCCTGACCTCGCTCGAGGACATGCACGACACCGTCGTCCGTGTACTCGGTGCGTTCGACGAACCCGACGAGGCGAAGCGGCGCGACGTCACGTGGGCGTCACTGGACACCTCACGCCGGGGGGCCGAGCCCCGGCCCATCCTGCACATCGCGCCCCTGTCGGTCGGCGGCCTGCTGCGGGCCTCCCTGTTCGCCGACGCCACGGTCATCCTGACCTCGGCGACCCTCACGATCGGCGGCTCCTTCGACGCCCTCGCCGCGACCTGGGGACTCCCGGCGTCGGGGCGCGGGACCGACCGTCCGGTGACAGACGAGACGAGCCCCGCAGCGGGGTCGAGCACAGCCGACGTCACCGCCAGCGGGAAGGCGGTCCCGTCCGATTCGGGTTCGGCACGCTGGACCGGCCTCGATGCCGGCTCGCCCTTCGACTATCCGCGGTCGGCGATCCTCTACGTCGCACGTCACCTCCCCCGACCCGACCGCTCGGGCATCTCGTCGCGGACGATGGACGAGATCACCGAGCTCGTGAACTCCGCCGGCGGACGCACGCTCGGTCTGTTCTCCTCGATGCGCGCGGCGCGCGAAGCCGCCGACGCGATCCGCGACCGCACCGACCACCCGGTGCTGTGCCAGGGCGACGACACGACGTCCACCCTCGTCCGGCGGTTCGCCGACGACCCGGCGACCTGCCTGTTCGGCACCTTGTCCCTGTGGCAGGGGGTCGACGTGCCGGGCCCGTCGTTGAGCCTCGTGCTCATCGACCGCATCCCCTTCCCTCGTCCCGACGATCCGCTGCTGACCGCCCGGCAACGTGCGGTCGATGCGCGCGGCGGCAACGGATTCCTGTCGGTGGCGGCCAACCACGCCGCACTGCTGCTCGCCCAGGGTGCCGGCCGCCTGCTGCGTTCGGTCGACGACCGCGGGGTCGTCGCGGTCCTCGACTCCCGACTGGCCACGGCGGGGTACGGCGGCTATCTGCTCGCGTCCCTGCCCCCGATGTGGCGTACCACCGACCCCGCGGTCGTCCGTTCGGCCCTGACCCGATTGACCGATCCCGCCCGTTCGGTGGGCTGACCTCGACCGACCCCACCGCGCCCGGCCCGCCCGACACGGCGGGCGATCCATGACAAGACAATCCCGTCCGCGGGGCACTAGGTTGGGTACCGGTGATACCAACGAAGGCGAGACCGACAGCGCACCCCGGCCACTCACGGGAGCTGACGACAGGAGGCTCCACGTGATCGGGCGCATGGGTATCGACGACATCGCACCCCTTGTGTCGGCGGGCCAGCAACCTGCCAAAGCCGTTGTGGGAGAATACTTTCCGGTCAGCACCACGGCCTGGCGCGAAGGACACGACGCGCTCGGCGTCACACTGCACGTCGAGGCCCCGCGACGCGGGCCGTTCGATGTGCGGATGGTCCCCGCGCCGGAACCGGACACCTTCAACGCAGCCTTCGTTCCCGACGCCGTCGGATTCTGGTCGTACCGGATCGAGGCCTGGAGCGACCCCTACGCCACGTGGCGTTCGGCCGTTCTGAAGAAGCTCGACGCCGGGCAGGGCGCCGCCGACCTCGCCAACGACATCGAGACCGGCGCGCGGGTACTGGACACCGCAGCCGACCTGGTCGCCGGTGATGACCGAGAACTCCTGCTCGACGCCGCGCGCCAGCTCCGCGCACGTCGTCGCCGTGTCGAGAACCGGGTGGGTCTGGCGGTCTCCGACGAGGTCGTCGAACTGCTGACCGCCCATCCCGTCCGAGAGCTCGTCACCAAGAGTCGTACCTACCGGGTGTGGGTCGATCGCAAGCGCGCGCTGTTCGGCTCGTGGTACGAGCTGTTCCCGCGCTCGACCGGCGGCTGGGACGGTGAGGGCAATCCCGTCCACGGCACGTTCCTCACCGCTGCCCAGGATCTGCCGCGCGTCGCGGACATGGGCTTCGACGTCGTCTACCTGCCGCCGATCCACCCGATCGGCGAGATCAACCGCAAGGGCCCCAACAACACCCTCGTCGCGGGACCCGAGGATGTCGGTTCGCCGTGGGCCATCGGATCATCCGACGGCGGGCACGACGCCATCCATCCCCTCCTCGGCACCGAGGAGGACTTCGAGTACTTCGTCGGCCGGGCTCGCGAACTCGGGCTCGAGGTCGCACTCGATCTGGCCCTGCAGTGCGCACCGGATCATCCGTGGGCGCTCGAGCATCCGGAGTGGTTCACCACCCAGCCCGACGGCACCATCGCCTTCGCGGAGAACCCGCCGAAGAAATACCAGGACATCTACCCACTGAACTTCGACAACGACCGCAACGGCATCTACCGCGCGGTCCTCAAGGTCGTCCTGCACTGGGTCGGGCTCGGAGTCGACATCTTCCGCGTCGACAATCCGCACACCAAGCCGCCGAACTTCTGGGAGTGGCTGATCAGCGAGGTGAAGAAGCGGCACCCCGATGTGCTCTTCCTCTCCGAGTCGTTCACCCGGCCGGCGCGGCTCTACGGCCTCGCCCGGCTCGGCTTCAGCCAGAGCTACACCTACTTCACCTGGAAGACGCTGAAGTGGGAGCTCGAGCAGTTCGGCCGGGAGATCGCCGACCACGCCGACGAGGCCCGCCCCAACCTCTTCGTCAACACCCCCGACATCCTGCACGAGAGTCTCCAGCACGGCGGTCCGGGCATGTTCGCACTGCGCGCCGCGCTCGCCGCGACCCTGGCCCCGACATGGGGTGTCTACAGCGGATACGAGCTGTACGAGCACGTCGCCGTGACCGAGGGCAGCGAGGAGTACCTCAACTCGGAGAAGTACGAGCTGCGGCCCCGTGACTACAAGGCGGCGGCGAGCCGCGGCGAGTCGCTCGAGCCGTGGATCACCTCGCTGAACGAGATCCGGCGCCGGCACCCCGCACTGCAGCAGCTGCGCAACATCCATTTCCACCATGTCGACAACCCGTCGCTGATCGCCTACTCGAAGATCGACCCGGTGTCGGGTGACCGGGTCATCGTGGTGATCAACCTGAACCCGTTCGGCCCCGAGGACTCCACGGTCTGGCTCGACCTGCCGAAGCTCGGCTTCGAGTGGTACGACCGCTTCCCCGTCCGCGACGAGGTCTCCGGCGAGGAGTACTGGTGGGGCCAGGACAACTACGTCCGGCTCGAGCCCTGGCGGGCGGTGGCGCACATCCTCGCCTTGCCGCCCCTCGAACCTGTTGCCGCACAACAGCTCGCCTATCGGATCCAGTGAGGTATCAGTGACCGATCGCACCGATCCGCCAGACCTACCCGACCCCTACGCGACCGACCACGACCTGCGTCGGCTCGCGGCGCAGACCCATCCCGATCCACACGCCTTCCTCGGCGCCCACGACGCGCCCGGCGGCGCGACGATCCTGCGCACCCTGCGCCCGAACGCGATCTCGGTGTCGGTGGTCATCGGCGGAGTCGATCATCCGATGACCCGCCAGACCGACGACCTGTGGGTGGTCACGGTGCCGATGGCCGACCTGATGGACTACCGGTACCGCGTCGTCTACCCCGATTCCGCCGGCGGCACGTCGGAATTCGTCGTGGCCGACGGTTACCGGTTCCTGCCGAGCCTCGGCGACGTCGACATCCATCTGTTCAGCGAGGGCCGCCACGAGGAACTGTGGAACGCCCTCGGCGCGCGGGTGACGTCGTACACGACCACCGACGGCGACGTGCACGGCACCGCCTTCTCCGTGTGGGCGCCGAACGCCCACGGTGTCACCGTGATCGGCGACTTCGACGACTGGACCGGGCGCGTTGCGCCGATGCGCAAGGTCGGGGTCAGCGGCGTGTGGGAGGTCTTCATCCCCGACGTCGGCGACGGGACCCACTACAAGTTCCGCGTCCATGGCGCCGACGGCGTCATTCGCGACAAGGCCGACCCCATGGCCTTCCGCACCAGCACGCCCCCGGCAACCGCGTCCCGGGTCACCGTGTCCGAACACGTCTGGACCGACGACGCGTGGATCGCGCGCCGGGAACGGTCCGCGCCCGAACGTGAGCCGATGAGCGTCTACGAGGTCCACCTCGCCTCCTGGCGTCAAGGCCTCGGCTACCGCGAACTCGCGCACGAGCTGGCCGATTACGCCGTCGAGAAGGGCTTCACCCACGTCGAGTTCCTGCCCGTCGCCGAGCACCCGTTCGGCGGTTCCTGGGGTTACCAGGTCACGTCGTACTACGCGCCGACGGCGCGCTTCGGAACGCCCGACGACTTCCGCTACCTCGTCGACCACCTGCACTCCCGGGACATCGCCGTGATCGTCGACTGGGTGCCGGCCCACTTCCCCAAGGACGACTGGGCGCTCGCCCGATTCGACGGCACCCCGCTGTACGAGCACGCCGATCCGATGCGCGGCGAGCAGCTCGACTGGGGCACCTACGTCTTCGACTTCGGCCGGCACGAGGTCCGCAACTTCCTCGTGGCGAACGCCCTGTTCTGGTTCAGCGAGTTCCACATCGACGGTCTCCGCGTCGACGCGGTGGCCTCGATGCTCTACCTGGACTACTCACGACCGGCCGGGCAATGGCGCCCCAATGTGCACGGCGGTCGCGAGAACCTGGAGGCGGTGCAGTTCCTCCAGGAGACCAATGCGACTGTGCACAAACATTTCCCGGGCGTGATCACGGTGGCCGAGGAGTCGACCGCATGGCCGGGCGTGACCCGCATGACCGATCTCGGCGGGCTGGGCTTCAGCTTCAAGTGGAACATGGGCTGGATGCACGACACCCTCGACTACCTGTCCCGCGATCAGATCCACCGCAGCTTCCACCACCACGAGATCACCTTCTCGCTGGTGTACGCGTGGAGCGAGAACTTCGTGCTGCCGCTCTCCCACGACGAGGTCGTGCACGGCAAGGGCACGCTGTGGACGCGGATGCCGGGCGATTCGTTCGCCAAGGCCGCGGGCGTGCGGGTCTACCTCGCCTACATGTGGTCCCACCCCGGCAAGCAACTGCTGTTCATGGGACAGGAGTTCGGGCAGACCGGCGAATGGGCAGACAATCGGAGCCTGGACTGGCATCAGCTCGAGGGCTGGGAGGGCGAACTGCACTCCGGTATCTCGGTCCTCGTCACCGACCTGAACCGGATCTACCGGTCCCGACCGGCGCTGTACACCCAGGACATCGATCCACTGGGTTACGAGTGGATCGACGCCAACGACACCGCCAACAACGTGATCAGTTTCCTCCGGTACGGCACCGACGGATCGGTCGTCGCGTGCCTGTTCAACCTGAGCGGCTCCGACCGCGCCGATTATCAGGTCGGGTTGCCCTCGGCCGGGGTCTGGGACGAGATCCTCAACACCGATGCCGACGCCTACAGCGGTGCCGGGCGGGGCAACATGGGGTCGGTCTCGGCGGATGGGCCGTCTTACCACGGACGTCCCGTGTCGGCTCGGGTCATGCTGCCCGCCAACTCGGCGATCTGGCTGGTGCCGCGGGAGTAGTGGTGTGTTTCGGAATCAGTCGCCTGGTTCCGAAACACACCACTCAGACTCCCGCGGCAGTGGCCTCAGCCGTCAGTAGAGGGCGCTGGCGAGCTTGCGCCGGGCGCTCACGACGAACTGCTCGGCGGGATCGAAGAGTTCGAACAGCTCGAGCAGCCGGGTGCGCGCCCGGGTGCGCTCCTCCCCCGCGGTCACGCGCACGACGTCGATGATGCGGTCGAACGCTGCTTCGGGCTGTTGGTTGAGCAGCAGGACGTCCGCGGCCGCGAGCTGCGCGTCGACGTCACGGGGGGACGCCGTCTCCACGATGGTGGGATCGTGCGCCTGCGCCCGCAGGATGAACTCGAGGTTCCGCGCGGCGGACACCGCTTCGAGGTTCTCCGGCTCGGCCTCGGCGATCGCCCGGTAGTCGGCGAGTGCGCCGTCGAAGTCGCCGTCGTTCAGCTTCGTCTCGGCGGCGACCAGCCTCGGGTCCTCGGGCTCCGGCTCGGGTGCGGGCCCGTCGGGCACGCCCGGGAGGATGTCGCCGATCTGGGCGAAGATGTCGTCGATCCACTGGGTGATCTCGGCCTCGGAACGCACCCCGTTGAAGGCGGTCACCGGCTGTCCCTGCACGATCGCGACGACCATCGGGATCGACTGCACCCGGAAGGCCTGTGCGATACGGGGATTGGCGTCGACGTCGACCTTCGCCAGCACCCAGCGCCCGCCCGACTGCGCGGCGAGGCGTTCGAGGACCGGCGACAACTGCTTACACGGCCCGCACCATTCCGCCCATAGGTCGATGACCACGAGCTGCTGCATCGACCGGTTGAGCACCTCGGCCTCGAACGTCTCCTCGGTGACGTCGAGGACCGCGGCCGCCGCGGTTCCCGCACCGGCGGCCGGCGACTGCCCGCCCTCGGCGGGCGGCTCACCGGGCGCGGCAGGTCGTGCTGCGGCCTGCGACTGGGTCCGTTGCGCTTGTGCGCGTTCGGCTTCGGCCCGCTCCTTGAGTACGCCGAGATCCACCGCGCCGGACATGGCCATGGCTGCTGCCGCCTGCTGTCGGGCCGCGGCGGCGGCCTGCTGACGATTGGTTGGTCGCGTCACCCCTCCAGTGTGTCACGACCGCCCACGCGGAATCAGATGACGTCGGGCGAACGCGTTCGGTCCGGCGCGGCGGTGCGCGTGCGGTCCGGGCGAACGACCGGCGCGAGCACGACGGCGAGGACGAGCGCCGCCACGGCCGCCAGCAACCCGGTGTTCAGCGAGGTCCGGCTGCTGATGAAGCCTACGACCGCGGGGCCGGCGAGCATGCCGAGGTACCCGCATCCGACGACGGCGGAGATCGTCCGGCCGCTCGACTCCCCCGACAGATTGCCCGCCGCGGTGAAGATCTGCGGGATCAGCCCCGCCAGACCCAGTCCGAACACACCCCATCCCACGATGGCGAGCGCGGGTACGGGCGAGAGCACCGCGATCAGGATTCCGGCGGTGCCGAGCAGGCCGCCGTAGCGGACGACCGCCACCGGTCCCACCGACCCGACGACCGGATCGATGACGAATCGCGCGACGGTCATCGTCGCGCTGAATGCGCCGAAAGCGATGGCGCCGACGGCTTCGGCGGAACCGAAGGTCTCGACCACGTGCAGTGCACTCCAGTCGTAGGCGGTGCCCTCGGCGAGCATGAGTGCGAACGCGACCACCGCCAGCAGCACCAGGCGGCGCCGGTCCACGGTGTGCCACCACTTCCCGGACGCGGGACCGTCGGCGTCTGCACCGCGTGCACTCGCATCGTCGGTCCCCACCTCGCGACCGGCCAGACCGCGCGCGTTCCACGCCACGACGCCGATGCCGGCCGCCGCGGCGCAGGCCACGGTGAGGACGACACCGACGTCGGCCCACAGGGTTGCCGCGATTACTCCCGAACCCACGAGACTGCCCGCCGAGAAGAACCCGTGGAACGACGACATGATCGGTCGGCCGTAGGCCCGTTCGACCACGACCGCCTGCGCGTTCATCGACACATCCAGGCAACCGTTGGCGAATCCGAAGGCGACGAGCGCGGCGGCGAGCGTCAGGGCGTCGGCGGCGAGCACCGGGGCGACGATGACCGCCGACAGCAGCAGCGCGGCACCGATCGTCACCGGCCGGGACCCCCGACGGTCGATCAGACGGCCGCAGACCTGCATGCCGACGAACGCCGACGCGCCGAGCAACAGCAACAGTCCGCCGAGTTGGTCGTGATCGACTCCGGTGCGCGCACTGATGACCGGGATGTGGGCCACCCACATCGCGGCGAGAAACCCGTTGAGCGCGAAGATCGCCCCGACGCTGCGGCGGGAGCGCCGGAGCGTCGGGGCGATCGAAGGCGGGATCGGGGCGGTCAGGCCGTGGCCTGCCTGGGCGCGCGGTCGGCGGACAGTTCGGCGAGATGGCCGTTACGGCGCGCCCACCACTCGAACACGATCGTGCCGAACGGCGGGAGGCTCGAGACCAGCGCCAGCAGGGTGACGATCGGGATTCCGATCCGCCGCGAACCCACCGGCAGCTCCCACTTCACCGCGTTCCACTTGAGCTGGATCGCCGTGATCAGGGCGACGACCACGAAGATCACGAAGACGATCCCGTGGATCATGCCCGGCTTGGCGATGGCCTCGTCGTCGTCGTTGACCCGCTTGACGACCATGGCGACCAGCAGGACCGCCCAGGTGATCGCCTCGGCGACGGCGACGAACCGGAAGCGCTTGGCGGGAGTGGTCAGGTCGAAGAATGACAGCATGGCCCTCATTGTGCCGAATCGGACAGCAAACTACTACAAGATGTCGTAGACATCTCCTTCGTTCAGGACTTCGGAACCCGGATGATCAGCGCGTCACCCTGGCCGCCGGCTCCACAGAGCGCGGCTGCACCGACGCCACCGCCCCGTCGCTTCAGCTCGAGCGCGACATGCAGCGCGACGCGCGCCCCGGAGGTCCCGATCGGATGTCCGACGGCGATCGCACCACCGTTGACATTGACGATCTCGGGATCGACGCCGAGCTGCTTGGTCGAGGACAGCCCGACCGCCGCGAAGGCCTCGTTGATCTCGATGAGGTCCAGGTCCGCGGGTGCGATGCCCTCGCGGTCACAGGCCTTGACGATCGCATTGGCCGGCTGCGCCTGCAGGCTGGAGTCCGGGCCGGCGACGACGCCGTGGGCGCCGATCTCGGCCAGCCACGTGACGCCCAGTTCCTCGGCCTTGGCCTTGCTCATCACCACGACGGCCGCCGCGCCGTCGGAGATCTGCGACGAGTTGCCCGCGGTGATCGTGCCGTCCTTGCGGAAGGCCGGCCGCAGCCCCGACAGCGACTCCACGGTGGTGTTGGCGCGAATCCCCTCGTCCTCGGCGAACTCGATCGGGTCGCCCTTACGCTGCGGGATGGCCACCGGCACGACCTCGTCGTCGAAGACGCCGTTCTTCCACGCGGCTGCGGCGAGCCGGTGGCTTCGTGCCGCGAACTCGTCCTGTTGCTCACGGGTGAACCCGTCGGCGTCGTTGCCCTGCTCGGTCAGCGCCCCCATCGGCTGATCGGTGAAGGCGTCGAAGAGCCCGTCGAACGCCATGTGGTCGACGAGTTCGGTGTTGCCGTACTTGAAGCCGCCGCGGCTGTTGGGCAGGAGATGGGGCGCCTGAGTCATCGACTCCTGGCCGCCGGCGACGACGACGTCGAACTCGCCGGCCCGGATGAGCTGATCGGCCAGCGCGATCGCGTCGATCCCCGACAGACACATCTTGTTGATGGTCAGGGTCGGGACGTCCCAGCCGATGCCGGCCTTGATCGCGGCCTGGCGGGCGGGCATCTGACCGGCCCCCGCGGTCAGCACCTGGCCCATGATCACGTACTCGACCTCGGATGCCGGAACGCCGGCCCGCTCGAGTGCGCCCTTGATGGCGACCGCGCCGAGATCGACCCCGCTGAAGTCCTTCAGGGAGCCCAGCAGGCGGCCGAAGGGGGTGCGTGCGCCGGCGACGATGACCGTGGTCTTGTCGGCAGTCGAAGTCATGAGGGAACCTCCGGGAAGTGTCTAGATAGGGGGCCAACCGAGCGCCCGCTCTGTGCGCTCAACACCTCAACGCTACCGTTGTCCCATGTCTTCCTCAGCAACGGACCCCAGCGCCACCGCACTCATCTCCGACCTGATCGTCGCCATCGATCACGTCGGCATCGCCGTCCCCGATCTCGACGCCGCCAAGGAGTGGTACGCCACCCACCTCGGGTTCGAGACGCTGCATCAGGAGACGAACGCCGAGCAGGGCGTCGAGGAGGCCATGGTCGGCCCGGCCGGCGGCACCGGTGCGGTCATCCAGTTGCTCGCCCCGCTCGACGAGTCGTCGACGATCGCCAAGTTCATCGACCGCAACGGTCCTGGGCTCCAGCAGCTCGCCGTGCGGGTGACCGACGTCGACGCGGTCACGGCACGACTCACCGAAGCCGGCGTCCGGGTCCTCTATCCTGCCGCGAAGCGGGGCACCGCGGACTCCCGCATCAACTTCGTCCACCCCAAGGACGCGGGCGGCGTGCTGCTCGAACTCGTGGAACCCGCCGCCACCGCACACTGATCCGCCGCAACGGCCGAAAACCGTTGCGCCGCTAGCTGACTCGACATGCCGAGCCGGCCGCTCCCATCCGTGGACCGGCCGGCTCGGCACCTCCACGCACGGCGTCGCCGACGTCGAGGAGATCCCGCACTCTCTCCGATACACTGGCCGCCATGCCAGGTCCCGCACGGCAATTGCCCTTCGCGATCGTGATGCGCGGTTATGACCGTGAGCAGGTCGCCGATCACCTCCAGCGCCTCGACGCCGATCTGCGCGTCCTCGCCGCCGATCGCGACGCCGCCACCGCCAACGCACACGAACTCGCCGCGCATCTCGAGGACGCGCGCGACGAGATAGCCGAACTGCGCCGGGAGGTCGACAAGCTCTCGGTCCCGCCGACCACCGCGCAAGGGATGAGCGAGCGACTGTCGCGGATGCTGCAGCTGGCGTCCGACGAAGCGTCGGAGATGCGCGCCGAAGCGGCCGCCGAAGCCGCCGAGACGCTGTCCATCGCGCGCCAGGAGGCCGCCGACATGCGGTCGTCGGCCGCGACCGACGCCGAGCGCGTCCGGGGCGAGGCACGCACGGCCGCGAAGAAGCTGGTCGACGAGGCCGCCGCCCGGGCACGGCAGGTCAAGGAGACCGCGGCCGCCAACGAGTCGGAGTCCGCCCGCCTCATCGCCGAGCGCACCGCCGCGATGGAGGCCGAACACACCAAGACCATGCAGGCCGCCAAGGACGAGGCCCGCCGAGTGGTGGAGAAGGCGAAAGCCGAGGTCGCCGAACTCGAGGCGGTCAGCGCCGCCGAACGCCGGGCCGAGCGGGAACGCCATGATGCCGAACTCGCCGATCAGCGCGAACGCGCACTCGACGAGGCGGCACACATCCGTCAGACCGCGCTCGACATCGCGACCGAACGACTCGATCGATCACGCGAACTCGCGCAGGCGGCTGATCGCACGCGTCAGGACATCGCCGCCAACCTCGGGCGGCTACGCGAGGAGCTGGCCGAGTTGCCGGAACTGCTCGCCCAGCCCGACGACTCCGAGTACTCCGTGCTGTCCGACGCCGACGATCTCGACCTCCTCAACCGCAAGCTCTCGCCCGAGGCGCGGTCGCCGGAGGTCCGCTCCGCCTGATCCGAAAGAACCACACAACCTCAGGTCCCAGCCCCTGCTCCCTGAGGTGCGAGGAGCGCGAGCGACGAGCCACGAAGGGCCTGGCAAGACGAGGGCGAGGGCCCTTCGTGGCTCGCTGCGCTCGCACCTCAGGGAGCAGGGGGTGGGCCACGCCGCTTGCTCCGCAGGGTGGGCCTAGAACAGCCGGAACTCCGTGCTCTCCGCGCCGCGAAGCTCGTCGTAATCGAGCACCACGCAACGGATTCCGCGGTCCTCGGCCAGCGTGCGGGCCTGCGGCTTGATCTGCTGGGCGGCGAATACGCCGGCCACCGGGGCGAGTGTGGTGTCGCGGTTGAGCAGCTCGAGGTACCGGGTGAGCTGCTCGACACCGTCGATCTCCCCGCGCCGTTTGATCTCGACCGCCACCGTGGCACCCGATGCGTCCCGGCACAGCAGGTCCACCGGCCCGATCGCGGTCATGTACTCGCGGCGGATGAGCGTGTGACCCGGACCCAACGTCTCGACATGCTCGGCGAGCAGCTCCTGCAGGTGCGCCTCGACGCCGTCCTTGACGAGTCCGGGGTCGATGCCGAGGTCGTGCTGGGAGTCGTGCTCGATCGACGCGATGGTGATGCGGAGTTCCTCGCCCGCCTTGTTGGTGACGACCCAGTACGCCTCCGCCTGCGTACCGTCGGGAACCTGCGCCTCGGTGAGCCAGCACGGCGGACTCATCCAGTTCAACGGCTTGTAGGCCCTGTCGTCGGCGTGCACGCTCACCGATCCGTCCGATTTGATCAGCAGCAACCGCCGGGCCATGGGCAGATGGGCGGTCAGCCGCCCGACGTAGTCGACCTGACACTCCGCGATGACGAGACGCACGTGCCCACCCTAGTGGTGTGTCCCGGAACCGGGCGGCGCGGCCCGCTCACTCGTCGTAGTAGTGCTTCAGCAGAAACGTCTCGGCATCGACGACCGCGTCGTCCATCGTCGAGTGCACGTGCGGAAGCGCCGGGTCGAATCCCCGGAGTTCCGGCGGCGCATCGAGATCGGGCACCGCCGCGTCGTCACGGTGCCGATCGACGCTGGCGCGGACGACGCCGTCCGGGTCGACGAGCGCGGCCCGCCGGCCGCTGTCGTCCAGCAGCCGTTTGATGCTCAGCACCATCGTGCGTGCGACCGCGTCGATCACCCCGATGCGGGAGATCTCGACGATGACGACGGTGTATGCGTCGATGTCGGCCATGAGGCGCCGCTGGACACTCTCGGCGCCGGCGAAGGTCAGGTCTCCCTGCAGTTCGTACACGCGGATGCGGTCGCGACAGGTCCGCAGATAGCTGCGCTCCTGCTCGCCCCATTCCGCGCTGACGGGGGTGTCGGCGAGGTCGTAGACCGACCGGATCGTCACCCGACTCTCCCGTGTCACGTTGAACATGTGCAGACCCAGGTCGGTGGACAGATGCCGACACACGTCGACGCCGCGGACGCTGTTGCCGTGACCGTCGAGCCGTGGCGAGTACACGCCGATGCCGAGTTGCCCCGGCAGCACCGCGAGGATCCCGCCACCGACGCCGCTCTTCGCTGGCAGGCCGACGGAGGTGACCCAGTCCCCCGCGCCGTCGTACATCCCGCACGTCGTCATGACACTCAGCAACCGCTGCGCGGTCTCGTTGGAGAAGACCGTCCGACCCGTGCGGGGATTCATCCCGCCGTTCGCGATCGTCGCGCCGATCCCGGCCAGGTCGTCGGTCGTCACCCGAATCGAGCACTGTCGGTAGTAGAGGTCGAGAGCGGCGTCCGGGCTGGTCTCTAGAGCCCCGAAGCTGTCTAGCATGTAGGCGATCGCGCGGTTGCGCGAACCCGTCGCGGCCTCGGAGGCATAGACCCCCTCGTCCATCGTGAGGCGCCGTCCGGCACATCCGGAGTAGAACTCGAGCACCTCCCGGAAAGCGGCGTCGACCGCCGCCTCGGCCACGTCCCGGGTCGGCGGCAACAGCATGGATGCGGCAAAGATGGCCCCCGCATTGATCATCGGGTTCTTCGGGCGTCGGCGCTCGTCCACGCTGATCTCGTTGAATGCCTCGCCGGACGGCTCGACGCCGATCTTCGCGTCGACCGCCGCGGTGCCGTGCTTCTTCAGGACCATCGCATAGGTGAGGGGCTTGGAGACCGACTGGATGGTGAACGCCGTCGCGGAGTCACCATGTGAGTAGGTGTGGCCGTCGTGCACGCACATCGACAGGCCGTAACCCTCGGGGTCGACGGCGGCCAGTTCCGGGATGTAGTCGGCGACATGACCGGATCGGTCCGAATGGCATTCGTCCATGATGTGGCTGAGGTAACCGTCGACGAGGGAGTCCATGACCCCATCTAAGCGTGTCCCCCGGCACCCCGTCGGAGATGACTAGGCTGGCGATGACCGGGGACCGAGACACCGACGCTGGGAGTACCGATGAAGCTGCTCGTCGCATACATCGCCACCTCGGGAGGCGACGACGCGGTCGCCCTCGGCGCATGCCTCGCGCGGACCTTCGACGCCGAACTCGAGCTCTGCATCGTCATCCCACCCGAGCCGGACAGCGCCGACCCGTCCGAACAGGTCTCGGTCGAACGCCTCTCCGACGCCCTGGACAATGCGGCCCGCCGATGGCTCGACGCCGCTGCCGCCAGACTCCCCGACGACATCCAGACCACCACGACGATCGCCGAACACGCCAACCCCGGGGAGGGTCTCATCGTGCAGGCCCGGCGCACATCGGCGGACATGCTGGTCATCGGCGGCGCGGGTGGCGGTATCCGCGGCCGGCACACACTCGGGACCGTGGTCAACGACATCTTGCATTCCGCACCGGTCCCGGTGGCGGTGGCGCCACCGGGGTTCGCGCATCTCGGCGCCGACGAGGTGCGAGAGATCTCGGTCGCGATCGGTAGCAGGCCAGGCACCCAGCTGTTGTTCCAGACGGCGTTGCGCAGCGGTGTCCGTGCACATCGGCCCATCCGGCTGATCTCGCTGGTCGCCGTCGACGACGTCCAACCCTGGCGCACCGAGCCGGAAGAACGGGCCCTCGACCACGCTCGCGAACACGCGCGACGCAGTCTCGAGGCGGCCAGAGAACAACTGCCACCGGACTTCCCGGTCAGCTCGGCGATCGCCCAGGGGTCGACCATCGAGGAGGCAGTCGGCTCCCTGGACTGGCAGGACGGCGATGTGGTCATGGTCGGCTCCAGCCGGCTGGCGGCGCCCAACACGCTCTTCCTCGGCACAACCGCAGCGAAAATCCTTCGCGCGGTGTCGGTTCCGATGATCGTCGTTCCGAAGGGCACCGACTGATCACGTCTCGACCCAGAAAAGCATTGTGGCCCCTCACGAATCGCGAGGGGCCACAATGGGATGTTGTGTTCGGCGGTGTCCTACTCTCCCACACTGATTAGGGTGCAGTACCATTGGCGCTGGAGGGCTTAGCTTCCGGGTTCGGAATGGGGCCGGGCGTTTCCCCTCCGCTATAGCCGCCGTAACTTTGTGAAACAACACGCTCATGTAGTGTGCGTGTGTTTGTTTGTCACCTCTCACCACCCCGTCACACCGTGGTGTTGTTGGGGGGTGTCCGGGGGGGCGAAGCCACCCGGAGGAGTGTGTTGTTTCAGAAGTACATAGTGGATGCGAACACCAACCGAACCTGAGGTTTGGTGATGTTGTGGGTGTTGTTGGTAAGTCCTCGGCCGATTAGTACCAGTCACCTGAACACATTGCTGTGCGTA
>NZ_MVKV01000014.1:0-133256 GCF_002009645.1 Gordonia sp. IITR100 | reverse complement strand
GAGTTGATCCTCGACCAAGCAGCGATCGGCGCGACCATCGACACCGTCGGAAGCCCACGCACGCAACTGATGCTGACGATCCCCGCGACCGGAGACCTGGCGACGCTGCCGTGGACCGGATCGGTCAGCCATGCCACCGCGAAACTAGCGTCGTGCGACGGCTCGCTGACCGAGATCATCCTCGATGGTGAGGGCGTACCGCTGCAGATGGGTCACACCCGTCGGTTGTATCCGGCACACCTCCGCAAGGCGATCATCGTGCGCGACGCCTGCTGCATCAAATGCGGTGCACCACCGTCACATACCCAGGTCCACCACATCAAGTCGTGGGCCGACGGCGGACCCACCGACCTCGACAACGGCTGCCTGCTCTGCCAGCGCTGCCACACGCAAGTCCACCACCACGGCTGGGACATCGTCATGGGGTTCGACCGACACCCCTGGCTCGTCCCACCCGCGACCATCGACCCACAGCGCCGACCACTACCCGCCTACAACCGACGCACCATGCGACTCGACGACGCCGCCTGACCACTGCCGCCACAGACCACCAGACTTTCGCGTAGCACCTTCCGCACCCGGGCCACACCCGGGACCGCATCAGTCCCTTGACAACTCCACAGTGAACCCCGGCCGGGTACCGCGCTGGGCGTGGTCTACTGCTGAACCCCGGCGAGACCACCGGAGCCGCGGCGTGATTCGTACCGGAGCAGTATCCAGATACAGAACACCACCCAGATCGCCCCGAACAACCATCCGGCCACGACGTCCGTGGCCCAGTGCACGGCGAGTTGTATTCGGGTGAGGCCGACGAGGATCGACAGCACGGGGGCGATCACGAGGATCCAGCGATGCGCCCGCACCCAGGGCGAGGAGCGAAACGCGGCGACAGCGAACAGCCCGAACACGACCATCGTCATCATCGCGTGCCCGGAGGGGAACGAGAAGGTGTCGATGTTCAGTAGACGGTCTTCGACGGGTGGCCGGTCCCGCGCGAACGAGTACTTGAGTGCCTGCATCAGACCGTATCCGAAAAGCACTCCGGCGCCGACGAAGACCGCGTCGACTCGGTGCCGGGTCACGGCGAGTGTCACCACGACCGCACATGTCAGCATCAACATCGTCACCGTGTTGCCGAGCACCGTCACCACTTCGGCGATCGAGACCCAGGGCTCCGACCGGTTCTCGACAACCCAGTTCAGGATGTTCTCGTCGATCGTCGTCGGAGAGATGAACATCCCGCCACCCTATCCAGGCGTCGCTCAAGTCGCCCTCAAGCACATCGCAAGCGTCACCGCCCACTGTGGTCCTCGAACCCGCCCGACCACGTATCGATGAGGACCCCCGCGATGACGACCCACCCCGCCCACCCCGCCCACACCGCTCACCCGATCCAGCTCCGGCTCCCCGGCCAGGCGGCCGCGCCCGACGGACCGCTCGACCCGTTCATGATGTACGTCCTGCACCACGGATTCCGGCGAGACCTCGCCGACTTCGCCGCCACCGTTCCGGCCACCCCCGTCGACGACGCGGGGACCTGGCGTGCGCTCTCCCGTCGATGGGCGATGTTCGCCCATGCGCTGCACCACCACCACACCGGCGAGGACCTGGAACTGTGGCCGCTGCTGCTCGAGCGGTGCGACAACGCCGAGGCGGAGGTCCTGCAGGCGATGGAGGACGAGCACGACGAGATCGATCCGCTGCTCGAAGAGTGTGCGGCCGGCTTCGCGCGGATGGCCGAACGCGCCGACGAACAGACCCGGGCCACCCTCGCGGACGCGCTGCAGCGCGCCCAGGAGGTCCTCGGCAGACACCTGGCCCATGAAGAGACCGACGCGATCGCCATCGTGCAGCGCCGCCTCACGCCGCAGGACTGGGACGCCTTCGAGGAGAAGATGAGCAAGCGCGCCGGTCTGGCCGAGACCCTGCGGACGTGCCCGCTCATGGCGAAAGGGCTGACCGGTCCCGACCGCGAGGCGGTCTACGCCCGCATCCCCGCCATCCTGCGGCTGATGATCAGACTCGGCGGACCGAGATTCCGGCGCCTCGACGACCGCGCGTTCTACTACAACCCGCGCTGAACACCGACGGCCGGCGAACTCACCGCGCCAGCGACCGACCGATCACCAACCGCTGGATCTGGTTGGTGCCCTCGAAGATCTGGGTGATCTTCGCTTCGCGCATGTAGCGCTCGACCGGGAAGTCGCGGGTGTAGCCGTAACCGCCGAACACCTGGACCGCATCGGTGGTGACCTTCATCGCGGCGTCGGTGGCCACCAGTTTGGCGGTCGCCGCCGCCCGCGTGTAGTCGATGCCGGCATCGCGGCGTCGAGCGGCGTCGAGGTAGGTCGCGCGAGCCGAGTCGACCGCGGCGGCCATGTCGGCGAGCACGAACGACAGCCCCTGGTGGTCGATGATCTTGCGGCCGAACGCGGCTCGTTCCTGCGCGTAGTCGACGGCGGCGTCGAGCGCCGCCTGCGCCAGGCCGGTGGCCACCGCAGCGATGCCCAGGCGTCCGGAATCAAGCGCGGAGAAGGCGATCTGCAGCCCCTGCCCCTCCGCCCCCAGCCGGCGTCCCTCCTCGACGAACGCGTCGTCGTAGGTGGCGCCGGTCGTCGGGACCGCATGCAGGCCCATCTTGTCCTCCGGCTTGCCGAAGCTGAGCCCCTCGGTGTCCCGGGCGACGAAGAAGCAGGACACCCCCTTGGAACCCTCACCGGTGCGGGCGAAGACGTTGTACACATCGGCGATGCCGCCGTGCGTGATCCACGCCTTCGAGCCCGTCATCGAGTAACCGCCGTCGGTCGGTGCGGCGCGGCACGCAAGCGCCGCGGCGTCGGAGCCGGCCTGGGGTTCGCTCAGGCTGTAGGCACCGATCAGCTTGCCGTTCAACAGGTCCGGCAACCACTGCTGCTTCTGCTCGTCGGTGCCGAAGTTGAACAGCGGATGGCAGGCCAGCCCGTGCACGCTGACCGCCACTGCGACCGCAGCCCAGCGCGCGCCGAGCTCCTCGAGCACCTGCAGGTAGACCTCGTACGGCTGGCCCCCGCCGTCCCACTCCGTCGGGTAGGGCAGCCCGAGCAACCCCGCCTCACCCAGTTCGGCGAACAACCCGTCCGGGTACCGACGGTCCTTCTCGTGCTGATCGACGATCGGCGCCATGCGCTTGTCGGCGATGTCGCGGACCAGCGCGATCAGGTCGCGCGCCTCGTCGTTGGGGAGCAGGCGATCGACCGGCATTCCAGACCTCCAGGGTTACGAAACTAGTACTCAGGTCTTCTGCACAGTACTATTTCGGGCAGCGTTCGTACAGCGGAAGGGAGCACGCATGGCCACCCAGGGTTTCGCCACCCGCCGACGGGCCGCGCTGTTCGACGCCCTTCTCGAGCTGATCCTGCGCGAGGGGTTCGCGCACCTGTCGATCGGTTCCATCGCGGCCGAACTCCGTTGCTCGAAGTCGACGCTGTACACCCTCGCCGCCAGCAAGGAACAACTGGTCACCGCCACCGTGACGCATTTCTTCCGCAGCGCGACCGAACAGGTCGAGTCACGGGTCGCGGCGTCGCCGAGTCCGCGCGAACGGGTCATCGTCTACCTGGTGGCGGTGGGTGAGGCACTCGCACCGGCCTCGGAGGCGTTCATGCGCGATCTCGACGCGTTCGAACCGGCACGCGCGCTGTACGAGCGCAACACTGCGGCGGCATCGTCCCGGGTTCAAGCGCTCATCGCCGACGGGGTGTCGGCCGGCGAGTTCCGCAACGTCGACGCCGCGTTCGCCGCCGACCTCGCCTCATCGATGATGAGCCGGATCCAGCGTCGCGAGGTGTGGGCCGCGACCGGACTCGACGACGCGGCTGCCTACCGCCAGCTCGCGTCGATCCTCACCGCGGGGATCGACGCCGGCCCGGACGCTCGAGGTGGGTGACACCCGCGTCGTCGACCCACCATTCGACCCGCACTTCCCGTGCGACATCGGGGCCGTCTCCGCCGTCGTTGCTGCGCAACGCGATCCACAGTTCGTCGTGTAGCCGGACATCGCCGTGCGGGATCTCGATCCCCCGCGACGCCCCGAAGCGCACCACCGCCGGGTGCGCCCAGCCGACTGCCTCCCCCGGCGCGGACACCGTCGCCGAATACTCCTCGCTCGCGAGCGGCAGGTCGAGCAGCGTGCCCAGCAGGTCGGCGTCGGCCGAGACCACGGTGGGTCCGGCGAGTACCGCCTCGTCGTCGGCCAGCGTCTGCAGGAACCACGGCCGGTCGACGACCACCGCGCGGTCGGCGGTTGTGCCGGCGAGGGTGCGCACCCGCTCGGGCACCTCGACGTCGTGCGCATCGACGATGCCGCTCCGGCACGCCGCGACGACGGCGGCATGCACGGACACCGTTGCGCCCGCACTGATCACACGCTCCCGATCGCCCAGCCGGGTCAGCAGCAGCGTCGCGTCGTCGGCGGAGTCGGGTTCCAGCCGGGCGAGGGTGCCGGCGAGCTCGTCGGCATACGGGTGGTCGAGGGGATCGATGATGTTCTCGAGAACCTCATCCGACGGCGACCGGTACTCCCCCAGCAGCAGACCGTCGATCTCCGCATGGCGTCGTAACCACCACGCGGTGTAACCCGTCCGGTCGGCGAGCAGCGGCCGGACCCGTTCGTCGGTGGCCATCATGGTCAACGCCTCCGGCCAGCGCCGGTCCTCGATCAAGTCGAGATCCCGTACTGCACTGAGCTTCTCGGGCGCGTCTGGGAGGGTGGCCCACCAGTCCTCCTCGTCGGGCAGGTCATGCTCGGGCGCGACGGGCAGGTCGTCGTCGACGGTCACGAAACCCCAGCCGACGCCGATCCGCCGCAGTTCCTCGACGCCGCACTCGGCGACCACCTCGGCGTCGACCACACCGAACGGGTGATCGTCGACCAGGACCTCGAGCAGCGGGCTGCCCGGCAGCAGGAGTTCGTCGGCCGGCCGCAACTCGCCGTCGGCGTCGGGGAGGGCGAGCGACGAGAGCCACGGCGGCGCCGGTGCTTCCGGATCGGCTCGCAACACCGCACACACCTCGACGGCGAGCCGGTCATCGTCGGGGCCGGCCGAATCGAAGTCGACATCTTCGACGAGGCTGCGCAACGCCGGGTCCGAGACTGCCTGCGCGACCGTCAGATCCGCGACGCCGAGTCGGGTCAGCAGTTCGTGGCGCGCCTCGGGATGCACGGTGGGGATCCACCGCATGGGGGTCGAGATCCGGTCACTGACAAAGAGCCCACGCACCCCGATCGCCATCCGTCCGTCCGATCTCGGGATCGGCAGGGCGCCGAGTTCTTCCACCTCGCGGCCGGTCGACACCAGGGGCGCAAGGGCGGCGTACAGGTCGTGCCACCACGACGGTTCACGTTCGACGCCGACGAGACGTTCGGCGAGCCCCGCGAGCCCGAGCTCCGACACACCCAGCCGGCCCAGCGTCGGGAGATGTTGTGTCAGCGACAGATCCGGGTGGATCAGATCACCGAACAGGTCGCCGAGGATCTCCGCGAGCCGATCGGTCAGCCCCACGAGCATCACCCCGCGCGGTGGCACCAGGTCGGCACCGGCCGCCGCCGGAAGCCACGCGACATCCCGCAGTTCGCGGCGAACCGCCTCGATCAGACGCGCGTCGTCTGGATTACGCGCGAGATGCAGTTCGGGTACCAGCTCGACCCTGCGCACCGGTTCGACGAGCCGCACGAGATCGACGTAACCCGCTGCCGCATCGCCGATCTCGGCACGTGGATGGAGGTGCCGTCGATCCGGCGTGAGTGCCAGGTCGGTGATGCACCGGCACGGCAGGCTGAGTTCGATGTCGGTGGGCGTGGGGGCGCGCAGGACCTCGCCGGCCGCCGCGGGCTCACCGTCGGCGTCGACGAGCCAGCGTGTGCCGCCCCGGGCGACCTCGAGCCATCGGCGCGTCGACGGCAGGCCGGTCGCGTCCGGCGCACCGACGACGGACACCGTCGTCACGACCGAGCGCGCGGCATCGTCGTCGACGTCCGGCCCCGCCGACCGTTCGGCCCACACCTCGACATCGCCGACGCTGATCCGTTGCAGCGCAGTCAGTTCGACGACCAGATCCGGCGCCTGGCCGAGCATGGCGGCGAGAAGCGGGCCGGGTTCCTCCCGGAGGTGCAGGACCACCTCGGTGTCGAAGCCATCGGTCGGCGTCTGATCCGTCGGCCACACCAGCCGCAGCACCGGCACGTCCGCGGGCCCGGCGACGGAGATCCCGGCAGCTCGCGCGACGTCCATCGTGTCCGCTCGGTCGAAGACCACCGACCCACTGCGCGAACGGATCTCGATTCGATCGGCGACCGTCGCGGTGGCGGTGAAGCCGACCCCGAACCGCCCGATCTGCCGGGCGCCCGAGTCGTCCGCGGCCTTCGCCGACACCCGCAACGCGGCGAGTGAACGCACCCCCGCATCAGTCAGCGGGGCCCCGGTGTTGGCGACATGCAACTCGGTGCCGTCCACCCAGACCGCCAGCCGGCCCTCGACACCGGCCGCCGCGGCCGCGTCGGCGGCGTTCGCGGCCAGTTCGGTCAGCAGTCGATCCCGGTAGCCGACGGTCACCAGATCCGCTTCGGCGGCCGCGTCCTCGGCCAACCGGGTCGGCGACGCCGCCCACGCATCCAGGGTCGACGACCGCAATGTCGCGGTGCCGAACGGATCGTCGGTCACGGTCGGTTCGCGCCGGATCAGGTCCGGGCCGGTTCCGCGTCCCGGGAGATCTCGACGACCTCGATCGCGCCGTCGTCGTAGGCGTCATACGCGGGCGATCCGTTCCCCTTGGGGCCCTGCACGTCCGAGTGCGCACCGCATCCGTATTCGGCCGACACCACGCGCCCGTCGGCCGCCAGTTCGTTGGTGCAGGCGCCGAAGCCGGCGCGCAGCGCACCCGCGAGCGGGACGTAGAAACCACAGGTACAGCACGAGTACGGCGCGGCCTGCGCCATCTCCGAGCCGGGACCGAAGTCGCCGTCGTACCAGCGCTGCGCAGCCTCGGCGCGTCCCTCCGGGCTCAGGAGTCTCTTGCGGCCGAGCCCCAGCTCGCCCGCGACCTGACCGATGTCGTCGGGTTCCACGGACTCGGACTCGAATCGGAACTCGTCGCCTGTGTCGATCTGGTTCGGCACGAGACGCGGGTCGTCGGGTTCGGCGGCGAGCAGATCGCCCGGTGCCAGATCGCCCGACGCGACCCGCTCCGACCACGGCACCCACGGCGGCGCGAGCAGCGAGCCGTCACCCGGAAGCAGCACGACCTCGCTGAGCGTGATCTCGTCGCTGCCCGGGGAACCCGCCAGCACGACGCACCACTGCCACCCCCGGTAGCCCGTGAGCTCGGCATCGAAGTAGTGCGCGGCGGCCCAGTCGCCCTCGGCGACACTGCGCCGGTGCGCTCCGGGCCGCTGACCTTCATCGAGCAGCGCGGAACGCGCGATGTCGACGGCTGCCAGCAGCCGTTCGGTCTCACCGTGCCGTTCGCCGTCACCAACCTGAGTCACCGCTCCAGTGTGCAATACCGCCGACGTGTGCCACACAACCGACCCGCTTCAACTGACCACAGCCGGAGATGAGGAACAATCGTCTGCGTGATCCCACGGAGTTCCCGACACGACGAGGGGCGCGGGGCCCCCAGGGGTCCCGCCGACCAGCACCCTCGGCAACCGCCACCCGCCGGTCGTGCACGACGCGCCGCGCAGCACCCCGGTTCGACGAACTATCCGGCCGACGAGACGCGGCAGATGCGGACCCGGCGACCGGCGCCGGGATGGGGAGAGCCGCCGTCCGGGCCGGGTCCCGGCCGCAACGCCTACCTCCCCCCGCCGACCCACAACCCGCATCTCCCGCCGCTCGACGACCGCGCCCGTCCGCCGGCCGACGAGGCGACCCGGGCGATGCCGACCGACCACGGGCCCCAGAACGGTGGAAGCCGTACACCCAAGAAGCTGACGGTGATGCGGGTCGCGGCGATGCGGAGTCGCGAGCTGACCGGCAGGGGGATCGGCAAGATCCACCGGGCGGCCACCGCCGACGGCGCCGACCAGTCGGGCCTGACCGCGCTGACGCTGCCGGTGATCGCCAACTTCGCCGCCGACGCCGCGATGGCCGTCGCGCTGGCGAACACGCTGTTCTTCGCCGCCGCGACCGGTGAGTCGAAGACCAATGTGGCCTTGTACCTGGCACTGACGATCGCGCCGTTCGCCCTGATCGCTCCGCTCATCGGCCCGCTCCTCGACCGACTGCAGCGCGGCCGCCGCATCGCCATGGCCACGACCTTCGGCCTGCGCGTCGTCCTGGCCCTGCTCATCATGGCCAACGTCCAGTGGAACGACATCACCCAGCAGCTCGAATACGACCCATGGGTGCTCTATCCGTGTGCCCTCGGTCTGCTGGTGCTGTCCAAATCGTTCGGCGTCCTCAAGTCGGCCGTCACGCCGCGGGTGGTGCCGCCGACCATCGACCTTCCCCGGGTCAATTCACGGCTGACCATTTTCGGCCTCATCGGGGGCACGGTCGTGGGCGGCGCGGTCGCCGCGGCCATCGAGTTCCTCCTCGGCCAGCTGCTCCCGCTGCATCTGCCGGGTGCCATGGTGTGGCTGGCCGTCGTCGCGGCCGCGGGCGCCTACCTGTGCATGCGCATCCCGGCGTGGGTCGAGTCCACCGAGGGCGAGATCCCGACGACCCTCACGTACCACGGCGAGCCCGCGCGGTCGGTCCCCGGCGACTCCGAGCAGCCGACGAGCGCTCGCGACGGCGCGAAGATGCTCGCGGCGAAGATGCGCCAGCCACTCGGACGCAAGGTCGTCGCCGGGTTGTGGGGCAACGGCACGATCCGCATCCTGACCGGCTTCCTGACGCTGTTCGTGGCGTTCTACGCCAAGGCCCAGCAGGGCGACGCCTCGGACTGGACCCAGCTGCTTCTCCTCGGCGCGGTCGGCGCCGCCGCCGGCGTCGGCAACATGATCGGCAACGGCGTCGGCACCCGCCTCGAGCTGAAGAACCCGCCGAACATCGTCGTCGGCGCGACCGCCGCCTGCTTCGTCGTCGCGGTCCTGGCCGCCATCTTCGGCAACATCGCCGCGGCCGCCGTGGCAGCCCTGGTCGCCTCCGGCACCAGCGCGATCGGGAAGGTGTGCCTCGACTCGTCCATCCAGGACGACCTGCCCGACGAGTCCCGCGCCTCGGCGTTCGGCCGGTCGGAGACGGTGCTGCAGCTGTCGTGGGTCTTCGGCGCCTCGCTCGGGGTGCTGCTGCCGCCGACCCTGTGGATCGGGTTCACGGTCGTCTCGGTACTGCTCGGCCTCGGGCTGCTGCAGACGGTGATGACCACCCGCGGCAAGTCACTGGTCCCCGGTCTGGGCGGTCGACGCCCCGACCACGCCGCGCCCACCGTCGCCTTCCGCGCGGCAGAAGCCCGATCGGCCACCCGGACCGGTCCGGCGGACGCCGACACCCGACCGCACGCCGCGCGGCCCTCGACCGCCCGGATGCCCACCCGGACCCCGTCGACCGCCCCGTTCGAGACCCGGGGTGAGCGCCCGTACAGCCCCGGCGATCACCCGCCGCCCAACCAGACAGGACAACGTCGTCAGTGATCAGCAGTGGTGAGAAGAAGGCTCTGTCGATCATCGCGATCGTCGTCGTGCTGTTCGTCGCGGTGGTGGGGACGTCGGTGTTCCTGCTGACCCGCAACGCGGCGCACGACGATCAGCCCTACCTGCACGTCGCGGTCGGCGATGAGTTGCACACCGTCGATCCGCGCTGGTGGTGCGATTTGATGCTGACCGCGTGCGATCCCGAGATCACCGCGCCGAACGAGACCGCGACGGTGCCGGTGCCGGTGGGTTCGACGATCATGCTGACGGTCTCGAGCGAGATCGCGCAGGGTCCGTGGAACCTCGCGGCGGTCTATCGGACTCCGCGCGGGATCGTCGAGGACGAGCAGCAGCAGGGCGCGGACGACACCTTCACCCTGACGCTCCGGTCGGAACCGGACCGGGTGCTGGTCGGGTTCACCGTGATCTCGGCGTCGGCGCGGCTCACCCCCGCCGACGACGTCCTGCCGCGCGGCGAGCTCGCGGTTCAGACCGCGCCCGCCGCGTAGTCGGCCCTAGGAGTCGAGCTCCCGCGCGACGGCACGCACGACTTCGGAGATCCGCTGTGCGGTCTTACGGTCGGGGTAACGCCCCTTGCGCAGGTCCGGCTGGACCTTGCCCTCGAGCAGGGTGATGAGGTCGGCGACCATCCCGTGCAGTTCGTCGGGGGTGTGCCGCTTCACGTCCTTGCGGGCGGCTTCGCGCACGTTCTTGGAGACGCTGGGTGCCGGTTCGAGCACCTTCACGCTCAACGCCTGCGGGCCGCGACGACCGGCGGCCATGCCGAACTCGACGCGCTGGCCCGGCTTGAGCGCCTCGACTCCGTCGGGCAACGCTGCCGAACGGACGTAGACGTCCTCACCGCTCTCCTGGGAGAGGAAGCCGAAGCCTTTGTCCGCGTCGTACCACTTCACCTTGCCGGTCGGCACTGTGCTCACCCTCATCTGTTCTAGATCTGTCGAAAAACGACCCGTCACGACAAAAGACGCCGTCACCCATCTCGCGGCCCGGACGGTGGAAGACCGTGCGAGCCCAGACGGATGCAAGGCGCCTGCTTCGGACCATCCTAGCCAACGCCCCACCGCGCGGTCACACCATTACCCGGCGGGCACGGATCGCGCGGCGTCGCACCGGCGCGCGTTGCACTACCGTGGCGGGTATGCAGAAGACATCCTCCCCGCGGTTGCTGCAGGCTGCCGGGGTCGTGTTCATGATCGGAATTCTGGCGATCGTGGCGTTGTTCCTGACACCGTTGGTGACCGGCGGCGACACCGCGCCGACCGCCGTCTATCTGCTGACCATGTGCGCACCGCTGGGCTTCGTCCTGGGCCTGGTGTACGCACTCCGTGCCGGACGCCGAGCCAGGTGAGGACCGTGACCACAACCATCGACACCACCCCCGATCTCTCCCCCGTCTCCGACGGGCGGGCGCTGCGTGACGCGTACAGCTGTTTCCCGTCGGGCGTCGTGGCGGTGTGTTGCGAACAGCGTGACGGGGATTCGACCACATTGATCGGAATGGCCGCGAGCTCGTTCACCACCGTGTCGCTCGACCCGCCGCTCGTCTCGGTCTGCGTCCAGAACACCTCGACGACCTGGCCGCGGATCCGTACCGCACCGGCCATCGGGGTCAGCGTGTTCGCCGGCGACCAGATCGAACTCTGCAAGCAGCTCGCCGGGTCGTCGGAGCACCGGTTCGACGGCATCACGCCGCTGAGCACCGATCGCGGGGCGGTCTTCGTGCCCGACGCGGCCGCCCACCTGTCGTGCACGATCCACAACGAGATCCAGGCCGGCGACCACACCGTCGTGTTGCTGGAGATCGGGACCTTGCGCGCCGATCCCGACATCGAGCCCCTGGTCTTCCACGCCAGCACCTTCCGCGCCCTGGAGGCGCGCACGGACCCGACCCGGAAGTGAGTCGCCCAGCACCATGAGCACGGTCGGCCTCGGACTGCCGCTGCCCCGCTCCCCGCGGGAAGCAGCGACCTCCGACGCGCCCACCGACGGGCCGTTGCTCGACACCTTCGGTCGGGTCGCGAAGGATCTCCGGGTCTCGGTCACCGACCGCTGCAATCTGCGGTGCTCGTACTGCATGCCGGCCGAGGGCCTCGACTGGATGCCCACCGACCAGGTGCTGTCCACCGACGAACTGATCCGGGTGCTCACCGTCGCAGTGCGCCACCTGGGAATCGAGCGCATCCGATTCACCGGCGGCGAACCACTGCTGCGCCGCGACCTCGAGGACGTCATCGCCGCCGTCGCGGGCCTCCCGCAGTCGCCCGAGATCGCGATGACGACGAACGGACTCGGACTGACCCGGCGGGTCGGCGGTCTGGTCGACGCCGGCCTCGGCCGTATCAACATCTCGCTGGACACCATCGACCCGGCCCGCTTCGCCGAGATCACGCGCCGGGACCGTCTGTCCGATGTGCTCGACGGCCTGGCGGCGGCCCGCCGCGCCGGGCTCGACCCGGTCAAGGTCAACGCCGTGGTACCCGACCGCAGCGACCTGCCCGGAGTCCCCGACCTGCTCGCCTACTGTCTCGAGCACGGTTACGAGCTGCGCATCATCGAACAGATGCCACTCGACGCCGACCATGCGTGGCAGCGAGCACAGATGGTGACCGCACAGGAGATCCTCGCGACCCTGCGGAAGCGGTTCACCCTGCTGCCCGACCCTGCGCCACGTGGGAGCGCGCCCGCCGCCACGTGGCTCGTCGACGGCCACCGCGGCGCGCACGGCCCGGCACGCGTCGGGGTGATCGCGTCGGTCACCCGGCCGTTCTGCGGGGACTGCGACCGCACCCGGCTCACCGCGGACGGATCACTGCGCAACTGCCTGTTCGCGACGTCGGAAACCGACGTGCGGCACGCGTTGCGCACCCTCCCCGACGACGAGATCGACGCCGCCCTCGCGCGCCTGTGGCGCGCGAACATGTGGGCGAAAGCGGCGGGCCACGAAGTGAACGCGGCGGGCTTCACCCAACCGGATCGGCCGATGTCGGCGATCGGCGGCTAGGCTCGCGTCCGATGCAGCTCACAGTTCGTTTCTTCGCGGCCGCGCGCGCCGCGGCCGGTGCCGAGGAGAAGGTGATCGACGTCGACCCGTCGACCCCGCTCGGCGCCCTCGAGGGCATCCTCGCCGCCGGAAACCCCTCCCTCGCCACGGTTCTCGAACGCTGCTCGTATCTGCGCGACGAGATCGCGTTCTCCGATCGGACGCGTGCGCTCGGCACGTGCACGACACTCGACGTCCTCCCCCCGTTTGCCGGTGGCTGACGCCACACCCGGCCTGTGACCTTAGTCACATCACGGTGCGGTAACAGGATGGGCACGGGACGGCCACTAACCCGTTGAACTGGGATGACGGCCGAAGTGGGTCGGAAGACCCGGATCCGGGCCGAAAATCGCTTGCGTCCAAGCAGGTGATTCAGTCCAACGAACGACGTACTGTTCGAAGCGTCCTCCTCGGAGGTCACGACACAGCAACCAAGACATAACGTCCCACCGGCCGCGCCGAGCCTCGTTCCGCCGGTGGGAACGACAAGCAATCTAGGAACGAGGACGGGGGACCCAACCTCATCCCCTGAGACCGGGCACCACACCAGGTGTCCTCGGGGTTAAGTCCCGGAAGTCGCGGCGACCACCACGACGACCCGGGACCGAGCACCTCTCGCTCGAACCCGACAGCTGACTTCGTAGGCGCGTGGAGAGAGGAAACACAGACATGTCCGGACGTCATCGCAAGCAGACGACCAGCACGGCCGCCAAGACCATCACCAAGGTCGCCCTCACCGGCGCGGTCCTCGGCGGCGGAGCAGCCCTCCTGGGCACCGGTACCGCCAATGCGGCCACCGACGCCGAGTGGAACCAGGTCGCGCAGTGCGAATCCGGTGGCAACTGGGCCATCGCGACCGGCAACGGCTACCACGGCGGCCTGCAGTTCTCCCCGAGCACCTGGACCGGCCACGGCGGCGGCGAGTTCGCCCCAACCGCCGATCAGGCCTCGCGCGAGGAGCAGATCGTCGTCGCCGAGCGTGTGCTCGGTTCGCAGGGCAAGGGTGCCTGGCCCACCTGTGGCACCGGCCTGTCGGGCTCGACCCCGCGCAGCGCGCCGACCGACACCCCGCGTGAGATCGCCCCGGTGCTCCCCGGCGGCAACGGCAGCGTCGACCTGGCGAAGACCACCGAGGACGTCGCCAACCAGGTCACCGACGCCCTCACCGAGGCCGGCGTCAGCCCCGAGATCAAGAACCTCTGGCAGGCGGCCAAGGACAGCGGCGTCACGCTGAACCAGGACCAGATCAAGCTGTTCAACGACAACAAGCACCTGCTGCCCAACCCCTGATCGCCGCTCGACGCCTGATCTGGGACCCAGACGAAGGGCCCCGCACGATGGACCATCCGTGCGGGGCCCTTTTCCATTGGTTTCGACAAGCTCAACCAGCGGGGGTCAGCTCAACCAGCGGGGGGTCAGCTCAACCAGCGGGGGTCAGCTCAACCAGCGGGGGGCGGGGTCAGGCCGAGTTGACCCATTCGTCGGTGCCGTCGTCGAAGAACTGGTGTTTCCAGACTGGCAGGCGGGCCTTGACCTCGTCGACGAGGCGCGAGCAGGTCTCGAACGCCGCCCGACGATGGTCGGCCGCCACCGCGACCACGAACGCGATGTCGCCGATGACGAGGTCGCCGACCCGGTGGGACACCGCGACCGCGCGCACCCCGTGGACCGCGGAGACCTCCGCGACGACCTCGGCCAGGACCTTCGTCGCCGTGGGATGCCCCGAGTAATGCAGCGCGGTCACGGTGCGGCCGCCGTCGTGGTCGCGGACCGCGCCCACGAACCCGACCACCGCACCGGCTTTACCTTCGGCGGCGTCGATGACCATCGCCTCGTGGTCGGCCAGCGTGATCGGCTCGTCGACGACCGCGGTGTGCACCACGTGCGAGCCGGCCTCTCGGGTCATCGGTGGTCGCCTCCGCGGATCTGATCGAGCGCGTGGTGGACGACGCCGGCGAGGACGCCGAGCCCGTCGCGGACCCCGCCGGTCGAACCGGGCAGGTTCACGACGAGGGTCGTCCCGGCGATTCCGGCGAGTCCGCGTGAGAGGACCGCGGTGGGCACCGTCGGCAGCCCGGCCGACCGGATGGCGTCGGCCAGACCCGGGATCTCGACGTCGAGGAGCGGGCGGGTCTGCTCCGGAGTCCGGTCCGTGGGCGTCAAACCCGTTCCGCCCGTGGTGATGACGAGGTCGACCTCGGCGTAGATCGCGGCGCGGAGGGCCTCGCCGACCGGCGGGCCGTCGGCGACGACGTCGCACTCGTCGACGGTGAAGCCCTGCTCGACCAGCCAGGCCTCGATGATCGGTCCGGACCGGTCTTCGTAGACACCGCTGCTGGCGCGGTTCGACGCGACGACGACGCGCGCCACGCGAGGAGTTCTCTGGTCAGTCATGAGCCGGGTCAGACGGTTCGCGGTACCAGTCGCCGGATTTGCCGCCGGTCTTGGCGAGCAGGCGGATGCCGTCCATCTGCGCCCGTCGGTCGACGGCCTTGACCATGTCGTGGAGTGTCAGCCCGGCGACTGCGACCGCTGTCAACGCCTCCATCTCCACACCCGTCTGGCCGGAGGTCGCCACGGTCGCGGTGACCTCGATCGTGTCGGCGCCGATCGCGAAGTCGACCTCCACCGACGACAACGCCAGCTGATGGCACAGCGGGATCAGCTCGTCGGTGCGTTTGGCCGCCATGATCCCGGCGATGCGCGCCGTGGCCAGCACATCTCCTTTGGGCAGCCGCGACTCGCTGAGGAGACCGATCACCTCGGCGGTGGTGTGGAACGTGCCGGCGGCGACGGCGCGACGCTTCGTCGTCGGCTTGGCGCCGACGTCGACCATGCGGGCCGTTCCGGACTCGTCCAGATGACTCAACCGGGAGCCGCCGGCCGGCCCGGTGTCCCGGGCGTCCGACCCACCTTCGTCAGTCCCGGTGGGCGGCATCGACGTCAGCGGTTGACGATGGTCTTCGACTGCACGAACGGCAGGTCGTCGACCGGAAGCGGGAACTCGGTGTCGCCGAACGGCGACAACGCACCCGAGATGTGGGTCGCGAGTTCGGAGACCGCGTGCTCGGCGGCATCGCCGTTCTCGTCCTGCGGCCAGCCGTTGTCGACGTAGTGCTTCTTGCCCTTGGCAGATTCGACGACCTTGCCGGTGCCGGCCCCCGCTTCGCCGGAGGAGGGTGTTTCAGCGCCAGATTTGTTTGCCACGTCGTGCATTGTGCCATGCCGTTCGAATGAACAAGACCCGTGTCCGGGGCGGAAGTCCCGTGCCGGGGCTATGGTCGTCGCAACACAGGTCACGCCCCAGGAGGCGCCCATGGTCGCCCAACCGGTCCAGGTCGCCGGCTACCGGGTGATCACGCGGCTGGGGAGCGGCGGAATGGGCACCGTCTACCTGGTCGAGAATCCGCAACTTCGTCGGCGCGAGGCCCTCAAGGTGATCTCGATCGCCGAGACCGTCGACGAGGAGTTCGCGCGCCGGTTCAGTCGCGAGGCACAGACCGCGGCCGCCCTCGACCATCCGTCGATCGTCACGATCTACCACTACGGCGTCGCCGACGGCGACCCCTGGTTCACGATGGCCTACCTCGACGGCCGTGACCTCCGACGCGCCTCGCTCCGCCCGGACGAGGTGGTGGCCGTCGCCTCCCGGGTCGCCGACGCCCTCGACTACGCACACGAGCACGGCGTGATCCACCGCGACATCAAACCGGGCAACATCATGGTCACTCGCCGCGCGATTAACGACGCCCTCGACCGCGTCGTCGTGCTCGACTTCGGGATCGCGAAGCTCACCACCGCGAGCACCCTGACGGCGCCGTCGTCGTTCGTGGGCACCCTCGTCTACGCCGCGCCGGAGATCCTCGACGGCAAACCCGCGGGCCCCGCATCGGATCAGTACGCGCTGGCCTGTACCGCCTACGAATTGCTCTCCGGCGCAACCCCGTTCGATGCCGACACGCAGACCCGTCACATCGTCGCCAAGCTCACGACACGCCCGGCGCCGATCAGCACCTACCGCCCCGAGCTCGCCGCCCTCGATCCCGTCTTCGACCGTGCGCTCGCGCGCGGCCCCCTCGACCGCTACCCCACCTGCGGTGCGTTCGCCGCGGATCTGCGCGCGGCGCTGGGGCGAACCCACTCCGACAACCGGCCACCCGCGCCCGTGGCTACGACCCAGGTCATCACCCCGCCTCCACCGGCGAAACCGACCCCACCGTGGGTCGCCCCATCCCCCGCGCCCCCGACGCCCTCCCACCGGCGACGGTGGCCGCTCGCCCTCGCCGCGGTCGCCGTGGTCGCGGTGCTGGCCGTCGTCGTCGCGATCGGGGTCCTCACCCTCGGCGGCGGCGATGGCGGGGACGCGTCCGACGCCCCGTCGTCGCCGATCGCGGCGGCCGATGCCGGCGCCCAGCTCAGCGCCGGACTCGGGGCCACGTGTTCGATCCGGCACGGAACCGCCTATTGCTGGGGCGACAACGCGGCCGGCCAACTCGGCGACGGCACGACCGACACCCGCCAGACGCCCACGCCGGTCGCCGATCTCAGCGGCGTCACCGCGATCAGCACCGGCGGACCCAACAGCTGTGCGATCGCCGAGCGACTCGCGTACTGCTGGGGAAACAACGACTACGGGCAGATCGGCGACGGCACGACCGACGCGCGGCTGACGCCGACCCGGGTCGCCGGTCTCGCCGATGTCACCGCCGTCTCGACCGCCAACTGGGCCACGTGCGCGATCTCGGCGGGCTCGGCGTACTGCTGGGGCACCAACGACTTCGACCAGCTCGGTGACGGTTCGACCGCGAATCAGTACCGGCCGGTCCGGGTCGCCGGGCTCGACGACGTGACCGCCATCAGCGTCGGTGTGAACTTCACGTGTGCCGTCGCAGCCGGCGACGCCTACTGCTGGGGCCTCAACGACAACGGACAGGTCGGCGACGGCACGACCACCAACCGGGCCCGCCCGACCCGGGTCGCCGACCTGGACGGCGCGACGTCGGTCTCCGCGGGCGCCGCGACCGCCTGCGCGATCGCCGGGGCGAGTGCATATTGCTGGGGCGACAACGCGTTCGGCCAACTCGGCGACGGCACCACCTACGGCCGACGCACGGCGACGCCGGTGTCCGGCCTGGACGGAGTCGAGGCCATCAGCACCGGCACGTCGAACACCACCTGCGCACTCGCGGCCGGGATCGCGTACTGCTGGGGCGCCAATGCCTGGGGCTCGGTCGGCGACGGCACCCTGACCGACCGGCCGGCGCCCACCCGGGTGAACGGATTGTCCGATGTCGGCGCGGTGTCCACCGGCGAACGAACCACGTGCGCGCTCGCGTCGTCATACCTGTGGTGCTGGGGTTTCAACGCCACCGGACAGCTCGGCGTCGGGGGCACCGACGACCGTCTGACCCCCACTCAGGTCACGTTCTAGCGTCGGCTCCGTCATCCGGTTGAAGGGTGCCCCGGACCTTTCCCGGTTCGGTATCGTCCCTGCATACGTCTGCGAGAGCAGCCATTTGGCAGCCGCTCTCCCGCCAAGCCAGAAAGAGGTGACGCCGTGCCGTTGAGTCCCGGCACCCACATCGCCGGTTATCGCGTGGTCTCCCAGCTCGGCGCGGGCGGTATGGGCGAGGTGTACCTCGTCGAGAACCTGCAACTCGAGCGGCGAGAGGCCCTGAAGGTCATCTCCACGGCGGTCAGTGCCCAGCCCGGGTTCAACCAGCGCTTCACCAACGAGGCCCGCACCACCGCGAAGCTCGACCATCGCAGCATCATCACCATCCACCAGTACGGCATCGAGGACGGTTCGCCCTGGTTCTCGATGAGTTACGTCGAGGGCAAGGATCTCACCGAGGAACGTCTGACGCCGGCGGAGGTGTCGACGGTCGTCGGACAGGTGGCCGACGCCCTCGACTACGCGCACCGCCACCACGTGGTGCACCGGGACATCAAGCCCGCCAACATCCTCGTCACGCGCGACCCGGCGACGAACGCCGTCGAACGCGCCCTCGTGCTCGACTTCGGCATCGCCAAGCTCGCCGGTTCGGCCAACCTGACCGGCACCCATTCGTTCATCGGGACGGTCGCCTTCTCGGCCCCGGAGACACTCGAGGGCGCCGACGCCACGGCCCGGTCGGACCAGTACTCGCTGGCCTGCACGGCCTACGCGATGCTCGCGGGGCAGCCGCCCTTCGTCGGACAGTCCGAACCGTCGGTGATGCTGGGCCACATCCAGCGCCCGGTCCCCCACATCGGCCAGCTGCGCGGCGACCTCGCGCACCTCGACCCGGTGTTCCAGCGCGCCCTGTCGAAGAATCCCGCATCCCGCTATCCCGACTGCCGCAGTTTCGCGGCCGCCTTGAAGTCGGCGCTCGAATCCCCTGCCGCACAGGGAAACACGATGATCGCGGGTTCGGTTCCGCCGCCCACCCTCGTCGGCGGTGGCACCGGCGGCCCGTCCACGGGTCACCCCTCGGGACCCCAGCAGCAGTTCGGCCCACCCCATGGCCAGTACACCCCGCCGCCGCAGCCGACCATGACCGGGCCGTCGGGCCCGCAGCCGCTGATGAACAAGCCGTCGGGTCCCCAGCCGATGCACTCCTCGGCCCCTCACCTCTCGGGCCCGCACGCGCAGCCCGGGCATCCCCAGGTCGGCTACCCGGGTCTGCCGCCGGTCCCGCCGAAAAAGAAGAAGCGGACCGGCCTCATCGTCGCCGGCGTCCTCGGCGCCGTGCTGCTGCTGGTGGTCGCCGCCGTCGTGGGACTCGCCGTCCTGGGCAGCACCGTCGCCGACCCGGAGAAGGCGACCGTCGCGCAGCCGGTGGTGAGCACGAACTTCGGCAGCAGCTGCGCCGTGGTCAACGGCAGCGTGCACTGCTGGGGCGACAACGACTCCGGTCAGCTCGGCGACGGTTCCACGACGCCGCACACCCGACCGGTGGCGGTGACCGGGGTCGCCAACGCGACCGCGGTCACCACCGGCGGCTACCTCACCGGCGAGAACGCCTACGTCTCGACGGCCTGCGCCATCGCCGCCGGCGACGCATTCTGTTGGGGCAACAACCATTACGGCGAAGTCGGCAACGGTTCCAGCGGTTCGACGGTGGACTCCGCGACCAAGGTCGGCGCCATCTCCGACGTCAAGGCGATCTCCACCGGCTGGGGCACCACCTGCGCGGTCGCCGGCACCGACGCCTACTGCTGGGGCAACAACGAATACGGCCAGCTCGGCACCGGCGGTGGCACCGACCCGGTCTCGGCACCGACGAAGATCCCCGGGCTCGGCGTGGTCACCGACATCACCACCGCCTACGGCACCACCTGCGCGGTGTCGGACGGCTCGGCGTTCTGCTGGGGCGCCAATGACAACGGGCAGATCGGCGACGGCAGCACGACGGCGCGCTCGGCACCGGTGAAGGTCGGCTCGCTGACCGATGTCACCGACATCACCGTCGGCGGCTATCACGAGGCATCCGACGACGACGATCCGAACACGAACACCAGCACGTACTTCCAGACGACCTGTGCGGTCGCCGGTGGCGACGCGTGGTGCTGGGGTTCGAACGCCTACGGCCAGATCGGCGACGGCACCACCGAGACCCGCCAGGCCCCCGTTCAGGTCGGCAATCTGAGCGGCGTCTCCGCCATCTCCACCGACTGGGGCACCACCTGCGCGGTCTCCGACGACCGGGCCTTCTGCTGGGGAGACGACGACCGCAGCCAGCTCGGCTCGTCCGGCGGGTCGGTGAAGATCCCCCGCGAGGTCTCGACGCTGACCGACGTCACCTCGATCTCGACCGGCAACGGGACGTCGTGCGCGATGGCGGCCGCGTCGGTGTACTGCTGGGGATTCAACAACGACGGTCAGGTCGGCGATGGTTCCAGCGGCGACGGCGCCAACCGCACGACGCCCACGAAACTGACCATCTAGCCGCCTCGCCCCTAGGACTCGCGCGATCCGATCAGCGCCTCGGACACGGTCTCCGCGGCCGTGCGGAGCGCCCCGACCGCGCGGGCCCGGAGCCCGTCGTCGAATCGGGCGACCGGCCCGGAGATCCCGACCGCCATGGGCGTGGGCGCACCGGGGACGGCGACCGCCATCCCGCAGACGCCGACCTCGTGTTCCTGTTCGTCGGTGGCGACCCCGCTCGCCCGTACCTGCTCGACGGCCGCGAACACACCCGACAGCGACGTGACGCTCCACTGGGTGGCGGGGGTGAGCCCGGCCTGCGTGACGTGTTTGAGGATGCGTGCATCGTCGAGTTCGGCGAGCACGGCCTTGCCGACCGCGGTGTTGTGCATCGTGACCCGACGGCCGACCTCGTTGTTGGTGCGCATGCTGTGCGGGGACGGAACCTGGGCCACGTAGATGACCATGTCGCCGTCGAGGACGGCGAGACTGGCGGTCTCGCTGAGTTCGCCGACCAGGGAGGCGAGGACGGGTGCGGCGACCGCGCCGAGCTGCCGGTTGGCCACCTCGCCGAGTCGGATGAGCCGGGGCCCCAGGGCGTACGACCGGTTCGGGAGCTGCCGGACATAGCCGATTCCCACGAGTGTCCGCAGCAGCCGGTGGATGGTCGGGGGCGGCAGCGGGGACTCCGCCGACAGATGGCTCAGTGAGCACTCGCCGCCGGCGCGGCCGATGAGCTCGAGCAGTTCGAATGCGCGCTCGACGGATTGCACACCGCCGGAGTTCCCCGCCATCACCACCTCCACAGTCCGACATCACGCTACGTTCCATGATGTGAAACCACAATCCGGTCCGTCAGCTCACATGGGTGGCCGCATCCGGCAGTTCTGGAGTAAACTCCGCTCTGCGGAATTTGATTTCCATTGATTCGACATGAAGGGGCGCCCGTGAGCGTGCAACCCGGTCGCCTCGGCGCGGCCTTCCTCGCCGAGATCGAGGCCGCCCTCGCAACGTCGGACGCGGTCCTGTCCGATCGGTATCCGGGTGACGACGGGAGCCGGCAGCCGGTCCACACGGTCTATGTCCCCGCCGACCGGTACTCCGCGGATCTCCCCCAGGCGTGGGGACGCGCGGCTCTCGAGGCGGCTGCCGACCACGGCGGTCTCGCCGCGATCGCCCGCTCGACCGTCGCCCGGACCGACTCGGCGGCCACCGCCCTCGCAGATCTCGTCGAGAACAAGCTACGCACCGAGCCCATCGAGGATCTGCGCATCGACTTCGAGGACGGTTACGGTGTCCGCGCCGATGACGAGGAGGACGCGCACGTCAGCGCCGCCGTCGCCGCGATCCGGGCGGCCGGCGACGCCTCACCGCCGTTCCTCGGCATCCGCTTCAAGTGTTTCGAGACCGACGTGCGCGCCCGCGGCCTGCGCACCCTCGACCTGTTCGTCTCCGGTCTCGCGGACACCGGCGAACTCCCGGCGGGGTTGACCCTCACCCTGCCCAAGGTCACCTCGACCGATCAGGTGCTCGCGATGGTCACGGTCGCCCGGGAACTCGAGCGGGTCCACGGATTCGCCGACGGCCGTATCGGTTTCGAGATCCAGGTGGAGACGCCGCAGTCGGTGATGGGTGCCGACGGCACCGCGGCCGTGGCGGCGATGATCCAGGCCGGCGAGGGCCGGGTGACCGCACTGCACTACGGAACCTACGACTATTCGGCGTCCCTCGGCATCGCCGCGGCGTATCAGTCGATGGAACATCCCGTCGCCGACCACGCGAAGGCCGTGATGCAACTCGCCGCGGCCGGCACCGGTGTGCGGTTGTCGGACGGGTCGACGAACATTCTCCCCGTCGGAGACGCCGAGGCCGTCGAAGCCGGCTGGGCGTTGCACGCGCGACTGGTCCGGCGCCACCTCGAACGCGGCTTCTATCAGGGGTGGGACCTCCACCCCGCGCAGCTCGTCACCCGCTTCCTGGCCACATACGCCTTCTATCGCGACGGATTCGATTCCGCCGCAGTGCGTCTGCGCAACTACGCGCACAAGCTCGAGTCGTCGGTGCTCGACGAACCGGCGACGGCCCGCGCACTCGCCGGCTTCATCCGACGCGGCGAGGTGTGCGGCGCTCTGACCGTCGACGAGGTCGAGACCGCGACCGATCTGCCCATCGAGAAGGTGCGCGACTTCGCACTCCCCCACTCACAGAGGACAACCCGATGAACGCGACGCCGTACTACACCCCCGCCGGTGGACTCCCGCCGCAGACCGACCTGCTGAGCGACCGCGCGGTCGTCACCGAGGCGTACACGGTGATCCCGCGCGGCGTGCTCCGCGACATCGTCACCTCGGTCTTCCCGGAGTGGACCGACACCCGCGCCTGGGTACTCAACCGCCCGGTACCCGGCGGCGCGCAGACCTTCGCCCAGACCATCGTCGAGGTCGCCCCGGGCGGCGGATCGGCTGCGCCCGAACCCCAGTCAGAAGTCGAGGGTTTCGTCTTCGTCACCGCCGGATCGCTGACCGTGACCATCGCGGGCCAGGAGCACGTCCTGTCCGACGGTGGCTTCGGCTACCTGCCCGCGGGCACACCGTGGTCGGCACACAACCGCGGCGACGTCCCCGTCTCCTTCCACTGGATTCGTAAGCGTTACGAGCCCATCGCGGGTCACGAGCCGGCCCCGAAGTTCGGCAACGAGCGCGACATCGAGCCCTCCCCGATGCCCGACACCGACGGCGCCTGGCGCACAACGCGAATGCTCGACCCCCAGGACCTCGCCTACGACATGCACGTCAACATCGTGACCTTCGAGCCCGGCGCGTCTATCCCCTTCGCCGAGACCCACGTGATGGAACACGGCCTGTACGTCCTGGAGGGCAAGGCCGTCTATCGGCTCAACGAGGACTGGGTGGAGGTCCAGGAGGGCGACTACATGTCCCTGCGCGCCTTCTGCCCGCAGGCCTGCTACGCCGGCGGACCGTCGAACTTCCGGTACCTCCTCTACAAGGACGTCAACCGGCAGATCGTGCTCTGAGAGGCCGCCTCCGGTTCCTGTCGTACCGTGAGACACGATGCGTATCGCGGTAGTGGAAGACGACGACGGGGTCGGCGACGCGCTCGTGGACGCCCTGAACGAGGTCGGCCACGAGCCCGGTCGCATGCGTCGCGGCGCCGATCTCCTCCTCGGTCACCGGGAATTCGACCTCGCACTGCTGGACCTGGGATTGCCTGACGAGGACGGGCTGACCGTGCTGCGCCGGTTGCGGGCGGTGAGTGAGATGCCGGTCGTGGTGCTCACCGCGCGGCAGGACGAGCGGTCGGTGGTGCGGGCACTCCGCGGGGGTGCCGACGACTATGTGGTGAAACCTGCGCGCCTCGGCGAGTTGATGGCGCGCCTGGAAGTGGCCGCCCGTCGGCGCACCGCCGACGCACCGGCACCCGCGGCGCGACAGATCGCCACCGGCGACATCGTCGTCGATCTCGACGCGCGACTGGTGACCGTGGCCGGCACCGACGTCGCCCTCACTCCCAAGGAGTTCGAACTCCTCGCGCACCTCGTCACCCGCCGGGGTGAGGCCGTGAGCCGCGAACAGTTGATGGATGCGATCTGGGGCGACGCCTACGTCGCCATCTCGCGCAGCCTCGACGTCCACATGACCGCGCTCCGGGCGAAGCTCGGCAGGCCCGGCGTGATCGAGACGATCCGCGGGTACGGCTACCGCTGGGGTTCCTGAACGATGTGGCGGCGCGTGCTGCTCGTGCTCGTCGTCTATTCGGCGATCGTGGTCCTGGGTCTGGCGGTCCCCCTCGCGACGACGGCGAGTCGTGAACGGCTGCAACGGTTCACCGAGAGCCGGACCGCGTCCGCGGTCTACTTCGCCGACCTCGCCGATCGGGACCCGGAGATGCGGGGTACGGAACTCCAGCGGGCCGCCGAGCGCTACCGCGACCTCTACGACGAAGGCGTGGTGGTGGTCGATCGAGCCGGCACGACGCGCGCCTCGGCCGGCCTCGCAGCCCGGTCACCCGCGGTCGCCGAGGCCGTCTCCGAGGCATTGCGCAATCAACGCACGCGGATCGCGTCGGGGCTGACGCCCTGGTCGCCCGACTCGGTACTCGTGGCCATGCCGATCGGCACGGGCACCCAGGTCGACGGCGCGGTCGTCATCGAGGCGTCGACGACGGCGGCGAAACGCGATGTCGTCAGAACGTGGGCCGTGATCGCCGCCGGGGCCCTCGCGATGCTCGTGATCGGGTCGATGATCGCGGTTGCGTTGTCGCGGTGGACGGTTCGCCCACTCACGGCGTTGTCGGCACGGGTGCGCTCGCTGCGCGCCTCGATCATCGACAGCGGCCCGTCGGCGAACGACACGACCCCGGACGGATCGCCCGGTCAACGCCACACCGGCCCACCGGAGGTCCGCGAGCTGGCCCGGATCTTCGACGCGATGGCGGACGACGTCGAGAACGCCACCGCCGCCCAGCGCCGCCTGGTCGCCGACACCGCGCACGCACTTCGTAATCCGTTGGCGGCGGTCCGCTTTCGCCTCGACACCCTCGGCCTCGGATTGACCGGCCGCTCGCTGGAATCGCATCGGAAGACCGTCGTGGAGATCGACCGGCTCGACCGCATCGTCGACGACCTACTCGTCCTCGCCACCGCCGAGTCGCGGCCCGCCGGTTCCACCACAGGGGTCTGCGACGTCGCCGCCGTGCTGGTCGAGCGCCACGATTTCTGGGCGGACGCGCTCGCCGACGCGGGGATGTCGGCGTCGATCGCTTCGCCGCCCCGGCCGATGATCGCCGCACTCGACGAGGACGACCTCATCCGGGCGACGGACGTCCTGATGAGCAACGCGGTCAACCACGCCGGGGAAGGTGCCCACGTAGAGCTGGGCTGTCGATCCGAGGGAGCGCGTATCCGGGTCTGGGTCGCCGACACCGGCCGTGGCGTGACGGCCGACGACTTGCCACGCATCACGGAGCGGTTCTTCCGCGCGTCGGCCGACAGCGGGCCCGGCTCCGGACTCGGATTGGCCATCGCGGCGGCCCTTGTCGAAGGAGTCGGAGGCGAACTGAGGGTGACCGCCGGACGCCCCGCGGGACTGCGGGTGGACCTCTGGATCCCGGCCTCCGACGTCCCGTTCCACTAGGCCGAGGACGACCTGTCCTAAGGGACTGTTAGGAAACGGCGATCGGCTTCCGTTCCGCCTGTGACTGCGTTCACAGTGTTAGGGGCACCGACGCCGGACCGGGTCGGGTGCACGTTCGACGACCTGGAGGACCCTGATGACCGACTCGCCCACCCGGCAGCCCGCGAACGCCCGGAGCGCACCGCCGACGTCGTCGGCCGCGGCGACGCGTCGTGCCGTGCTCAACACCCTGCGCGGGTCCTCCGGCAACCTCGTCGAGTGGTACGACGTCTACGTCTACACCGTCTTCGCGACGTACTTCGAGAGCCAGTTCTTCGACTCGGCCGACAAGAACTCGACCGTCTACGTGTACGCCATCTTCGCCGTCACCTTCCTGATGCGGCCGGTCGGCTCCTGGTTCTTCGGCCGGTACGCGGACCGCCGGGGCCGCCGGGCGGCGCTGACGTTCAGCGTGTCGTTGATGGCGGCGTGCTCATTGGTCATCGCGCTGACACCGGGTCGCGAGTCGATCGGCGTGTGGGCGGCGGTCGTCCTGGTGCTCTGTCGACTGGTACAGGGATTCGCGACCGGTGGCGAGTACGGCGCGTCGGCCACCTACATGTCCGAGGCGGCCACCCGGGAGCGTCGCGGCTTCTTCTCGTCGTTCCAGTACGTCACGCTCATCGGCGGACATGTGCTGGCGCAGCTCACCCTGCTGGTGATGCAGGGCTTCCTCGACTCCGACCAGATCTCCGACTTCGGTTGGCGTATAGCGTTTCTCATCGGCGGCGTGGCCGCGGTGGTCGTCTTCTGGCTGCGCCGCAGCATGGACGAGTCGCTCACCCCGGAGCAGTTGGAGGCCGTCCGCAGCGGGGCCGACTCCGAGTCCGGCTCGATTCGCGAACTCGTCCTGAACTACTGGCGCCCTCTGCTGGTCTGCTTCCTGGTCACCATCGGCGGCACCATCGCCTTCTACACCTACAGCGTCAACGCACCGGCCATCGTCAAGACCGCCTACGAGGACCACGGTCGCACCGGGACCTGGATCAACCTCATCGGTTTGATCTTCCTGATGGTGTTGCAGCCGATCGGCGGAATGATCAGCGACAAGGTCGGACGCAAACCGGTCCTCATCTTCTTCGGCGTCGGCGGTGTCCTGTACACCTACGTCCTGATCACCTACCTGCCCCAAACCACCTCGGTGGCAACGTCGTTGACCCTGCTCGCCATCGGCTACATCATCCTCACCGGCTACACCTCCATCAACGCGATCGTGAAGGCGGAGCTCTTCCCCTCTCACGTCCGCGCGCTGGGAGTGGGTCTGGGCTACGCGCTAGCGAACTCGGCGTTCGGCGGCACCGCGCCGCTGATCTATCAGGCCGCGAAGAACGGCGGTCATGTCCCGTGGTTCATCGCCTACGTCACCGTCGTGATCGCGGTGTCGCTGATGGTCTACATCTTCGTGCTGCGCAACAAGGCGGAGACCCCCCTCGATCGCGAGCAGGGGCGGGCCTTCCTCGACGCAGAGGCCGTTGCCCGGCGGGCCTAAGGTGTCATCATGTCGTTCGCGCGCGGGCCGGTGGACCGCCGGACTCTGCTCCGCGGGGCCACCGGCCTGGGCGCGCTGCTTCTCCTGACCGCGTGCGGAACCGAACGCGGCGCACCGGTCCGCCTCGCGGCGGGCGAGCCCGGTGGCTTCTTCTGGGAATTCGCCGGTCTTCTCGCCGCGGCGGCGGCCCGGTCCGGCGCGCCGGAGATCCGCCCGCGGCAATCCGGCGGCTCGGCCGAGAACCTCGACGCCCTGGCGGACGGTTCCGCCGAACTCGCGATCAGCCTCAGCGACACGGCCATCGAGCGAACGGGGACGCAGCTGACCGCTCTCGGCTGCGTGTACGAGAACTACTTCCAGGTGGCGGTCCGCACCGGGTCCGGGATCGCGACGGTCGCCGACCTGCGCGGGCGGTCGGTGAGTGTCGGAGCACCGGGGTCCGGCGCCGCCGGGCTCTCCGAGCGGGTACTCGCCGCAGCCGGCCTCGACGCCGGCCGCGACATCCGCCCGGTCCGGCAAACGATGGCCGACGCCGGCGCCGCCCTCGCCGCCGGAGAGGTCGACGCCGTCATGTGGGCGGGCGGTCTGCCGACCCCGGCGTTCACCGACCCGCGCGTGCCGATCGTCCTGCTCGACCTCGGTGACGTGGTCGCGGGCTTACGACAGCGGTTCGGACCCGCGTACGAGCCCGTACGCATCCCCGCCGACATCTACGGCCGGCACCCAGCAGTCACCACCGTCGGGATCGCGAATCTCCTGCTCGCCCGACGGGATGTACCGGACGTCACCGCCGCGGCCATCGTCGACGTGCTGCTCGACCAGGCCGCACACCTCGTGCCCGCCCAGGCGATCGGCAGCCAGTTCCTCGACGCGCAGTCATTGATCCTCACCGGACCCATCCCCCTGCATCCGGGTGCCGCGGGTGAGTACAGGCGCCGACATGGGTGAACCTGCGGGCACGTAGCGACTGGACGTGGTCCGTGATACACCTAGGCCGACGAGTCGAGGGTCGAGAGGATCACATGAAACTGGTGGCTTCCCGCCGCGCCCAGTTCGTTGCCGGATTGTTCGTGACCACGCTGATCGCCGCCGGTTGCGGCACGTCAGACGCGGACGAGTCACCCTCCGGAGCCGCAACGACCGGGGTGTCGACGACGACCGCAGCCGCCGGCGACACGACGGGCCCCGTTCCTGTCGTGGAGAATGCGAAGCCCACCGAGACCACGGTCATGGGCGAGGACGATGTCGAGGTGACTCTCACCGGCCCGATCGCAACGAAGTACGCGTCGGCGACCGAGGCACAGCGGGCCGCCCTGGGCAAGCCGTTGACCGGCGATCACAACGCGGGGACACGAGAGAGTGGCGTTGTCTACCAACAGTTCCGCGGTGGCGTGATCATCGCGAGGAACAGCGACCCCGCAACGCCTGGGTACATCGTCACCTCCGGCAAGATCCGGGACGCCTGGAACACCGAGCGCGCTCCGGACGGCACCCCGTTGCTCCTCGGCACCAACGGCTCGGCCGGGCCGCTCGGTGTGCCCACGAGCGACGTGACGGTCGACGGTGACCTCGAGGTGGTCACCTTCGAGCACGGCGAGATCTCCGAGAACACCGAGACCGGCGAGGTGACCGTGACGGTCAACGGCAAGATCGTGCCCTCCGGTCTGCGATAACCGATGAGACGTCGGATCGTCACGGTGGCCGTGGGCGTGATCGCGCTCGTGGCCGGTGGTTGCTCGACGCCGCCGGACCAGCAGTCGTCAACGCCGTCACCGTCTTCCGGTACGCCATCGGATGCGCACGGACCCGCGACGGCTCCCCCGGTCCCCGCGGGGACCGAATCCTTCGACGTCGTCCGCGTCGAGTATCTCGATTCCGACGATGCCGACCCCGCCGAGAACTGGGCCGACCTGTACCTGCCCGCGGGCGCCCGCGACGACGACTCGCTGCCGCTGGTGACGATCATCCACGGTGGCGGTTGGGAAAGCCAGGCCGGTGCAGAGCAATTCGACGAGATGGCCAGGGATCTCGCCGACCGCGGGTTGGCCGTCTACAACGTGGAGTACCGACGTCTGGGCACCGGCGGAGGGTGGCCCACGACCTTCCACGACGTGGCCCGAGCACTCGACCATGTGCCCGCGATGGCCGAGACCTACCCGCAGTTGCGAATCGACGACGAGCCGGTGGTCGGTCACAGCGCCGGTGCGCAATTGGCCGTGTGGGGCGGCACGCGCCATCGCCTCACCGATGACGAAGTGGGTTCGCGTCCGGCCTTCGTTCCATCCCGGGCGGTGTCCATCTCCGGCCCGCTCGACATGCACTACGCCGTCGGCCACGGCAACAACCGGGTGATCACCCTTGTCCTGGGTGGCACACCACGACAGGTCCCCGCGCGCTATGACTCGGTCGACCCCATCCGCAATCTCGATCCGGCGCTACCGGTCACCTTGTTCCACGGACTGGCCGACGACGATGTCGACCCGACCAACTCCCGCCGCTACGCGACCGCCCTCGACGCCGCCGGCGGCTCGGCCGAGCTGCACCTGTTCGACGGCGAGACCCACACCTCCCTCGTCCACCGCCAGTCCCCGTCCTACACCCGAATCCTCGACCGGCTCACCGAGATCACGCGGACCGACATCGATGAGCTGCGCGACGAATAGCTACGCCGCCTCTCGGACGACTGGTGCTGAGCGAGTCTCGTTGCGCTGCTTCCATTCCCACACCGCATAGAGCACCTCGGTGGTGTAACCCAAATCCATCCGACCCCCACCGATCGGCACCGTCGCATCTACCCCGATCCGTTGATCGGGTCGCCACACGCCCGGCCTCGAAGTCGGTGGCGCCACCTCGATCTCAGTGCCGTCCGGGCGATGAAACGTGAACCGCTGCTTCCCGCGTGCTGTAATCGCAAACTCGCCCCGATGCAACGCCCCATTACACGACCCACACAACAAGATCAGGTTGTCCGGATCCGTCCGCCCACCCGCCGACCACAACTGCACATGATGGGCATGCAGATGACGCGTCCGACCACACCCCGGCACCTGACAACACCGATCCCGCACGAACAACGCCCTGATCAGGGCTTTGTTCGGCACCCGCTTCCGACGCCCCACCCCCAACAACGCCAGCTTGCCGGGCTGCCCGGGAACCCGGCGACTCACCACATCCCGAGTCGACGCCCCGCACCGAGCTTCGGCCACCTCGACCTCCGACAACGCCGGACCGTCATCCAGATGAGCATGCTCCACCCCGTCACCGGCATGGATCAGGATCTCCGCACCCGGTGCGAGATCAGGCATCGCGACCCCGTCATGCACCATGCCGGCCATCGCCACCACCGCCGGCGCCACATTCGACGGCACCTGCCGCCACAGATCCCGACGCCGCGACGGCACCACCTCCGACCCCTGCCCCGAATCGCCGTCACCCGACTCCGGTTCAGTGTTCCGCGGAACACTCCCCGCGGTTGGTAGATCCGGATCGTCGGCGGTCCGGGTGCGTTCATACTCTGCGCGCACCGCCCCAGCGAGAAATCGCGCACCATCCAACGGACTCAGCGTCAACGACACCGACAGCGACCCATCGGTGTTCCATTTCCACCGGCCCGTCGACTCCACCGGCGGCCGTCCATCCTCCTCGACACCCCGGTCACGATCGATCTGGACCATCGCCCGCACCGCCCGATCCAACTGAGACGCCGTCGACGACAATGCGAGGTTCACCAACTCCGCCTCACGCTCCGGCGTAGCGACCCGTGTCAACGCGCGGACCTTCGAATACGACAACCGACCCTCGCGAAACGCCGTGCGGATCACCGGCAATTCCCGTATCGCCTTGGCGACCCTCAACTGCTCATGCGCCGTTCGCGGTGCGATGCCGGCCTTCCACGACAACCAGTGCGCCAGCGAATGAATCCCCGGCCCCCGCCACGACTCCCGCCCATCCAATTCCGCCACCAGTACAAGGAAGTTCGCTGTCAGCGCCGTGATCTGCGCGGCGTAACCCAGCACCCGCGCCTCGAGCACCTCATCAGACAACGACGCCGGATCCGCATCGTCGAACATCGACGACACATCCCCACCGCAACGAAAAGCACTGACCCCCACCGCAACCCCCAGACCCGAACGAGATGTACAGCAACAAGATATCGCCCGGCACCGACAAACTTTCGGAGCTCAACCCGAGGTCGAGAGTGTTCCGCGGAACACTGCGCCGGCTGCGGCGACCTCGACTCAGCTCGCCGCACTCTCCCGCTGCGCGACCTTGGGTTCGATCACCTCGGTCGCGTAGGTCTTCCCCCACTCGTTGAGGGCGGTGACGAAGGGGCGCAACGCCCGTCCCTGTTCGGTGAGCGAATACTCAACTCTCGGAGGGACTTCGGGATAGGCCGTACGCTGCACGATGCCGTCGCATTCGAGTTCACGTAGCTGGCGGGTGAGCACTCGTGGCGTGACCGGACCGACTGCCCGCCCGAGGGCGCCGTATCGCATCGGCCCCTCGAGAAGGTTCTTGACGATGGTCATCTTCCAGGAACCGCCGAGCACGGCGACGCTCACCTCGACCGGACACACCTCGTAGGCACGTCGAACCGGGTCCCGTAGAACGGACTCGTCCTGGTTCTCCATCGTCAGACCCTGCCGTCGGCGTGGACATTCTCGTCCATATGGACAATATTGTGCATACTACCGCCGAGGTGCATCAGGCGTTAGACAGAAGTCATGTGCCTTTCCGTCGACAACTCCGAGAACTCTGTAGACCAGGACTTCGCGCGCTTCACCTCGCCGACAGTCGGCGCGGGCCTGGGCTCGGTCGCGATTCTCGCGACCGTCGCGACTGCGGCCCTCTCCGACACCGGAACACTGTCGGGGTTGCTCGGGATGGCCGGCGCCGGGGCGCTCCTGGCCCTGATGCAGATCGCCGTGCAGTGTCAGGCGGCGATACTCGTCCTGCGAGACAGACGATGGCTTCCGGCACTGCCGGCCGCGGCGATCTGCGCCGCGACACTGACCGCGCTCTACCTGCTGGCCTTCGATCACGCTGCTGGCTGGTATCTGCTCCTCATCAGCGCAGTAGCTGTCGCCGGGTATGTCGCGGCGCTCGGGGAGGGGCACGCAGCCATCCGCGTCTTCGACGGCGCCGAACGTCATATCGAGGACACACCAAGGCACCGGTGAAGCCAACTGCCGACGCCACCAGGCGGACCTCGAGGCGCTGCCATCTCACGGACGGGTGACTTCGAGCGAACAGGGAGGCAGGGCTACATGAGGGCAGACAGCTTCGGACCGGTGGTCGTCGACGATGACCAGGACGCGTCCCGGGCAGGTCGCGCGCTGGCAGTGATCTCGACGCAGCGCGATCAACTCATCGTCCTGACCGTGCACGGCAGCATCGACCTGCTCACCGTCCCGCAGTTGGGTGCGGCCGTTCTTGAAGCAGTGAGCGAGCGACCCCGGGGGCTGATCGTCGATCTCACCGCCACCGACTTCCTCGCGTCGTCCGGCATCGCCGCGCTCCTCGCCGCACACGCGGCCGTCACCCCGGCCGGCGGCCGGTTCGGCGTCGTCGGCGGGCATCCCGCCATCACTCGGCCCCTGCGGCTGACGGGCCTGGATGACACTCTCGACCTCTACGCCACCCTGGCCGACGCGTTCTCGGCGATGGTCCCGGACTGAGGGCGCCGGCTCACTCCGCGCCGAGAAACTGGACGAGAACCGCGTTCACCGCCTGCGGCGCCTCGATCGGGATGAGGTGCGTCCCGGGGATCACGGCCAGCCGGGCACCCGGAATGGCGGCGACGACGTCGCCGCTGTGCTCGAGGGTCACCTCGTCGCGGTCACCCTGCATGACCAGCGTCGGTGCGGCGATCGCGGCCAGATCACCGAGATCGATCTCGGGTTCGGAGTTGATCATCGCCATCGTCTTGTCGAAGACGACCTGGAAATGCTCTGCCCCGTCCGGGGATTCCGACGCGTAGTCGGCAGCGAAGAACTCCATCAGCTCGTCGTCGGCGGAATCGAGCGCGTCGAGGATGCCGCCGACCGCCCGGCCCGAACTGTTGTAGTACTGGCCGATCAGGACCAGATGCCGGACCAGGTCGGGCCGCCGCAACGCGACCAGCACGCCCACCACCGCGCCATCGCTCCACCCGACGATCTCGGCGGGACCACCGACCACCTCGTCGAGGTACGCGATCGTCTCCTCGGCCATGTCCGCGTAGTGGAACTCGTCGGTCACGTCCGGGCTGTGTCCGTGACCGTGACGTTCCGGACAGAACACCTTCCACCCCGCGTCCACAAGGGCCGGCACCTGCCCGCCCCACGACGACGCACCCGAGAAGGCGCCGTGGAGCAGCACGAGCGGTTGCCCGTCGCCCTGGATCTCATGCCAGACACGGGTATTCGGCGTCGGATGACTGATGGTCGTGTACTCGCGGATCGGAGAGGTCACGTGACCACCGTACGGGGGCATCGGTGCGGCCGATGAGAAACCGGCGTCGAGCGGGTCAGCCCTGTCGAGTGCACACGACGAGAGGGAGTCCCATGCCCACCGACACCACCCGAGCACCATCGATATCGGCGGCCGCCGATCACATGCTCGCTCTGACCGCCACAGTCGCCGACGCCGACCTGGACCGTCCGACCCCCTGCGGCGACATGGATCTCGCCGCGCTGGTCGCCCACGTCGACGGCCTGTCCCAGGCCTTCGCGGCCGCGGCGCGGAAGGACTTCGGACCGCTGACCTCGACGCCGCCGGACCCGGCGCAGAGTCAGCTCTCGAAGCAGTGGCGTGACGACCTGCGTCGCCACGTCCACGACCTCGCCGACTCCTGGGATGACCCCGCCGCCTGGGACGGCATGACCCGGGCGGGCGGTGTCGAACTGCCGGCCGAGATCATGGGACTCGTGGCGCTGTCGGAACTCGTGCTGCACGGATGGGACATCGCACGTGCCATGGGCATCCCGTTCGACATCTCCGACGACATCCTCCAGGTCGTCTTCGACCTCCACTACCCACCCCAACCGCAGGAAGAGCGCGACGGCATGTTCGGGCCGGTGGTCGAGGTACCCGACGACGCACCCCTCGTCGACCGCCTCGCCGCCTTGACCGGACGGGATCCCCGGTGGCCGCAGGCGGCGAAGGCGGACTAGCGGTTGAACGGCCAGCCGGTGATCTTCTTCTCCCGCGGCGGGGCGTAGGTCCGTATCTTCGACGTCGAGAGCCCCATTCGGACAAGACCTTCGGCGATCGTGACCGCCGCCCGCACACCGTCGACGATCGGCACTCCGGTCGCCTCACGAACCTGCTCCTCGAGTTCGGCCATCCCGCCGCACCCGAGGCAGATCACCTCGGCGTGGTCGTCGCTGACCGCACGCGTGGACTGTTCCACGATCGCCTTCACGGCCCGCTCCGGGTCCGACTCGAGTTCCAGCACACCGAGTCCCGACGCCCGCACCGACGCGCACCGCTGGTCGAGGCCGGCGAGCTTGAGCCGGTCCTCGATGAGCGGGACCGTCCGGTCCAGGGTCGTCACCACCGAGAAGCGGTGTCCCAGATACATCGCCGTCGACGCCGCGGCCTCGGTGATGTCGACGACCGGCACCTCGAGGAGCTCCTGGAGTCCCTCTCGGCCGTGTTCGCCGTAACCGGCCTGGATGACCGCGTCATACGGTTCGGGGTAGGCGAGGATCGCGTCCATCACGGCGATCGCGGCGAGGTAGGACTCGAAGTTCCCCTCGCACGAGTCGGCGCCGAAACGCGGTGTGATCCCCACGATCTCGGTCCCCGGGGAGGCGACCGAGCGGGCCGAGTCGGCGATGGCCTCGGTCATCGACACGGTGGTGTTGACGTTGGCGACCAGGATGCGCACGGTGATGTCCTTTGTGGGTCAGTGAGTGCTGGCGACGGAGATCGACTCGCCCGACACCTCGGCGAACGGACCGCGACGGTCGGCGACCGCCAGGTACACGATCGCACCGAGACCGGCGCCGATGAACCAGGAGAACTCCGAGATCACCTCGAAGGCCGGGACGAAGGCCATCACCAGGGCGATGGCCGCAGTCGGGACGAGCGCGAGGATCGCCCGCATGTTGACCCCGTTCCGGTAGTGGTAGGCGGCGCCCGGTGCCTCGGTGAACAACGCGGGCACGTCGATTCGCGAACGGCGGACGAGCCAGTAATCGGCCATGACGATACCGAACAGCGGGCCGAGAAGGGCACCGAGTCCGCCGAGGAAGTAGTTGATCACCGCCGGCGAGTTGTAGAGGTTCCACGGCAGGATGACCAAGCCGATGATCGCGGCGACGAGCGCCGCGCGCCGGAAGTCGAGGTGGCGCGGGAACAGGTTGGACAGCGCGTAGATCGGCGCGACGAAGTTGGCCATGAGGTTCACGGCGACAGTGAGGATCAGCAGCGCGAGGCAGGCCAGCACCAGCAGGAACGTGTTGGGAACGGTCTGGACGATGTCCGACGGCGACTCGATGACGGTGCCGTTGATGCGGAACTGCGCTCCGGCGAGGGTGATCACGATGGCGCCGAAGAGCAGCATGTTCAGCGGGATGCCCCAGAAGTTCCCGCGCACGATCGCTTTTCGCGATTCCGCGTTGCGGGTGAAGTCGCAGAAGTTGAGGACGAAGGTCCCGTAGATCGCCACCCACAGGCTCGCGCCGCCGATGATCTGGAGCCACATGTCCACGCCGGTCAGCGAATCGGGCGTCGACCACGCGATGGTCCAGTCGGCGTTGCTCAGCATCCAGACGGCCAGGGCGACCATGGTGACCAGGATGACCGGACCGGCGAAGGCCTCGTAGCGACGGATCATCTCCATGCCGTAACTGACGATGATCACCTGGATCACCCACAGCGAGACGAACGAGATCCAGCCGAGGGTGGAGAGCCCGAGGAAACGGTTGGTGTCCAGGTCGGCGGCGCCGGGGAACAGCGCCACCAGCATGATTCGCAGGACGACCGACGCGAGGTAGGTCTGGATGCCGAACCACGCGATCGCCACCCCACCGCGGATGAGGGCGGGGATCTGCGCGCCGCGGAACCCGAACGAGATGCGGCTCATGACCGGGAACGGCACGCCCGTCTTCTCCCCCATGAAGCCGGAGAGATTCAGCAGCAGGAAGAGGAACACCCCACCCAGCACCAGGGCGGTCAGGATCTGCCACCCGCCGAGCCCGAGCGCGAACAGACCGATGGCGAAGGCGTAGTTGCCGAGACTGTGTACGTCGTTGGCCCACAACGTGAAGATGTTGTAGGTGTTCCAGCGTCGTCCGACGCGGCTGGTCGGTGCCAGGTCGTCGTTGTACAGCTTCGGACTCAGCCCGGCCGGGACGGTGCCGGTGACCTCCGAAACCGGTCCGTCGACGGGGGCTGTGTGCTGCTCAGTGCTCATGTCTGCACTTTCGGTCGGACGGTCATCGATGACCGCGCTCCTACACTCGCGGAGTTCCGTGATGTGGAATGAAGTTTCCGCGTTCGTGACAGTTAGCCTGACGATCGAGGCCGTTGTCAATAGCACGACACCGGCCTACTCGCGAGTTGAGTTCCGAAATGACACAGCTTCATTCCATGATGAGGAATAACCTGGGTTAGTCTCTGGAACGACACCGGACACGGCACCAGCAAGGAGTCCCGCCCCATGACCGCAGCACCCGATGCCCCGGCCGCTACTTCCGACGCACCGTTCGACCTGGTCGTGCGGGGTGAACAGACTCTCACCACGGCCGGCATCGTGGCCCGCGAGATCGGTATCCGCGACGGTCGGATCGTCGCGATCGAGCCCCTCGGCAGCGGACTGACCGGGGCCGAGGTCATCGAGCTCGCCGACGATCAGGTCATGCTCCCCGGACTCGTGGACACCCACGTACACGTCAACGAGCCCGGGCGCACCGAGTGGGAGGGTTTCGACTCGGCCACCCGGGCGGCGGCCGCGGGTGGTGTCACCACGCTCATCGACATGCCGCTCAACTCGATCCCACCGACCGTGAACGTCGACGCGTTGGCCGAGAAACGTGCTGCGGCACAAGGTAAGACGCACATCGACGTCGGATTCTGGGGCGGCGCCATCCCGGGCAACGAGGACGATCTGCGCGGCCTGCACGACGCGGGTGTGTTCGGCTTCAAGTGCTTCCTGCTGCATTCGGGAGTGGACGAGTTCCCGCACCTGACGGCCGACGAGATGGAAGCCGACATGGCCAAACTCGCCGAGTTCGACTCGCTGATGATCGTCCACGCCGAGGACTCCCGCGCCATCGACAAGGCCCCCTCCCCCGAGGGCGATGAGTACACCCGCTTCCTCGCGTCCCGTCCGCGCGGCGCCGAGAACCTGGCGATCGCGGAGGTCATCGAGCGGGCGCGCTGGACCGGCGTCCGCGCCCACGTCCTCCACCTGTCATCGTCGGACGCGCTGCCGATGCTGGCCAGCGCGAAGCGCGACGGTGTGAAGATCACTGTCGAGACCTGCCCGCATTACCTCACCCTGCTGGCCGAAGAGGTACCCAACGGCGCGACGGCCTTCAAATGCTGCCCGCCCATCCGCGAGGCCGGCAACCGTGAACTGCTGTGGGAGGGATTGCTGGCCGGCACCATCGACTGCATCGTCTCCGACCACTCCCCGTCGACCGTCGACCTGAAGGATCCCGAGAACGGCGACTTCGGGGTCGCCTGGGGTGGCGTGGCGTCGTTGCAGCTGGGATTGTCGCTCATCTGGTCGGAGGCCAAGAAGCGCGGCATCGATCTGCCGCAGGTCATCGAGTGGATGGCGTCGAAGCCCGCCGACCTCGCCGGTCTGCCGACGAAGGGCCGCATCGCCCTCGGTTGCGACGCCGACTTCGCGATCTTCGAGCCGGACTCCGCGCAGATCGTCGACGTCAACCGCCTCCACCACAAGAATCCGGTGAGCCCGTACGACGGCCGTGCGCTCGCCGGCGTGGTCAGGGGCACCTGGGTTCGCGGGCAGAAGGTGGACTTCGAGACCGCCCGGGGCCGGATGCTCCGGCGCGGCGACGTCTGACTGCCCCGGTAAGCTGGGCCGAATGAGTTCGGATGACCAGCACACCGGCCTGGCCGATGAGTTGGCGGCGCGTTCCGACGACGCGCTGACCGAGCTCCTCCTCGAGCGCCCCGACCTCGCCTCACCGACGCCGTCGGGGACGCGGGTACTGGCGCAACGGGCCTTGTCGGCGGCGTCGCTGTCCCTGGCGGGCGAGGATCTCGACGTCCTCGCCGTCGCGGTGCTCGAGGAGGTCACCGCGCGCCACAGCCGCAGTCCGGTCAAGAAGAGGCGCCCGTCGGTCGCGACGGTGGTCAAAGCACTGTCCGGACGCGCCGACTCCGACGAGATCCATGCCCGGATCGATCTGCTCCGGCACCGCGCGATCCTCTGGGGCGACGACTCGTCGCTGTGCGCCGGTGAGCACGTCGAATCCGCGATGCCGTGGAAGGCCAGGCACCTCACCGGGCCTCTCGTCGGCCGGTCCGGCGAGGAGATCGCCGCGCTGATCGCCGGTCTCGACGAGCGGCCCCTCGAACTGCTGCAGACCCTCGCCCGCGGACCGGCGCTGGGCCGCAGCCGCGATGCGGCACCCGACGCCGACCCGGATTCCCCGGTCGCGCGCCTCATCTCGTCGGGCCTGCTGGCCCGCGTCGACACTCACACCGTGGAGCTCCCGCCGATGGTCGGTGCCATACTCCGCGACGAACCACCCTGGCACACAGACGTTCTCACACCACCGCCGTTACACGAACCCGGCGCCAAGCCCCGTTTCGGGGCCAAGGCGGTCGACGCGGCCGCCGGCGGCGAGGCACTCGAACTCATCCGTCACCTCACCCAGCTGATCGCGGTCCTCGGCGCGACGCCGGCGGCGGTGCTCCGCTCCGGCGCGCTCGGCGTCCGCGAGCTCCGTCGTCTGGCGAAGCTGACCGGTCTCGAGACACAGCGGGTGGCGTTCCTCGTCGAACTCGCCGCCTATCTCCGCCTCATCGACGCGGGCTTCCCGGATCCCCCGCCGCCCAACGATTCCGGCGAACAGTCCTTCGCGCCCACCTCCACCGCCGACACCTGGCTGCACCAGCCGCGCGAACGCCAGTGGCTCGCGCTGGCCGACGCCTGGATGCACATGCCGCGCCGCGCCTGGCAGGTCGGCGAACCCGATCGCGACGGCAACGCGCTGCCGACGCTGGGCTCCGACCTCCACGACGCGTACGCCCCGGTGCAGCGTCAGCTCATCCTGTCCACCCTCGCCCACGCCGACCCCGCGGTGGGCGTCCCCGCCGACACTCTCCTCGCGAACCTGCACTGGCACCGCCCCCGTCAGATCCGGCGCTTCAGCGGCCGCGTCGTCGCCGAGACCCTGCGTGAGGCACGGGAATTGGGACTGGTCGCGCACGACGCCCTGACCACCGTCGGTCGTGCGTACACCATCGAGGAGTCACCGGACTCCGACCCCGCCGACGTCGACGCCGCGGTGCTCGCCGCGATGCGCAAGGCCCTGCCCGAACCGGTGGACCACTTCCTGACCCAGGCCGACCTGACGCTGACCGTACCCGGCCCGATGACGCCCGAACTCGCCGAACAGGTGGAGCTCGTCGCCGATCTGGAATCGGGCGGTGCGGCGTCGGTCTATCGGGTCTCACCCGAGAGCGTGCGCCGAGCGCTCGACGCGGGCCGCAGCAGCAACGAACTGCTCTCGATGTTCACGAAACACTCGAGAACCCCGGTGCCACAGTCACTCACGTATCTCATCGACGACGTCGCACGACGCCACGGCCAGTTGCGCGTGGGCGTCGCGTCGGCGTTCATCCGCTGCGAGGACCCGACGGTGCTCGCCGCCGTGCTGCGCAGTGCGGCCGCCGAACCGCTTGCGCTTCGCGCGCTGGCACCCACGGTCGCGGTGTCGCCGTCGGAGGTCCGCGACGTCATCGATCAGCTGCGGGCGGCGGGATTCGCACCGGCAGGCGAAGATTCGTCGGGGGCCCTGGTCGACCTCCGCGAACGCGGCAGCCGGGTCACGGTGTCGCGGGCACGGCGGCAGGCCCAGCCCCGCCGGAACGCGCCGTCGGAGGCGCAGCTGCGGTCGGTGGTGACACGAATCCGCTCGACCGACCGGGCGGCGGCGGCGACCCCGGTGCGCGGCGCCGTCACGACGACCCCGGTGCGAGCGAGCGGCGGAGGCGAATCCGCCACCGCGCTCATCCAGCTCGCACTCCGCGCCAACCGCAGGCTGCGCGTCGGATACGTCGACGCACAGGGATCGGCGAGCCGGCATGTGGTGACCCCGAAGATCCTCGGCGCCGGCCAACTCGTCGCCGTCGAGGAGGGCAGCGATGACGAGCAGCGGTTCTCGCTGCACCGCCTCACCAGCGTCGAGCTGCTCGACGCCTGAGTCCAGCGGGTAGAGACATCCTGTGAAAGACGTCTCATCCTTGGTAGCCTCGGGTATGACCGCGGCATCGAAACTCCCCGCTCGCGAACATCTCGGCCTCGTCGCCGACACCTACCAGCACGACCTCGTCGCGCGGATGAAACCCGCGCCGAAGCGTCGCCGGGTGAAGCGGCCGGTCGATCTGGTCACCGCCATCGGGCCTTCTCTCGCCGGCACCAACGTGATCATGCAGCTCGCCAATCCGAAGGTCGGGTACGGCGTCCACGAGAGCCGCGTGCCGTCGGGCAATGCGATCAAGCGGCCCATCAAACGGGGGCGCACCACCGGCACGTTCCTCGCCGTCGCACTGATGGGCTCCGACGACGACAAGGCCTACGTCCACGAGGCCGTCGGCCGCATCCACGACGAGGTGTACTCCACCCAGTCGAGTCCCGTTCGCTACAGCGGGAACGACTCGCGTCTGCAGCTGTGGGTCGCGGTGTGTCTGCTCAAGTACTTCATCGACCAGTACGAACTGCTCTATGGTCCGCTGAGCGCCGAGGAGAAGCAGATGGTGCTCGACGAGGCGCACCCGCTGGGCACCGCACTCAACGTTCCCCGGGACAAGTGGCCGGCGACCTACGACGAACTGCTCGTCTACTGGAACGCCGAATTGTCCTCACTGCGCATCGACGACCCGGTGCGCGACGAGCTCCGCAGCCTCGCCGACCTGTCTTTCCTGGAGTACCGGGTCGGAAAGCTCGGCACGCTGCTCCACGCCACGATCGGGCCGTCGCTCGCCTACGCGATCAAGGCCGGGTTGCCGCCGGAGTTCCGCACGATGATGCGGTGGCGGTGGACCGAACGCGACGAACGCCGCTATCAGCGGGCGCTTGCCGGCTTCCGCCGCGTCGACCCACTGGTGGCACCCGTTCTGCGCGGGATCTTCCGGCTCAACATCATCGACCTGCGGGTCCGTCGCAAGCTCGGCATCCCCGTCTTCTGACTTCGCCGGGGTCTCTCGCGTCACAGCGCAGGCCCGACGCTGACAATCGTCGGTGCGATCTGGACAATGGAGCGGGTGACCGATGGACCCCTGATCGTGCAATCCGACAAGACGCTGCTGCTCGAGGTGGATCACCCCGACGCCGCGGCGGCGCGCGCGGCGATCGCACCCTTCGCCGAACTCGAGCGCGCCCCCGAGCACGTCCACACCTACCGGGTCACCCCGCTCGCGCTGTGGAACGCCCGCGCCGCAGGTCACGACGCCGAACAGGTCGTCGATGCACTCGTGACGTACTCGCGGTACGCGGTGCCCCAGCCGCTGCTGATGGACGTCGTCGACACGATGGGCCGGTTCGGTCGCCTGCAACTGGTCAAGCATCCGGCGCACGGGCTGACCCTCGTCAGCCTCGACCAGGCGGTCCTCATCGAGGTGATGCGCAACAAGAAGGTCGCCCCGATGCTGGGTGCGCGCATCGACGACGACACGGTGATCGTGCACCCGTCCGAGCGCGGTCGCCTCAAGCAGGTGCTGCTGAAGGTCGGCTGGCCGGCCGAGGACCTCGCCGGATACGTCGACGGCGAGGCACACGCCATCGACCTCGCCCAGGACGACTGGCAGCTGCGTGACTACCAGGAGATGGCAGCCGACTCGTTCTGGGCCGGCGGCTCGGGTGTGGTGGTGCTCCCCTGTGGTGCCGGCAAGACGATGGTCGGCGCGGCGGCGATGGCCAAGGCCGGCGCGACGACGCTGATCCTGGTGACCAACACGGTCGCCGGTCGCCAGTGGAAACGTGAACTCATCGCGCGCACGACGCTCACCGAGGAGGAGATCGGCGAGTACTCCGGCGAGCGCAAGGAGATCCGTCCCGTCACCATCGCGACCTATCAGGTGATGACGCGGAAATCGAAGGGCGAGTACAAGAATCTCGACCTGTTCGACTCCCGCGACTGGGGCCTGATCATCTACGACGAGGTCCACCTCCTCCCCGCACCCGTCTTCCGGATGACCGCCGACCTGCAATCACGTCGTCGACTCGGCCTCACCGCAACCCTGGTCCGCGAGGACGGCCGCGAGGGCGACGTCTTCAGCCTCATTGGACCCAAGCGCTACGACGCCCCGTGGAAGGACATCGAGGCACAGGGCTGGATCGCGCCGGCCGACTGCGTCGAGGTCAGGGTGACCCTCACCGACGAGGAACGCCTGCAGTATGCGGTGGCCGAGCCCGAGGAGAAGTACAAGCTCTGCTCGACGGCCCACACCAAGGTCAACGTGGTCAAGGCCATCCTCGACAAGCACCGGGGTCAGCAGACCCTGATCATCGGCGCGTACATCGATCAGCTAGAGGAACTGGGCCGCGAACTCGACGCCCCGGTGATCCAGGGATCGACGAAGAACAAGGAACGCGAGGTCCTGTTCGACCGGTTCCGCTCCGGCGAGTTGCAGACCCTCGTCGTGTCCAAGGTGGCGAACTTCTCCATCGACCTGCCTGAGGCGTCGGTCGCGGTGCAGGTGTCGGGGACGTTCGGGTCACGCCAGGAGGAGGCCCAGCGGCTCGGCCGGCTGTTGCGCCCGAAACGTGATGGCGGACAGGCGCACTTCTACTCCGTGGTGTCGCGCGACACCCTCGACGCCGACTACGCCGCGCACCGCCAACGGTTCCTCGCCGAGCAGGGATACGCCTACCGCATCACCGACGCCGACGACCTCCTCGGCCCGACGATCGGTGAGGGTTCAGCCGGGTGATTCACGATACGGCGCCGGGAGCAACGGTCGGGTAGCCAAGCGTCGATGCGCCCGCGAGAAGTCGGTGATCATAAGCGACGAAGGCACTCATCTCGGCGCGTATGACGCTCGCGGAGGCGAGATGCAGGGCGTCGAGCGAACGCAGCGACGAGGGCCCGATCGACTCGGCGACGTCGATGACAGCGTCACCGAGTGGGATCAGATCGAGGGCGTCGAGAAGATCGCGCGCCCGCTCCGCCACGCCCGGGCTGCCATCACGCAACGCGGTGCGCATCAATTCGACTCGTCCCAGCGCGCTCGTCACGGTCGGGACCCCTGGATGCATCGCGAGCCACTCGATCAGCGGTGCGGTCTCGGCCTCGCGCACCACGAGTTTCACCATCGCTGAGGTGTCGAGATAGATCAACGATCCTCGCGAACCTGGTCGAGGACTTCGGTGAGCGCGCGCGTCGGCAACGTCTCGGGGTGCAGCCCGGTTATGCCGCCCGCACTGCGGGCCGGCACGAGTATCCCGGCCTCGATGAGCGCGTCTCTACTTCTTTCCCCCGCAGACACCGGGACCAACCGCGCAACCGTGCGGCCGCGGTTGGTGATGGCCAACTCTTCCCCGGCCTCGACTTGCGCCAGATACTGCGAGGCGTGCTGCCTGAGCTCGCGGATACCGATCGTCCTCATTCCTGCAGGGTAGCACCTGAAGTGCTACTTGACCCCGTGCTCCCTGAGGAGCGCCCGGAGCTTGCGGAGGGCGCGTCACGAAGGGCCGGCTCAGATCTCTACGAGGCAGTACCCGATCGACTCCGGCTCGTAGAAGACCCACTTCGTCTCCTCGCCCGAGCAAGTCACCGACGCATCCGACCGCGTCGTGACACGGGCGAGGACGGTCTGCGCCGTTGCGGCGCTCGTACAGGGGGCTTCCCGGTAGTCGGCGAGGGAGCCGCCCGACAGCGGCACCAGGTAACACAGGTCCTCGTAGAAATTCGGTGTGAGACAGACCTTGTCGGAGCTGCCCGGGAAGGTGAGCGTCGAGTTCTGCGGGCTTGCACACGACGACGACGCGGCGATCTTCGACGCGGTGTAGAAGTTGAGACCGGCCGAGTCGCAATCGACTTTCGACGCGTTCACGCTCGTTGACGACGCGGCGTCGGTCGCGATGCCGATGCACTCGCCGACCTGCACGTCCCCCGGTCCGTTGACCGCCGACGTCGAGGAGTCGGTGGTGCGGGGAGCAGACGTGCCGGCGCCGGAGGTCGGGGTCTGCGGCCCAGCGGCTGTGGTGGACCGCGACGTCGAGGTGTCGCTCGCGGTGGGGGCGCTCGACACCTGCGTCAGGACGTAGACGACCCCGGCCGCGATCGCGAGAACGAGGACGGCCGCGAGTGACCCCAGTGCGATCAGCAGCCCGGACCGCTTCTTCGGTGGTGGTGGCGCGTAGCCACCCTGCGAGGGGAACCCGCCGAGGTAGGTCCCCGGTTGCGACTGGTAAGGCGAATACTGCTGCGGCCCTTGCGGATAGGACACGGGGTTCACCGGAACGGGCGGGGCCACCGGAACCGGCGGCACGGGCGACGGTGCGCGCACCGTCGGCTCCTTGGACAGCTGAGGAACGGTGAGCGCGCGTTCGAGGTCGACGGCGAAGTCGCGGCACGACCCGTACCGGCGGTCCGGCTCTTTCGCGAGGGCGCGACCGAACACCGCGTCGACGTCGCCCGAGATACCCGGGCGCAGGGTCGACGGTCGCGGCGGCATCGCCTGCAGGTGGCCGGCGATGATCGACGCGGTGCCGGCACCTTGGAACGGCGGCCGCCCGGTGAGCAGTTCGAAGACGGTGGCCGCGAGCGCGTACTGGTCGGCGCGGCCGTCGACCGGATCGCCGAGCAACTGTTCGGGTGAGGCGTACGCGACGGTGCCGAGGAAGACGTTGGTCGAGGTGAGGTGGCTGACGTCCTGTTCCGACTTGGCGATCCCGAAGTCCGCGAGCAACACTCGCGGCTCGGGTCCACCCGCGCCCTGCAGCAGGATGTTGGCCGGCTTGACGTCGCGATGGAGCAGCCCCGTCGCGTGGGCCCGGTCGAGCGCGGCGCCCACCGCGCGCACGATCGCGATCACCGTCGCGGTGTCGAGTCCCCGCGGATTCTGCCGAAGCAGCTTCAGCGCATCGATGCCGTCGATGTACTCCATCGCGATCCACAGGTGGCCGTCGTACTCACCGGAATTGAAGATCGTCACGATCGACGGGTGGACGACGCTCGAGGCGTGCTCGGCCTCTTTGACGAACCGCTGCCGGTACATCGGGTCGCGACTGAGATCGGCGGGCAGTACCTTCAGCGCCTCGTTCCGTGGCAAGTGCGGGTGCCTCGCAAGGTAGATCTCGCCCATGCCACCCCGGCCGACGAGTCGGATGATGGTGTAGCCGGCGAAGTGCTCGCCGGGATTGCGCGGCATCGCTCCTCCTCATCCGTGTCGGCGACTGGGGTCAGTCTGTCACCCCCGCAGCGCCCACCGCGACCGTTGAAGAGAGGACCTGTGCCACTGTTGGAACATGTCATCCGCGAACCGGACAGTCGACCGCCTGCGTCCGTTCACCACGACGATCTTCGCCGAGATGTCGGCGCTGGCCGTCGAGCACGACGCCGTGAACCTCGGACAGGGCTTTCCCGACACCGACGGGCCGGCATCGATGCTCGATGCCGCGCGCGAGGCCATCAGCGACGGTCGCAATCAGTACCCGCCGGGTATCGGTGTGCCGGAGTTGCGGCACGCGGTCGCGCGGCAGCAGCGTGACCGGTATGGCCTGGACTATGACCCCGACCGCGAGGTGTTGATCACGGTCGGCGCGACCGAGGCGATCGCCGGTGCCGTCGTCGGTCTGGTGGAGCCGGGTGACGAGGTCATCATGATCGAGCCCTACTACGACGCCTACGCCGCCGCTGTCGCGATGGCCGGGGGTGTGCGGCGCGTCGTGCCGCTGGTCCCCGACGGCGACGGCTTCCGCTTGGATCGCGACCGTCTCGCCACGGCCTTCGGACCGAAGACGTCGATGGTGCTGGTGAACAGCCCACACAATCCGACGGGGACCGTGCTGTCGACCGACGACCTCGCCGAGATCGCACGGCTGTGCGTCGCGCACGACGTCATCGCCGTCACCGACGAGGTCTACGAATACCTCGTCTTCGACGGACGGACGCACACCCCGCTCGCGGCGCTGCCGGGTATGCGGGCACGCACCCTGCGGATCTCCAGCTCCGGCAAGACCTTCAACTGCACCGGCTGGAAGGTCGGCTGGGTGAGCGGTCCGCCCGAACTCGTCGCCGCGGCGCGGACGGCGAAGCAGTACATGTCCTATGTCGGCTCCGGGCCGTTCCAACCCGCGGTGGCGCACGCGCTGGAGCACGAGTTGGAGTGGGTCCGCGAGTCGGCGCGGGGGCTGCAGGCCAAACGCGACCTGATCTCGACCGCGCTGTCCGACGCCGGTTTCGCCGTACATCGCAGCGAGGCAACCTATTTCGTCTGCGCCGACCCTCGTCCCCTCGGCGTCGACGACGGCATCGAGTTCTGCCGATCGCTGCCCGAACGCATCGGCGTGGCCGCGGTACCGGTCAGTGTGTTCACCGACGACCGCGAACCCTGGCACCACATGCTCCGGTTCGCCTTCGCCAAACGCGACGAGGTGATCGCCGAGGCCGCCGAGCGGTTGCGCCGGTTGTGACTCCCCCTCCGCTGGTCGAGCGGGCACCCCCCCGCTGGTTCAACCGGCCCCGCCCCCGCTGGTTGAGCCGGCCCCGAGCGCAGCCGCCGGGCCGAGCAAGCGACGAAGGAGCGCGTCGAGGTCGAGGCGCCGAGTCGAAACCACCTGGCGACCACCCCCGCTGGTTGAGCCGGCCCCGAGCGCAGCGAGGCGCCGAGTCGAAGCCACCTGGCGACCACCCCCGCTGGTTGAGCCGGCACCGAGCGCAGCGAGGCGCCGAGTCGAAGCCACTTGGTGACCCGACAGCCTGAAGCTCAGCGCAACGCCGGGATCACCCGCTGCTCGAACATCTCGAGGTCCTCGCGGTCGACGGCGATGTTCGGGAAGTAGCAGATCCCATATGCGAGGCCGGCATCGGCGAGGCCCCGTAGGTTTTCCGCGACCTGCTCCGGGGTGCCAACGCCAGGCATCCCCCGGAACGCGCCCATGCTGCCGGACGCCGCGTCGGGCCCGACGATCTTGCTCAACCGCGCCTCGAGGTCGGTGAGCTTGCGCTCCACGTCGGCCTCGGTCTCGCCGAGCAGCACGTTGTAATTGGCCGAGCGGGTGATCGACGCGAAGTCGCGTCCGAGATCGGCGCAATGTTGTTGCAGGACGGACGATTTGTGCGCGAACCCGTCCGGCGTGCCGTCGAAGTTGGTGTAGTCGGCGTACTTGGCCGCGATACGCAGCGTCTTCTTCTCCCCGCCGCCGGCGATCCATAGTGGCAGCCGTCCGGCCGTGGGCTGCGGGGCGCAGATGGCGTTGTCGACGGTGTAGTGCTTGCCGTCGAGCGTCGCCCGTCCGGTCTCCCAGGCCTGCTTCATGATCTGCACGCCCTCGTCGAGCCGCGCCAGCCGCTCACCCGCCGACGGGAATCCGTAACCGTATGCACGCCATTCGTGTTCGTACCAGCCGCCACCGATGCCCATCTGCACGCGACCGCCGGAGATCAGGTCCGCGGTGGCGGCGACCTTCGCGAGGTACATCGGGTTGCGATAACCCATCGCGGTGCACATCTGGCCGATCTCGACCCGACTCGTGGTGGCGGCCAGGGCGGCCACGAGAGTCCACGCCTCATGCGTGGCCTCGTCGGTGGGCAGCGGGACGGTGTGGAAGTGGTCGTACACCCAGATCGAGTCCCAGCCGCCCGACTCGGCGCGGTCGGCGACCGACGACATCACCCCCCACTGGTCCGCGGGTTCCACACCCACGAGATCGAGACGCCAGCCCTGGGGAACGAAGAGTCCGAATCGCATGCGGTCCAACTTACGCGCCGCGATCTCTTGGAAACTTACAAGCAGTCCGGACTGTTTGTGCTATCGTCGTGGATGTGACCGAGCCCACCCACGCCCCGCGTCGTCGTACGCAGGCCGAACGCACCGCGACCACCCGTGCGCTCATCCTCGACGCGACCGTCGACGCCCTCGTCGACGTCGGCTACGCAGCCACCACCACGCAAGAGGTGAACCGCCGCGCCGGCATCTCCCGCGGGGCGCTCCTGCATCACTTCCCCACCCGGGAATCACTGGTGGTCGCCGCGGTCGGGCACCTCGTCGAACGGCGACTGGCAGAGATCCTGTCGCGGCCCCGCACGGGCGACGAGGGACTCGAGATCCTCGTCGAGGCGTTCAGCGGCCCGCTGTTCGACGCCGCTCTCGAGTTGTGGGTCGCCGCCCGCTGCGACGTCGGGCTACGAACCGCGATCATCCCGCTCGAACAACAGGTCTCCGACGCCCTCGCCGTCGGTTGTGCCGAGTTGTTCGGCGACCGATACACCGCCGCGGAACTCGAACTCTCCATCGAACTCGCACGCGGACTCGCGGTGTCGCGCATCCTGCGCTCGCCCGACGCCGACCGCGCGCTGCTCGACCGACTCCTGCCCGTATGGAAGGAACTCCTGTCTCATGACTGAACCCAGTCCGACCCTCGCGCAGCAGAACACGCTGCCCCGGCGCGTCGACGTCCTCGTCGTCGGTGTCGGATTCGGCGGCCTCGCCGCCCTGCATCGTCTGCGAAAGGACCATCCGCAGCTGCAGACCCTGGCGATCGAGCGCGGCGACGGCGCGGGTGGTGTCTGGCGCGAGAACGACTACCCGGGCGCGGCCTGCGACGTCCCGACGTCCTTGTACTCGTTGTCGTTCGCGCCGAACCCGGAGTGGTCGCACACCTACGGGCGTCGCGACGAGATCCATCGGTATCTACGCTCGGTCGCAGTCGATTTCGCCGATCAGATCCGATACAACTGCGCGCTGACGTCGGCGCGCTGGGACGGTGGCATGCAGGAGTGGGTCGTCGACACGACCGACGGTGAGATCCGGTGCCGCTACCTGGTCGCCGCGCCCGGCGCCCTGTCCGAACCCGGCCTGCCGACCGTCCCCGGCGCCGACGAGTTCACCGGCACGATGTTCCACTCCGCCGACTGGGACCATTCCCACGACCTGCGCGGTCGACGCGTCGCGATCGTCGGCACCGGCGCGTCGGCGATCCAGATCGTGCCCGAGATCGTGGACGAGGTCGGGCATCTCACGGTCTTCCAGCGCACCCCCGCCTGGGTCGTCCCGCGTCTGGACCGCAACATCGGCACCCTCGAACGCGCGCTCTATCGTCGGGTTCCCGGTATCCACCGACTGGTCCGGCGGATGGTGTGGACCTATCGCGAGGCCTACGTCCTCATGATGGCCCGCAATCCCAAGCTGCTGCCGATCGCGAAGACCATCGCGCTGGCCCAGCTGCGTGTCCAGGTCCGCGACCGTGCGCTACGCCGTCGGCTCACCCCCGACTACACCATCGGCTGCAAGCGGATGTTGTTGACCAACAAGTGGTTCCCCGCCCTCCAGCGTGACAACGCGACCGTCACTGGAGCGATCACCCGCCTCACCGCACGCGGTGCCGTCGACGACCAGGGTCGCGAGCACGAGGTCGACACGGTCGTCTTCGCGACCGGGTTCACCCCCACCGAGCCGCCCATCGCGTCGGCGATCACCGGGCGCGACGGCCGCACGCTGGCCCACGCGTGGAAGGGTTCACCGCGCGCCTACCGCGGGGTCGAGGTCCACGGCTTCCCCAATCTGTTCTTCCTGTACGGCCCCAACACCAATCTCGGTCACAGCTCGATCGTGCTGATGCTGGAGCCGCAGGCGTACTACATGAGCAAGGCACTCGCCGAACTCTCGCGTAGCGGCCGGTCGACCTTCGAGGTCACCGAGGATGCACAGGACCGCTACAACTCCGAACTCGATCCCGAACTCGAACGCACCGTCTGGAATTCGGGTGGCTGCTCGAGCTGGTACCTCGACTCCACCGGTCGCAACTCGGTGATGTGGCCGAAGTTCACGAGCGACTTCCGCCGGATGATGTCGTCCTTCGAACCCACCGACCACCGCTTCGACGCCGCGATCCCCGCCGCACCCGTCGACCAGGCAGTCACCACCGGATCAGACGCCGCATCCGACGCCACCGAATCCGACACCGAGAGGACCGTCGCACCGTGAGTTCCACCCCTGACCATTACGACGCCATCGTCATCGGCTCCGGTTTCGGCGGATCGGTTGCGGCCCTGCGACTCACCGAGAAGTGCTACCGCGTCGCGGTCATCGAGTCCGGTCGGCGTTTCTCCGACGGCGAGCTGCCCAAGACGAGCTGGCGCCTCAAGGACTACGTCTGGGCACCCGCGCTCGGACTGTTCGGGGTGCAGCGCATGCACCTGCTGCGCGACGTGCTCGTGATGGCCGGTGCGGGCGTCGGCGGTGGATCGCTGAACTACGCGAACACCCTGTACCGTCCGCTGCCGGCGTTCTTCGACGACCCGCATTGGGGATCGATCACCGACTGGGCATCCGAGCTCGACCCGTACTACGACCAGGCCTCACGCGTGCTCGGCGTGACCACGTATCCGAAGGTGACGCCCGCCGACCGCGTGATCCGCAAGGTCGCCGAGGAGATGGGAGTCGGCGACACCTTCGTCCACACCCCGGTCGGCGTGTTCTTCGGCGAGGCGGGCAAGACGGTCGACGACCCGTTCTTCGGCGGCGCCGGCCCGGCACGCACCGGGTGCACCGACTGCGGCGCCTGCATGACGGGATGTCCGGTGGGAGCGAAGAACACGCTCGTCAAGAACTACCTCTACCTGGCCGAACAGGCCGGTGCCGAGATCATTCCGATGACGACCGTGGACACCGTCCGGCCGCGTTCGGGCGGCGGGTACGTCGTGGAGTCGCACCGGTCGGGCCGACGCTGGTCGCGCCGCGGGCGCCGCACCTTCACCGCCGATCACGTGGTGTTCGCCGCCGGGACGTACGGCACCAACAAGCTGCTGCTGGACATGCAGCAGGGCGGCCACCTGCCCGGGCTGTCGTCGCGCCTGGGCAAGGTGGTCCGCACCAACTCCGAGGCGGTCCTGGCCGCCACCGCACGCGACCTCGACATCGACTACACCGAGGGTGTCGCGATCACGTCGTCGTTCCACCCCAACGACCACACGCACATCGAACCCGTGCGATATGGCAAGGGCAGCAACCTCATCGGCATGTTGCAGGCCATTCTCGTCGACGGTGGCGGTCCGCTGCCGCGACTGCTGCAGGCGCTGATCGAGATGGTCCGTCACCCGGTGATCACGCTGCGCGGACTCTCGGTACGACGCTGGTCGGAGCGCACCATCATCGCACTCGTCATGCAGACCGCCGACAACTCGCTCGAGTTGTTCTCGCGCCGAGGTCGTTTCGGCCCGATGCTGCGCAGCCGGCAGGGCGAGGGCGATCCCCCGCCGACGTGGATCCCGGAGGGACACGAGGCGGTGCGCGCCGTCGCACGCGAGATCGACGGCGACGCCGGCGGTTCCATCGTCGACCTGCTGAACATCCCGATGACGGCCCACTTCCTGGGCGGCTGCTCGATCGGACGCTCGGCGGCCGACGGCGTGGTGGACCCGTACCACCGGGTGTTCAACCACCCGGGGCTGCACATTGTCGACGGCGCGACCGTCTCGGCCAACCTCGGCGTCAACCCGTCGCTGACCATCACCGCGCAGGCCGAACGCGCCCTGGCGATGTGGCCCAATGCCGGCGAGGCCGACCCGCGTCCCGAGCTCGGTGCGTCGTACCGGCCGGTCGAGCCGGTGGAGCCCCACCTCCCGACGGTCCCCGCCCACGCGCCCGGCGCGCTGCGCCTCCCGATCACGCCGGTCTCCGACGCCACACGCGCCGGCTGACCCGACCCCCGCGGGTTGAGCCGGCACCGAGCGAAGCGAGGAGCCGAGTCGAAGCCACCTGGCGACCGATCATGCGAAGTGACCTCAACGCACGCGACCTCCCCGCGACGCTCGGCCAACCCCCGCTGGTTGAGCCGGCACCGAGCGAAGCGAGGAGCCGAGTCGAAGCCACTTGGCGACCGATCATGCGAAGTGACCTCAACGCACGCGGCGTCCGCGCCGCGCCCGGTCGGCGTTGATCGGCCAGATCACCACACTCCGGGCGGCCTCAGTTGAATGCTGATACGGGCACCGACGCCGCGCACCTTGGGCACGGCGTGCTCCCAGGTGCGCTGACAACTGCCACCCATGACGAGCAGGTCGCCCGACGACAGGGTGAACTTCAGAGACCGACCGCCACCGCGGGGTCTGAGCATGAGTGGCCGAGGTGAACCGAGCGAGATGATGGCGACCATGGTGTCGTGTGTGGACGCCCGACCGATGCGGTCGCCGTGCCACGCAACCGAGTCGTTGCCGTCGCGGTACAGGCTGATCCCGGCGGTCGCGAAACCCTCGGGTAGTTCGTCGCGGTAGTGCTCGGTCAGTGCGGCGCGTGCGCCGGTGATGATCGGGTCGGGGAATCGGTCATCGGCCTGGTAGATCGAGACGAGCCGCGGAACCTCGACCACCCGCTCGTACATTCGACGACGCTCGGCCCGCCAGGGGACGCATTCGCGGAGGCGGTCGAAGAGCTCGTCGGCACCACTGATCCAACCGGGACACAGGTCGACCCACGCACCCTCGGCCAGCGGACGGCGCGAGATCGATGTCGACAGGTCGCCGAGCGTCGGCTCTGCAGCCTGCTCGGAGAACAAAGAGCCCTGGGTGCCGAGAGACATGACTTCAGGCTACACCCAGGTCGCACGTGCGTTCGAGTGCTTTACCCAGGATTCGTGCGCGACAGTTCCGGAAGCAGGTCGAACCGTCCTGCGACGAGGGCGGACCGTTTCGCGCGAGACCAGCCGTGGACACGGCGCTCGGCCGCGTAAGCCTCGCCTATGTTGGGAAACTCCTGCTGGAATACGAGCCGGACGGGACGACGAGGACGCGTGTAGCGCGAGCCGTTTCCGGTCTGGTGCTGGTCGACTCGATGCTCGACGTTCCGAGTACTCCCGACGTACAGCGTGCCGTCGGAGCATTCGAGGATGTAGAGAAAGCCACTCATGGTGTGACTGTCGAGGATTGCTGCGACAAATCGGTCGATGCCTCCACAGCCAGCGGATCGTGGCGAGTCTGTCCACAGGGTCGTTGGCAGGTTTCGCGGATCGGTCACCAAGTGGCTTCGACACGGCGCCTCGCTCCGCTCGGGGCCGGCTCAACCAGCAGGGGCGGTCACCAAGTGGCTTCGACACGGCGCCTCGCTCCGCTCGGGGCCGGCTCAACCAGCGGGGGTGGCTTCGACACGGCGCCTCGACCTCGACGCGCTCCTTCGTCGCTTGCTCTGTCCAGCAGATCCGCTCGCGGCCGGCTCAACCAGCGGGGGCAGTTGTCTACGCACACGCCGATCCTCGTGCTTTAATCATTTCGTTATAAACGTGAGGACCGAGAGAAGTCGATGAAGCGCACCCGTATCGCCGCCGCCCTGCTCGCCACCGCCGCACTGGCACTGCCCGTCGCACCGGCGACCGCCAACCCGCTCGACACACTCTTCGGAAGCGCGAGCGGCAGCCTCGACTCCGGCAGCGCCGCGCTCGGCTCGTCCGGCGGCGACAAGGTCACGCACTACGGCAAGCTCGGCCGCCCCGGCGCACCGAACGGCATCAAGTCGATCAACGTCTGGGTGTACACACCGAACAACACCGCGGCCGTCGTGCCCAACACCTATCCGAAGAACTCGCGTCTGGGCGTGCGCTGGAACTCGATCATCGACGCCGGGCCGATCGTCGACGGCAACGAGTGCCGCATGGAGGTCCGCCTGTCCGGACCGAAGGTCCCCAAGCAGGCCTCGCTGTTCAAGACCCAGGACTGCACCGCGGTGAAGTCCTACTTCTTCAAGGGCGCAGGCGATTTCACGATCCGCGTCACCGACACCATCTCGGGCGCGTCGAACAGCATCGCGTTCAGCGTCCAGTAGTCGGGCCTTTTTCAACCGGTTCAGCGCACCCCGACGAAGACCTGGATGGGGAGAATGCACTCCCCCGCTCTCGTCGGCGCTCCGGTGGTCACGACCGACAGTTGCCCCGGGCTTCTCCAGGGCCCATACGCTTCGAAGGTCGTGGCGTAGAGCGCCGGAACGATGCAGCCCGCCTCCACCCGGTGCTCACCGGTGCCACCACTGCAGTACGACGCCGAGACGACGATCGCCGACCCCGCCACGCAACCGGTGGGTTCGGCCGATGCCGAGGACGCGGACACCGCCGACAGCGCAGCACTGCCGACGCACAGGGCGCCGACAACCAGGGTGCGCGCCAGGATCACCGCACGCCGGTGATCGCGATGACCGGGAGTATGCACTTCCCGACGTTCGTCTGAGCGCCGATGGTCACGACCGACAGCTGCCCCGGTGCGCGCCAGGGGCCGTTTGCGTTGGTGAGTGTCGCGACCATGGTCGAGTCCAGACATGCAGCCTGCACCCGATGCTCCCCCGTACCACCACTGCAGTAGGACGCGGCGACGACGACGGCCGCCCCGGCGACGCAACCGGTGGGTTCGGCCGAGGCCGACGGGGCCGCGACGGTGGAGAAGGTCGCGCCGGCAACGCATGCCGCTCCGGCCAGGACGATGCGCAAGGAACGTTTCGAGAGAGTCATGCCGAGAAATCTAAGGCACGCAAGCGTCCGAAGTTCTCTATCTCGAACATCATTCGTCCGATCATGGGAACGGACGAGGCGGTGCCTCCGATCGTCAGCCGACGGCCCCGACGTCGAACTTCTCCCCCGTGAGCCGCTCCGATTCCTCCCAGAGCGCGGTCCGGAACTCGACGTCGTCGGCAGCTTTCTTGTAATCGCTGCGTCCGGGGGCGCCGCGCATCCCGAAGAACTGCGTCGGCCCGTAGAACGTCCCGGATCTCGCATCCGGCAGGGTCGCCGCGTACAGCTGGGGCAGCGCCCCGTCGGCCGCCGGCTGGGCGATCGGCAGCTTGTTGCCCAGCTTCGCGAAGAAGTCGGAGAAGTTCTCGCTTCTGCCCTGCAATTCCGTTGAGGCGTAACCCGGATGGGCGATCAACGACTTCTTCGACGACCCAGCCGCCGCCAGCCGTGCGGCGAGCTCCTTGCCGAACATCAGGTTGGCCATCTTGGAGTCGCCGTAGGCCCGCCAGCGCCGGTAGCGGCGTTGTTCCCAGTTCAGGTCGTCGAGTTGGATGTCGCCGATCTGGTGCATCGTCGACGACACGGTGACCACCCGTTCGGTGATCTTCGGCAGCAGCAGCGCCGTGAGGGCGAAATGGCCGAGATGATTGGTGCCGATCTGCATCTCGAAACCGTCGGTGGTGCGTCGGAACGGGACCGCCATCAGTCCCGCGTTGTTGATCAGCACGTCGGCGCCGGTCACCCCGGCGGCGAAGGCTCGCACGGATTCGAGGTCGGCGAGGTCCAGTTTGGCGACGGTCGCCTTCGGCCCCAGCTCCGACGCCACGGCATCGGCCTTGGCAGTGTTGCGGCACGCCAGCACCACCTCGGCACCGGCGCGGACGAGCACCTTCGCGGTCTGATACCCGAGTCCGCTGTTGGCACCGGTCACCACGAACGTCCGGCCCGTCTGGTCCGTCACGTCCGCTGTCGTCCAACCACTCATCGCGACCCCCTGGGATGCGTCGTCATGCCCGGCAACCTAACCGGGACCGTGCGGCCCACGCTATTGACGCATAGGGACGGCGTCAACGATTCATCTCTTCCGCCGAGCGCAGCGAAGGCTTCACCCGCCGAAGAATGTGGTCAGCCGCAACGGGTTGGCGCCGACGATGCGACGTGCGGGCCGTAGCAATTCCGCGATGAGGTTGGTCGACGTCCCCAAGCGCTCTACGAGTTCGATCGGCGCATGGAAGGCGGTGGGCTCGGAACGGCCGCGCATGATCCGTGTGCCGAGCAGCTTCCACTCCTGCGCTTCCTCGCCGGCGGCCTCGACGGCAGCGCCGCTGGCCAGAGCCGGGATGCGTCCGGTCTTGGCCATGTCGGACAGCCGCGCGCACTCGTTGACCGGGTCGCCGATGACGGTGTACTCATAGCGTCGCTCGGCGCCGATGTTGCCGGCGAACGCCTCGCCGTAGGAAACCCCGATCCCCCAACGGATGTCGAGGCTGCTGGCGAGACGGTCGGCGAGATCCCGAGCGGCTCCGAGTGCGGCGCCGGCCGGGTCGTCGATCTCGACGGGCGCACCGAAGACGGCGAGCGCGGCGTCGCCCTCGAATTTGTTGACGAACCCGGAATGTTGATCGACGACGTCGGCGACGATGCTGAAGAAGGCATTGAGCAGGGCTGCGGTGTCGTCGGGACTACGCTGCTGCGCCAGCCCGGTCGAGCCGACGATGTCGACGAACAGGACACCGACGCGAGTGTTGGTGCCGTGCATGCCGACACCGTCGGAGATCGCGAGCTCGGCCACGGTGTCGCCGACGTGTCGCGCGAATATCTCACGCATGCGGTCCCGTTCGGCGAGACCCTCGACCATCCTGTTGAAACCGTGTTGCAGCACACCGAGTTCCGAGGAGTCGTACACGGGCACGCGAGCCTTGTAGTCACCGTGGTCCACGCGGTGCACCGCCCGGCGCATCTCCGTCAGCGGATCGGTGATCGCCTGCCCCACAAGCGCGATGACACGGGCTCCGGATGCGAGGCCCACCAGGCAGAGGATCACGGTCGTCCAGTCGACCGCGCCGTAGACATCGGGCAGCAGACCGGTCCAGCGCCCCGCGTTGACCGTCAACAAACCGACCATCGGCACCGCCGAGCTCACCGCCCACACGGCCAGCATCCGCACGCGCACACCGTTCATGACGTGGTTCGTGGGGAAGTCCTCGAGGACGACGACGGCCAGGGGGCGGGCGGCGCGTTCGGCGAACAGATAGGTGAGACAGGCACTCGACATACCGGCCAGCGCGAATGCGACCGCGACGCCGGCGACGGTCGCGGTCGTGAGCTCTTCGGCGATGAACACGTAGAACAGCGCCGCCGCGCTCCACGAGACGACCGTGACTCCGAGCTGCACGATCGGTATCCGCTGTACGGCGCGTCGACGGGCATGGTCGGCGGGTTGGCAGCTGATGAACCAGCGCAGCTGGGGCCGGACGGCCAGCATCCCCAGCAGCAGATTCGTCAGGATGCCGACGATGATCGCACCCACGACCACGGGAAAATTCGGCGCGCCCAGCGTCTCGTCGAAGGTGAGTTGGCCGCCGTTGAAGGCGAGTTGGACGAGCAAGAAGGTCTCGACGCCGATCACCGTATTGCTGGCGATCACGGCGGTCATCGCGGTGACGGTGGCGTGCAGGGCGATCTTGCTGCGCATGGGCGGGCCGATCCGGGCCCATCCCCGGGGGCTCGGAACCGTCGAGGTGCCCCACAAGAAACCCGCGGTGCGTCGGCGCAGACGTGTCCACGGCACACCACGACGGGTCCGGCGTGGTCGTCCCATCGGCTTCTCCTGCCTGACGGCGTTCCCCGAAGCCTACCGAAGGGAGAGCCGACCATCCCGCTGGTTGAGCCGCCACGCGGACGCGAAGCGGCCACACGACCATCCCCCGCTGGTTGAGCCGCCACGCGGACGCGAAGCGGCCACGCAGCCATCCCCGCTGGTTGAGCCGCCACGCGGACGCGAAGCGGCCACGCGGCGTGTCGAAACCACAAATGGACCGGCACCTCACGGTGCCGGTCCATCGGGGATCGTGCGGATCAGGCCTGCAGGGCCTCAATCTCGAGCGTGATGGTGATCTTGTCGCCGACGACGACGCCACCGCCCTCGAGCGGCATCTCGATGTCGATGCCGAAGTCCTTGCGGTTGATGACGACCTTCGCCTCGAAGCCGGCGACGGCGCCCTGGCCCATGCCGGGGTTGGTGCCCTCGAACTCGAGCTCGAGCGTGACGGGCTTGGTGACGCCCTTGAGGGTGAAGTCGCCGTCGAGGAGGTAGTCGTCGCCGTTCTGGCGGACGCCGGTGGAGACGAAGGTGGCCTTCGGGTACTTCTCGGCGTCGAAGAAGTCAGCGGACTTGATGTGGCCGTCGCGCTGCTCGTTGCGGGTGTTGATCGAGGTGACGTCGATCTCGGCCTGGACGGCGGGGGTGCCGTTCTCGTCGACGGTGATGGTGCCGGAGAAGGTGTCGAAGCTGCCGCGGACCTTGCTGACCATGAGGTGCTTCACGGAGAAGTTCACCGCGGAGTGCACGGTGTCGATGGTCCAGGTGCCGGCGGGGATGGGTGCCTTGACGGTGGTGGCGGAGGTCATGTCGTGGTCCTTCCAGGAATTTTCGGTTCGGGTCTCGATCGATGGCTGGTGGGCCTTCGCGACCCATCACCAGACACTAACCGGACCGCGGTCCGATTTCATCCCCGGCGGCCCTGTGATCTACATCACCGTCGAACCATCAGTGCTCCGATCGCGGCGATGGCGATTCCACGCGGCGCCTCGTAGATGAATCCCGAGATCCCGGCGACCGCGGGAATCGGCAGCATGAAACCGACCATGCCGACGACGGTGAGGATGCCGATCCAGAGCGGGACCGCCCGGTTGCGGATGAGGCTGGCGCCGAACATCCCCATACCGACCAGCATCACGAGCCCGCCGACCGTGTTGAGCAGCTCGAAAGCGGTGGTGCCCAGCATCGAGTCGTCGGCGGCGATGAGCGCGGCCTTGTCCGGGTCATTCGCGAACGGGTACGCGACGAACAGCTCGACGATGAGGTGCCCGGTCGCGGTGACGAGATTGCCGACCGCGTAGGCGACGAGCCCGATCAGCCCGGCGATCCCGATCCGGGGTGCCAGCCACGCGTACATCCCGGGCAGGCCGAGCAGTAGCAGCGTCGTGCCGACGGCGAGCAGGATCTGCGCCCACGGTGAGCCCACCGCTTGCAGCGCCTCCACGGAGTGGGCCTCGCCGTCGACGATGGGATGCAACGTCCCGCCGGCGATGCAGGAGACTCCGCCGAGGGTCAGGGCCCCGCCGCTGAGACGGCGTAGGACCGGCCAGCTCGGGCTGCGAAACGGGCCGGGCGTGTCGCCATCCGACGCGTCGTGGTTCTGGTTCTGGGTGTGTGCAGTGGTTGTCATGACGGCAACGCTGACAACCCGCGCTGGTGTTAGCCTTGTGCGCGACTGGTGCGGCCCGACGAACGGCGCGTGAGTTGGCTTCTGAACCACATCTGGCGATCCGGGTCCTGGGTCCACTGTCGGTCACGGCTGCCGACGGGTCGCCGATCCCGATGACAGCCCGCAAGCACGCCGAGCTGCTTGCCATCCTCGCCGCGGAACGGACCGCGTGCTCGCCTGAGCGGGTGACCGAGCTCCTGTGGCGTGGTCGTCCACCGGCGTCGGCGGCGAGCACGCTGCACGGGTATGTGTCCCGGCTTCGACGCTCGCTCGCCCCTACCGGCGTCGTCCGCATCGACACCGTCCCCGCGGGATACCTACTGCACTGCGACGGCGCAGTCACCGACCTCGATCTGCTGGACCAGTTCGGCCAGGAGGGATTGCAGCTCGTCCGGTCCGACCCCCGGGCCGGCGCAGAGGTGTTGTGCCGAGCGCTCGAACTATGGCGGGGCGAACCGCTTCCGGAAATCGCCGACATCGCCGACATCGCACCCGAACTCGTCCGGCTCGCGGAGATACGTGCCGAGTTCACCGAGACCGCAGCCGACGCGCTGCGCACGGTCGGCGAGTACCGTCGCTCGGTCGCGTTGCTGACGCCGCTGTGTCAACGGCACCCCTACCGCGAGGGCGCCGCGCGGACCCTCGCTCATGCGCTGCACGACGACGGACGCACGGTCGACGCCCTCGGCGTACTGCGCCGACTCCGGCAGGCGCTCCGTGACGACCTGGGTCTCGATCCGCATCCCGACACGGTCGCGCTGGAAGACGACCTGCTCGACCCGTCTCCCGCGGTCTCGCCGCTCTCCGCCGCCTCCGCCACGCCGCAGCCGGTACGCGAACTCATCGGCCGAGTGACCGAACACGCAGTGCTCGAACAGGTCTGGCGAACCGGCGCGGACCGTCCCGCGGGCGTGGTCCTCATCGGCCCGTCGGGCATCGGGAAGACCGCGCTGGTCGAGCACCTCATCGCACGGCACGGTGCCGCGGCCCGCCGCTTCATCGGCCGACCCGGCCCGCCCGGACCGACGTTCGGCGGCCTCGACGAACTCTTCGGCGAGTCCCCGGTCTCCGTACCGACGACGCGAATCGTCGCTGACCTCACCGCCCGCATCTGGTCCGACGTCGCCGAGCACGGGCGATCGGTGTTACTGGTCGACGACGCCCAGTGGCTCGACGCCGACTCGGCTCTTGTGCTGGGACGCGTGCTTGCAGGTATCGGACAGGCACCGATGACGGTCCTGGTCACCTGCCGCGACCCCGACGCCGAGCCCGTCGAGATCCTCCGGTCGACACTGAACCGGCACGGGCCGGTCGCCGAGGTGCGTCTGACCGAACTCGGCTCCGACGACATGCGCGCGTTGATCGTTCGGCGTCTCGAGCAGCTCGGTGACACGGGCCGGGTCGACGCTGACGCGCTGGTCGCGCAGTCATTCGGCAATCCTGCTGTGGCGCAACAACTGTGCGCCATCGCCTGGACCGGGGCGCCGCCGGACCGGGACCATCCCGCCCGATCGATGTACTCGACGCGGTTCGACGATCTCTCCCCGGCCGCTCGTGCGCTGGTCACGGCCGTGGCGATCGCAGGCGGCGATCTCCCCGACGATGTGTTCACCGAGGTGGCCCGCACCCTCGGTCAGGGCGTGGCCGGCGAGGCAGTCCGCAGCGGGCTCATCAGCCCCCTGAGGAGCGAGCTTGCGAGCGTCACCACCAGCCCCCTGAGGAGCGAGCTTGCGAGCGTCACGAAGGGTCTCGCCGACCACCTCTCGCGCGAGCAACGGATCGAGGCGCACGCGCGGCTCGCCGCTGCGTTCGAAGCGGTGCGTCCCGACGATCTCGAGTCACTGGCCGTGCACCGCGTCGAGTGCGCCGTCGACGAGGACTCGACCGCCGTCGCCGCTCGCACATGCATCGGGGCGGCTCACCGCGCACTCTCGGCAACGGCCGATCATCGTGCGCTCGACCTGGCACGACGTGGGCTCGGTCTGCCCGGACTCGACCCCGACTCGACCGTCGAATTGCGCCGGATCGCCGGCACCGCCGCGCTGCGCATCGGGGAGTTCGATTCGGCTGCGGACTCTTTCGAATCGGCGGCGACGGTGAGTCGGCTGACGCGGGATTGGCCCGCGCTCGCCGAGACCGCACTGCTGTCGGCACCGAACGGGGTCGCCGGCTACTGGTCCGGTTACGGCGTCGTCCAGACCGACCATGCCGCTCTCGCCCGCGAGGCACTGACGCACGGCGAGGCCCTGGACCCCGAAGTGGTTGCGCGCCTTCACGCATCGGAGGCAGCCCGGTTGACCGTCCTCGGCTTGCCGGGCGCCGACGACCATCTCGGTGCCGCACGTGTCGTCCACGACAGCGGTGCCGTGGATTTCGAGATCGACCTCGCCGAGTTCCTCGTCCGGTGGGTTCCCGACCGTCTGGCGGATCGACGCAAGATCGCCCGGGAGCTCTACGAACTGTCGGCCGGCGACCTCCACAAACGCGCCACCGCGCTGCATCTGCAACGTGTCTGCGCGTTGGAGGCGGCTGATCTGCGTCTGGCGCGACGCCTGTCCACCGAGTTCACCCGGCTCGCCGAACGTATCGGCGGTACCGATGTGGAGACGATGCAGTTGTGGTGGCAGGTGATGATCGCGCTGTTACGTGGCGACTACGACACCAGCACGGCACTGACCGAGACGTTCGCTGCGACGGTCGGCGGGCTGTCCGACCGTGCACGACTTCTCGCCGAGTCGTCGATGGCGACCAGCGCGTCGATCGCCGCGTGGCACCGCGGCGAGCTCGCCTCCGCGTTGCCGCCGTTCGACGCCCTCGCGGAAGAGGTGGACGAGGATTTCACCCTGGTGATCGCACTGGGCGCCGCCGAGAGCGGCGACCTCGACCGTGCCCTCGAACTCGCGACGGAGCTGACCGCGGACGTCGACCAGTGGGCCGGTTCGCGCGTGGTGGCGCGCGTTCCACTGCTCGTCGAGACGCTCTACGCGGTGTCTCGCGATTCCCGTCACCGCGACGCCGCTGGTGAGATCTGCCGCCGCATCGAGCCGTTCGCCGCCGACTGGTCGTCGGGCCTGGTGGTGCAATGGCCCGGACTCGTGTGTCTGGGACCCGCGACGCTGTACCGCGGAACCGCACGCGAGGTCGTCGGGCTGGATGGAACCGCCGACCTGCAGGATGCCGTCCGGGTGGCCCGCGACACGGGAGCCCGGCCCTACGTGCGTCGGGCCGAGCAGCGACTCGTCGCCGGCTGAGCGGCTATTTCCAGGCAAAGACCGGCTGCTCGAAGCCGTCGACCCGTGTCTGCCGGTTCCGCAGGACCACCTCGGCGAACTGGTAGATCACCGCGGCTGTCGGGGCGTGGACGAGGGAGCCGACGATGGGCAACTGGATGACCGGGAGATCGGACTGCGGGATCGTGAGGAACCGCGGTTCGACGAGCAGTTCGGAGAAGGTGACGAAGAACAGCAGCGCCACCTCGTCGGGGTTGGGCGTCGGCTCCTGGTATTCCTCGGCCCAGCAGACGATCGGGGTGATCACGAAACCCGAGCGCGTCGGATAGTCGTCGAGCGCCCCGAGCACCGAGCTCGGCGGCAGCTGGATGCCGAGTTCCTCGTCGAGTTCGCGCAGGCCCGCCGTGATGTGGTCCTCGCCGGGGTCGAGCCGGCCACCGGGGAGTGCGAATTGGGCGGCGTGGCGTCGCATCGTCGTGGGACGCTTGCACAGCCAGATCCCCTGACGGCCGTCCTTCTCCGCTACCGCGAGGACGACCGAGGCGGCCCGTGCGCCCGGGACGTCCGCGGTCCGCCGGTCGAAGCCCTCGACACGCGCGGCAGCCACAGTCCGATCGAGATGAGTCACACCCTCAGTTGATCACGACTGCCGTCCGACGCGACGGACGCCTGCGCGAGATGGTAACTCACGATGCTGAGGGCGAACAAGCCCAGGGCGAGGTTGAACAGGGCACCGAAGCCCTCGAGCGCGAAGTCGACGAGAGCGTTCGACAACATGAACACCAGGGCGGCGATACGCAGCCCTCGTAGCGGCCCGGCCGGCTCCACACCGCGCCGGCGCGCGACCATCGCCGGAAGCGCCAGGGCGAGTGTCGCGATCCCGCTGATCAACAGAATCCAGGTGGCGGGCGTGCTGCCGGTGAGTTCGATGTAGATGTCGAGTTCTTCGCTGCGGTCTCCGGAGAAGTAGAAGCTCAGCACGCCGACGATGACGGTGAGTGCGGACGCGATGACCAACCCCCACCCGACGACCGGAATCCATCGGGGACTGCGGAAGAAGTCCGGGATCAGGGCAACCGCCCGGTCCCGGAGTCGCATCAACCGGTCCGGCGTACCCTCGCTGGATTCGAGGAGCGCTCGGATGTGACCGATCGTCTCGACGTCGAGCCCCTTGCCCTCGGCCACCACGAGAAACTCTTCGGCCTGGCGTCGACGACGTTCCGGAAGCCCGTGCGCGACACCGTCGGCCGCGATGACCGCCGCATTGGCGAGCGCCTCGGCGCCGGTGGGCCGCTTGACATCCCGAACGACGCGGCTGATCAACAGGATCATCACGACGAGCACGTACATGATCTCCGCCGACGGCCCGTAGAAGTAGTCGTTGGAGCGGGTGACGAACTTGCCGACCTCGTCGAGAAACAACCCGAAACCTATACCGCCCAGCACGATCGCGATGATCCGCGCCGTCGCCCCGAGGAACAGCCATCCGGTGATGAGCGCCAGCATCATCAGCGCGCCACCCCACAGCGCGTGCGCGATGTGCAGTGTTCCGCTTCCGACCTGCGGATACCCGGTGAGATGCAGATACAGGCGCGTGACGATGATCGTCGCGATCGCGAGGATCAAGAACCACTCGACGGCGGCGGTACCGTACACGCTGCGGACGACCACCCTGGTCGTGCGAGTTCTCATCGAATGAGTATGGCCGGTCCGACGAACGGAAGCGGCACGATTGCGCCGTTGCCGCTGGTCGCGCCGGCACCCTCCGCTGGTTGAGCCGGGGCGCCCCCTCCGCCGGTCGAGCCGGCGCCCCCTCCGCTGGTTGAGCCGGCGCCGTCCCCCGCCGGTTGAGCCGGCGCCCCTCCGCTGGTTGAGCCGGCAACGAGCCGCTAGGCGAATCGCCGTGTCGAAGCCACCTGGCGACCACCCCTTCCCTCCGCTCGTTGAGCCGGAACCCCCCGCTGGTTGAGCCGGCAACGAGCCGCTAGGCGAGTCGCCCACCCCCGCTAATTGAGCCGGCGCCCCCTCCGCTGGTTGAGCCGGCAACGAGCCGCTAGGCGAGTCGCCGTGTCGAAACCACTCGGCGACCCGACGATCTCAGCCATCGACAACCCGGACGGCACCATACCGCAACGCCCAGAATTTATTTCGTCGACAACGATGTCACTCCTGTGGAGACTCAACCGGACTTGTCGGTGGCCGGGTTTACATTGTTTTTCAACGGATCACCTGGTCGCAGCGGGTGACAGAAGAGGCGTCGAGGGGCGTGGTGAAGGCGTGGACCGATCTACCGGGCGAGTACATCGCCGGAGTCGACCCTGCCCACGCCGCAGAGACCGACATGGTGTCGTTGATGGCCGGCCTCGACGCCACCCGGCGCGGCGAGTCCTACCTCGCCTGGCACCAGTATCAGACGATCGCGGCGATGACCGACCGCCTGATCACCACCAGCGCGTCCGGGTTCGTCATGGACGGCCACGCCGATTGCGCGGCCCGCATCGCCCGCCAGGCCGGGGTGTCCCGCCGCCACGCCGAAACCCTGATCGATGAGGCGATCGCGCTGCGCGACCGGCTCCCCGAGGTAGCTGACACCCTGCGTGACGGGGTCCTGTCGCAGTGGCAGATCCGGCTGATCATCTCCCGCACCGAACTGATCCCCACCGACGACCCCATCACCCCCGCGTTGGATGCCGAGATCGCCGACACTGTGCGTCGCCGCACAGGTGTGTGGGATCGGGCGCGGCTGCGGGACATGGTCGACCGCCTCGTCTTTCGCCACGACCCCGACGCGGTACGCCAACGCCGCCAAGACGCGATGGATCAACGTGGGGTGTGGACCCACGAACTGCCCGACGGCACCGCCGAACTCACCGCCGTGATGTCGGCGGAAAACGTGCGGATCTCGGCCAAAGCCGTCGCCATCCTCGCCGACACGGTCTGCAAGCGGGATGCCCGCACCCAGGGGATACGACGATCCGATGCGATGTTCGCGCTGCTGACCCGCACCAGCTTCGACTGCCAGTGCGACGATGAACAGCCGTGCACTGCCGACATCCCAGACCCACAGAGCGTCCTCGACGCGGTCCGCGCCGAGATCGTGATCCATGTGGTGACCGATGCCGCGACCCTGGCCGGGGCACCCGGGGTCGGGTTCCTCGACGAACACGGCATCATCAGCGACGAACACGTCCGTGACCTCGCCGCCCGCCCCGACGCCACGCTGTCCCCGGTCACCCCCGCCCGCACCCAACCCACCTACGTCGCCCCCAGCACCAACGACGCCGACCAGCGGCGGACCGCCCAGCGCCCGGCACCAGCCGAGGACACCCGAGCCGACGCCGCCACGACCGGCGCACACGGCGAAAACGACACCGACGCAGACGAACCCGATCGACCCGTCGAGACCACCGCGAGTGTCGCAGTGGTCTACCCGGCCACCCACCCCGGCAACGGATACCGGCCCACCACGTCGTGCGCCGACTTCGTGCGAGTGCGGGACGGATACTGCACCGAACCCGGCTGCACCCGTTCGGCATTCGCGTGCGATCTCGACCACGTCACCGAATACGACCACACCGACCCTTCCCGCGGTGGGGCGACGTCGAGTGAGAACCTCAACACCAAATGCCGCCCCGGTCACCTGTTCAAAACCCACGGGGACTGGGTCGATGTGCAATACCGCGACGACGACGGACGCCTGGTCACCGAATACGAAACCCCCGAAGGGGTCACCCTGCCCGGCGACGCCGAAACCCTCGAAGACACCTTCCCGAACCTTCGGCGGATCCGGTTCGAACAAGCCGCCCAAGCCCCACCCACCCCACGCGTCATCGCCTCCGACAATCCGGAGCGCACACACAGCCGACTGGACGCCAAACTGGCCCGCCGGCGACAAGAACGCGCCCGAAACAAACGAGCCCGCGAAGAACTCGACCGCATCGACCCACCCCCGTTCTGACAAACACGAGCGTTCCCCTGATCGGGTGAAAACTCGCCGGTAACTTGTCCTTTTTCCTTGCGGCTGCGAACAATTGACCTGGTTTCACGATCGTAGAGATCGAATCAAACATGCCAATGGCCGGTGATCAGGTCGGCGGCGGGGGCAAGGGCGGGAAGACATGAACGGATTTCGACGGACGCTGCGCGCGTCCACGGTGGGTTGCGCGCTGTGCCTCGGCATGGTCGTACCGACTGCACTGCCCACAACCGCGTCGGCCGCGCCGGTGATTTCGGCCGAGACCCTGGCCACCATCGAGGAACTGAACGACGACGGCGTGTTCCGCCCCGCGGAACCCGACGACGGGCTCGGTCCGGACTGGCTGTCGACGACGTTCCCGCATGTCGACGGGAACACGATCGTGGTGGTGACGCCGGGAACCGACGACGGAACCTTGTTCCCACGTATCAAGGGTCTGCGTGCCGGCCGTCAGGTCTTGGTGATCGAGTATCCCGAAGCGCTCGGCCCGATTGTCTCGGGCCGGTCCGGTGCGATCCTGCCGATCTTCGCCCCGAGTTACGACGCTTCTCGGGATGTCGCCGTCGAAAACAACCTCACAGTCATGCGGGCGTTCGCGGAGCAGACCGAGGGGCAGCCGTACATCGTCTACACCGGTTACTCGCAAGGCGCCGAAGCCCTGGGCAATGCTGCGGAGATCGCGGTCGGTCAGCCCAACGGGATCGACGTCGACAACTCGACGATCCTGCTCATCTCCGACCCGCGGAGCCCGTGGGGCCTGAAGGCGTGGGCCGACAACAACGTCGTCGGTTCAGTGTTCGAACTATTCGGCGCCGAGAGCAACGGAGCGCGCGATCCCGGCGACACCGGCGACGATCTCCCCGTGGTTTCCGTCATCGTGGTCGGCGATCCGGTTGCCAACTTCCAGTGGCGAACGCTCCGGCCGGTGAGTTCGCTGCTCGTCAACGCGGCCGGCTTCATCGCGATCCATTCGGGCCTGGGCGAAGAGAACTACGGCAACCTCATCGACTACACCACAGCGCCGACGACGATGAAAAGCCGCGACGGCAATACGACGTACGTCGTCTATCAGCCGAAACACCACCCGCTCACGCTGGTCGCGATGATCCTCAACGACGCGGTGGGTATCGAGCCGAGTGAGGACGATCTCGAGCGGTGGGACGCGGTCAACAACGCCTTCTATCCTCTGGTCACGCCGACCGCCTCGAACGCCGCGGTGCCGGTGGAATCCTCGCCCTCAGACGACGTCCCGGTCACCGCCCGCCTCGGGGATCCAGCCGATGATCTCGTCGAGCCGCTATCAGTTCCGAGTGTGGACGCGTTCGAGCCCGACGGCGAGGTGCCATCGGGAGGACGCCATCGCGCCCCCGAGGTCGTCGACTCGGAAGCAACGACTGAATCGACCCCGACCGAGGGCGGACGACACCGGCTCACCGGCAGCGGACGGCATTCGGCCGACCCCGACCCCACCAGCGTTGAACCTGCCGAATCCGAGCCCGCCTACTCGAGCGTTGACGCCGACGCGTCGACGACCGACGCGGATTCATCGGACGGGCCTGAAGCGGACACTGCCGACGACACGAGCACCTCGTCCGACTCAAGTGACGGGGAGTCCGGTGCGGCAGCCTGACAGCTGAAAATTGCTCTACAACAGCAGTATTCAGATACCCAGCCGAGCCACTCCGCGGTCGCGTCGACTCCCCCGCCCCTCGGTGGAGCCGCCGACAAGTCCGGCGCTGGGCCGAGCATCACCCCCTCGGCTCAGCGCCGCCCTCCGTTGGCCGAGCCTGCACACCACGCTGGCTGAGCCTACGCCCGCCCATCGCTGGTTAGACCCCACTGCTGGTTGAGCCGACACCGACACCACTGCTGGTTGAGCCGACACCGACACCACTGCTGGTTGAGCCGGCACCGAGCCGCCCCTCACGCTGCTGGTTGAGCCGACACCGACCCCACTGCTGGTTGAGCCGACACCGACCCCACTGCTGGTTGAGCCGGCACCGAGCCGCCCCTCACACTGCTGGTTGAGCCGGCACCGAGCCGCTAGGCGAGGAGCCGAGTCGAAGCCACTTGGCGACCTACATCGAAACCCTCACCCCTGCCCGATGAGAAACGCTGCGACCGCAAAGGCGATGAGCACCAGGGAGATCGCGCATCCCAGCGCCACCTGTTTGGCGGCGGACATGGGCGCGTACGGGTCCTTGTACTCGTACCGGTATGTCGGTGGGATGGAATCGGCAGCATGCCGTGCCGACCCGTTGTCGGGCTGTTCCGGGAATCTGTTTTGTGAGGGTAGACGCGGCGTACCCCCCGGTATCGCGTTCACCGGACCCATCATGCCAATGTCAGCGGCATCGTGCATCAAGCCACGCGTCGTCCGTTCGGCGGAATCGGTTGTCGTCGTTGCGATCTAGACCACAACGAACGATTCCTCCAGACGAGGCCCACATGCGGGTCTCCACCAAACAAAGAATCCCCAGCAGTCTCAGACTGCTGGGGATCGTTGTGGTGGCCAGAGTCGGGATCGAACCGACGACCTTCCGCTTTTCAGGCGGACGCTCGTACCAACTGAGCTACCTGGCCGGAAGGTACCGGTTGACGATGAACCGAAACCTTTGGCGACCCTGACGGGACTCGAACCCGCGACCTCCGCCGTGACAGGGCGGCGCGCTAACCAACTGCGCCACAGGGCCTTGTTAAATTATCTGCGCGGTCCTCGTTACCGAGTGCCGCGCAGGCGTACCCCCTACGGGATTCGAACCCGCGCTACCGCCTTGAAAGGGCGGCGTCCTAGGCCGCTAGACGAAGGGGGCCGGTCGTGTTCTCCGTTGGGAGCTCGCATAGCTTATGACAGGTCTCGCGCAAACCACAAATCGACTGGTCAGACCCATAAACGAAGCATCGCGACCAGTTCGACGACACGCACACCGAGGGTCACGTTCGCACCGTCTGCACACGTTGTAAACTCATCGACGCCCCGGCTCGCCGGGGCCCTGCCCCTATAGCTCAGTTGGTAGAGCTACGGACTTTTAATCCGCAGGTCCCAGGTTCGAGCCCTGGTGGGGGCACCAGCACCGACGTCTCGCGCGAAGCGCGCTGCGGCACAGGAGAACCGAGTGTCACCCGATCGGGTGAACTCGGCCGGTGAAGGTTCCGGCGAGGCCGTCGACTACCTACTATCCGCTGGTGACGCTATCCGCCCGGCTGGGCTCGCTGGCCATCCTCTGTCTCCTTGTGGCCGCATGTAGCACGTCGGGCGAAGGCAGCCCGAGCTCCCCGTCGGAGAGCACGACCGCGTCTGCCGATTCTTCCCCGGTGGTCGTCGTGCTCGACGGATCAGAGTCGATGCTGACTGCCGACGCTCCCGGCCCCCGCATCGACGCTGCACGCGCCGCCGTGACGGATTTTGCGACGGGCCTCCCCGACGGCACACCGTTCGGACTCGTCGCCTACGGGAACACACTCAACGCGAAGACGACGCGCCAGGCGGCCGGCTGCCAGGACGTCACGACGATCATGGATCTGGCACCCGTAGACAAGGGGGCGGCAGCCGAAGCCATCGCCGGTGTCGAGGCCCAGGGATGGACCCCGTTGTCGAAGGCTCTCACCCAAGGTGTCGAGCTGCTGGCGGGCAGCGGAGGGTCCGTCGTTCTGGTCTCCGATGGAGAGGCAAACTGTCCGCCCGATCCCTGCGACACGGCCCGGCAGCTGCGCGCTCGCCACCCCGACGTCACGATCAGCACCATCGGCTTTCGTGCGACGAACACCCAGCTGGAGTGCATCGCCCGCGAGGGCGGCGGTGTGTACATCACGGCAGACAACTCGCAACAGCTCGCCGCACGGATCGCCGCCGCTCGTGACGCCGACTCGGCGTCGACGAAGCTGACCAACACCGGACTGGCCGGGGTGAACCTGGGGTCTCGGGCCGATGAGATCAGAGCCACGACGCCAGGCTTCCCGGAACTGTCCACGGGAACGGTGGACGGCGACCGCGTGGTCGTGCGCTGGCGCGACTGCGAATGGGTATTCGCCGAGGGCGTACTGGTCGAGATCCGCCCGCTCGGATCGGCAGTCACGACAGTCGACGGGGTGACGGTCGGCACTCCGATGAGTCGCGTCGTCGAACTGTTCGGCAAGCCGGTTCGTGACGACAAGGCCACGTCCACAGCATATTTCGCAGCTGATGAGCCCCGCGGTATCGCACTCAAGGTTTCCTACGACGGCGATGTCGCCAGCGGTACCGTCAAGACTCTCACCCTGTGCATGTGTCTGCCGAAACCGGCTTCCCAGGACGAGGCCGACAACTGCGGGCCCACAGCCGATTTCCCGAAGCTTCGCGTCGTCGCCAGAGGTGTTGATTGCCAGAGCGCCCTCCGTCTCGTCGAACGCTACGTCGACGATTCCCGCACCCAACGCGGTGATCGTGGCGCGCAACTCGACTCGTGGGGATGCAACATCCTCGGTGCGGCCGAGACCGAGGCGGGTGAACCTGTCATCCGCTGCAAGCGGCCCGACGGCGCGCAGGTCACGGTCGAGGAACCCAGAAGCGCGTCGGATGAGAACACGGCTCCGACGAAGCAGGACGTCTGCGACGCATGGCTAAAAGTCTCGGACCTGTACCGAACCAGGACTCTGATCAACTCCCGCGGTCCTGCAGGTGGCCTCGAAGCCGTTGCGAGACTTGGTGAACTCGCCCAGCAGTTTCCCGCCGAGGCGCTTCGATGGGAAGGAGCTCAACTATCCGAGGCTGCCGACAGCGGTTCGGTCACCTTGACGGACTTCAACTCGAAACAGAACCTCAAGGCCTTCTGCTGAAGAAGGCAACGCGCCCCCTCGTCCCGCAAGAGAAACCGGAATACCATCATGCTCGACGGCCTCCGCTCCCTGATGACCCGCGTCCGCATCACGACTGTCGCAGCCCTCCTCTGCATCCTCGGCACCGTCCTGGCGGTGCCCGCGACGGCGACCCCGGGTGGTCCCGAATACGTCGCGTTGGGCGACTCGCGCGCTGCCGCGCCAACGAACGGTTCCACCCTGCGCCCAGACGGTTGCGGGCGCACACCCGACGGCTACCCGGTACACGTGGCCGCGCGCCTCGGACTGAGCCTGCGGTCCGTCGCCTGTGTCAATGCCACCACCGCCAATGTCACGACGACACCACAGCTGACGCTGTACGGTCCGCGCCTCGTTCAAACACACGCGCTGTCGCGGTCGACGCGGCTGGTCACTCTGTCGATCGGCGGTATCGATCTGCAGTGGTGGTCGCTGGTGTCGTCCTGTTTCACCAAGACGTTTGGCCCCGACGCACGTTGCCGCGCCAACGCCTCGGTGACAAGACGAATTAACTCCGGTCTGGCCTCACTCGCACCCAAGATCGACGCCACGCTGACCCGGATCAGACAACGCGCTCCCAACGCACGCGTCGTTCTCGTCGGCCACGGCGGCTACTACGGTCAAACCGGCTGCCCAGGTCAGGCGAATATCAGCACCGCAGACGCTGCATTCGTCCTACGGTTCTTCGAGCGCTTCAACGCAGTGCTCCGAGACTCCGCTCGGGCACACTCGGTTGTTTTCGTCGACGTAGCCGGACCTGCCGCCGGACATGACGCATGCGCAGGTTCAGCTCGATGGTTCGAGGGAAACATCTCACGGTCGGCAATCCAGGTCCGCCACCCCACCCCGCTCGGCAGCAAGGCCATCGCGGACCTGGTCGTCGCGGCGCTCTGACCCGACCCGTGGTTGCGCCGGCCCCAGCGGAGCGAGGCGCCGAGTCGAAGCCACCCCAGGTCGTCCTGTCAGCGGCACTCACTCCGCGCGGGTTTCCCGCGCAGACGGTCGTCGAGCCACGTCAACGTGTCGGGCAGGCCGGCGAAGATCCCGGTCATGTGTTCGGCCGGGTACTCGCGGTACGACGCTGACGCCCTGAGCGCGCACTGCTCGGCGAACAGGGCGCGAGCCTGGCTCGCCGGTATCCACCACTCGTAGGTCCCGTGGTAGATCCGCAGCGGCATCGTCGCCCGGTGATCCTTCATCGAAGTGATCGCGAAAAGACGCTCGGCGACGGGTGAATGGTAAGGATCGGGGTCGGCCGACAGAACCTGGGTGGGTATGTGCGACACACCCAGGACACCCATCCCACTGGTACACAGGTCCCGCATCGGAGACGTGGCCAACCAGCGTGCCGCGTTGTTCGCCATCGCGAGGACTTCGGGACGTTCCCGTGCGACACCGAGCATGGCGGCGTGGAACACCCCGGAACCGAGGTTGGCGTTCATGGCCCCGGCCAGCGAACGGTAGTCGGCCGGCACACCCCCGTATGCCGCGCCGACGATCCGCCCGGCCTGCTCCGGAGCGTAGGAATCGGCAAGCTTCGCCGCGGCATTCGTGGCAATCGCGCCACCGGAGTATCCGTGCATGGCGATCGGTCCGGTGGCGAAGTTGTCGGAGTCGAGCCGGCCTGCCGCCCGCAGCGAGTCCATGATCACGTGCGCTGCGACGTACGGTTCGGCGTACGCCATCCGGGGTCCGGTGTGGTCGGACATAATCACCGCGTAGCCGCGGTCCAAGGCCAACTGCGCGAACGGCGGGATGAGGTCGGTGGTGTTGGTGTCGGCGTGGTAGCCGTGAGCAAGCGTGTAACCGGGCGTGCACTTCGTCCCGAGCGCGACGATCGGCGAATTGTGAACCAGCACCGGACGCGACCGCGGTCCCTTCCACGCCTTGGCGGGGACGAGGAGGGTCGCGGTACCGAAGATCGGCTGATCGCCGGCGTCGACGCTCCGGAACTTGATCTGCCGAGCCGATTGCAGCGGAACCGTCATCAGCAACTGCGCCGTGCGCATGACATCGCGAGTGGCGATCACATCTCCGGCAGCACGGCGTGCGAGGTCGGCCGGCCATTGATCGAAGAACCGGTCGCCGCTCGGCGAGGGCATGACCGCCTCGCGAAGTTCCTGCAGCTCGTGGGAGGCGCCGGGGGTCACCGAGCGCGCAGGTATCCGGTGCAACCTCTTCACCGGCGGTGCCGGCACAGCGGCGTCGATGGCCTCGGGAACCGCGGCAGGCGCCGGACCGAGATTCGGCGGCTCGGCCGACACCTCCGCAGTTCCTCCGATCGCACCGATCGTCATCCCCGTCGCAATCACTGCAGAAATCGCTGCGCGCAGCGCCCAGCCCCGCAGGTTACACCATGCCGGCATCGCCGATACTCCTCGTCACACAAGCGATTCCGGGCCGGAACACCCCGCTGGTCAGCCACTTCTCGCATCGAAATCGAACCCCCGTCATGGTAAAGGGTTGGCGCTAACGGTCGGCGACGGCCCTGTTGACTGTCCGACGCCGGATCAACCGTTCGGACTGTTCGACGCGATCCTCCGATCGGCCGCCGTCACCCGATCGATGACCTTCGTCGACGTGGCCTCCGCCACCGTCGGGCACGACGCCTGTCCCGGAGCGGGTCGATGGTTCGAAGGCAATTCGTCGCGGTCACAGACTCAACCCCGCCATCCGACGCCACTCGGAAGTAGAGCAATCGCAAATTTGATCCTGAACACGCTCAGAGGACCTTCAGATCATCGCGGAGTCTCTTCAGGCGAGGTTCCGACCGTTACTCGGATGTTGTTGCCCGCGTTGCACTTCAGTTGCCTTGTCAAACAACGCAGTAAGGCTGGCTATCTGTTCGAGGGTGCATATTCCGTCTTCGATGGCCCTGATGAGCAGGGCGATCTTTGACGGCGCGGGTCGGCCGACGACTCGGTACTTGTCGCGGATCCGAGTGAGGTGAGTATGCACCGTGGATTCACCGACGAAGAGTCGTCGGGCGGCCTGCTGCTTGGAATCACACGCGAGCCACACGGTCAGCACCTCGATCTCGCGCTTGCTGAGGGCAGGCCGCCCTACCGAATCAAGAGCCTGAATCGTCATCGTTGCACTCCTGCTGGTCTGCTGTGGCTGATGGGAGTGACGTTAAGACGGTCGCGGTGTCGGCGACAGACCGATCTTGCGGGGGCACCCGCGATGGTGCCACCGCCCCGGGGGGCATAGATAGTCAAGCGAACGGTCTGCCCGTACGGGGGACGACCTGGGTTCCGAGACGAGGACGTTCCTCGACCTGACCGGCACTGATCTCGGTGCGTCGTGTGCCGGCGGCATCGGTCACGAGTACGGAGGCCACGGTTTCCCGTCCGGGTGGCCACATGCGTACGCACACGCGCCCGCCCGCCGCTTCTTGCAAGGCGTGTGCGGCTGCCTCACGCACTGAGGCAATGACAGCGGGGTCCTGTTCTGGCGTACCGGAATCGTCGAGAAAGATGACCTCCACGCCCCGCTGTCGCGCGCTGTACGCGGCTTCGTCGAGCTCGAGCGTGGACAGAATCGGCGCTCTCAGCCGGTCGCGCAGGTGGGCCTCGAGTAGTGCGCACTCTCCTCGCTCAGCTGCGGTGAGGGGTTCGCCTGACGCGATCTTCTCGATCATCGGGCGGGCGAGGCGATCGAGGTGGCGTGCTTGCTTCTCGCGCTCATCGGCGCCGGCGGTTTGCGCAGCCAGTTCGGCGACGCGTTCGGTTGTCTGCGCCCGGAGCGAGAACACCGCCTTCGCCGTGGGCCGAAGAGTGAACGACAGGAGAGTCGCCATCGCCAGAGGGGCTGCGTCGATGGCAACAAAACTGATGCCGTACGCAGCGCCCCGACCGACAGCGACGGCCCACACTGCGAACACAAGCACCATTCCGAGCAAGCCGATCCACGGCGCGATCCGCCGGCCGCGGACATTCATGAAGCAGTAGATCGACGTCCCGCCGCCGTGTATCCAGGTCTGCAGAGGCGAACTCAGAACCGCGGGCGTTGCTGACAACACAAGCGCACACGCCACCGGCCCCGAGGCGGTCAGCATCAGAGTTGTCCCGAACGGGAGAGGGTCGCCGGGAACGAGGACGAGGACGAGCGTCGCGGCAATCAATATGATCGATCCCAGTGCCGCCACCCAGGGAGTGATGTAACTGCTGACCGTGGCCACGGTCACGATGACCATGGCGACGAGGTAGCTACCGATGATGAGCCATGCACCGCGCGTTCGCATTCCGAGCAGGTCGCGAATATCCTCGCGCCCACCGGTCGGGCTCACCATCACTGCACCCACTCCAAGCACACACGAGTGCCGCGCATCGGCGCCGACTCGATGGTGGCGGAGCCACCGATGTGCGCCATCCGTTCACGGATGCTGATGGCGATTCCGAGCCGGTCGGCCGGCACCGTCGACGGTTCGAAACCATGCCCGTTGTCGGCTACTTCTATGTGCAGCCGGTCATCCGTGATCTCCACCGAGACAATCGTCTTCGACGCCCGAGCATGACGGCCGCTGTTGCGGACCGCCTCCGCAGCCGCTGCCGCGACTGTACGAACCACCGTGGCGGGATAGCCGGCGTCCGGGCTGTCGATTGCGCGGCGAACCTCGAAACGTCGGGTCGGGTCCACCGTGGCCGTCACCTCACTGAGATGCGTCAGAACAGCATCGGGGGTCATCGTGCCGTCGGTGTCGGCGTCGCCGCGGATCCTATCGAGTGCGTGCAAGGTGGCCTGGGCTTGAGCGGCCAACTGCGTGGAGTTCCCTCGGCGAGCGGCGACCAGCAAGGTCGCCATGACGCCGTCGTGGGTGAGTTGATTGAACCGTTGCCGCTCGTTGGCGCGGGCCTGCGACGCGGCGGCGGCCGCCGCCGTTCGGTAGGCCTGCGCCCGCGTGTCATCGAGAACCGTTGCGGTACGCATCCCCATGACCGCTGCGGCGAAGTACACGAGCGAGAAGGCGAATGCCCACGCCATATCCGGAACGAACAGCCCGCTGCGTGCGACGTCGCGGGCCACGTAGTTGATCGTGACGGTCGAGATCACCACCACCACAAGCACGACAAAGGCGTAGGTCGGACGCATGGCCAGTGCGGCGGCGATCGCAGCCAATCCACAGAAAGAGAAGAACCATATGCCGGTGGTTTCGGAAAGGTGCGCGCCGTTCCAGCCGAAACCCCACGTGAACACCGCCGCCAAATAGCCGCCGGTAGCAAACCCTGCACACACTCGTAGGGCTCGAGGCGACCCTCGCCACGCGAGCGGCCCCAGCGCGAGCCCTGGACCGAACACGACAACCAGTGCGGGCACCGTCCACCACATGTGCATCACTGCCAGTGACGCCGCGATAGCCGGGGAGGTGAGCACCAGGTACACCAGGTAGCCACAGGCGATGAAGACAGCGAACTGCCGCAGAATCCGCTGACCTGCGGACTCGTCGAGTGCGACATCCTGATCAGACGCTATCTCCGCCGTCGTAGCCGCCGCGGTATCGGGTGCCATCCGTCCTCTATCGCTCGAAACATCAAATGCTGCCGAGTCGGCGCGGGTCGCCCGACGGCGGCGTACTTCGTTCTGATCCGACCGACGTAGTCACTGACCGTGTCTGGGGACAGGTTCATGGATTTGGCAACTCCGGCAGTGGATTCGCCTGCGGCATACAGCTCGAGGACACGTCGCAGCTGTGGTGGTAGGTCGACGAAGTCGTCGTCGGCATCGATCGCAGCCGCCCAATCCACCGTCGGAGTCTCCTCGCCCGAGAGCACCGCTCGGATGGCAGCCAGAAGTACGTCGTCGTCAACGTTCTTGCGCAACACCGCTTTCACCCCCGCACTGGCTGCCAACCGGACCAGATAGGGTTCGTCTCCGGAGGTGTAGGCGACAGCCGGGATGTCGAGTTCAGCGAGACAGTCGACGTTGATCTGCGGTGAACTCCCGTCCTCCAACCGCAGATCGAGGACGACCAAGTCGAGATCTCGGGTCTCTGTCAGCAACTTCGACACTGTCGCTGCCCCGGCGGTGAACTCCAGGTCCGGCTGGTCCCCGAGAATCGCCCGCAGCCCGGCGACGATCGACGGGTGATCATCGACGACTCCGATCCGCGCGCGCTCGCCCCGTCGCACCACCATTGCGCAATCATGACCGACGCCCCTCGACAACGGTGGCAAAGTTGCACGGATCACATCCGCTCGCGCTTCGGGGACCGCGTGTTGACATCACTGACGCTAGCGCGTCGACTCGAAGCTCTGTATCGACTGAACGGGCTGTTCTCAGTCGGCCACAGGGTGCCATCGGACCGGCCTGTCAGACGGTGCCCAGACCCCTCGTAACGTTCACCGACACGGCTGGGATACTCCTGCCGTGACCCGATTCCGCCTCGCACTCGTCGCCGTTCTCGCCATCGCGATCAGCTGTGTGTCGGTACCGTCGGTTCTCGCCGCGCCGGCGGCACCCGCATATGTCGCCTTGGGCGACTCACGCGCCGCAGCGCCGACGCTGACCTCGGCACAAAATCCGGACGGGTGCGGCCGTACCCGCGACGCCTACCCGACGCACCTCGCCGCCCAGCTCCGGATGAGCTACACCTCCGTTGCCTGCGTGAACGCCACCACGGCAGACGTCACGACCCGCCGACAGACGACATCATTCGGCGCCCGGCCCGTCCAGATCAACGCACTGTCGTGGTCCACGCGACTGGTGACTCTCTCGATCGGCGGCAACGACCTCCGCTGGTGGTCGATCGTCTCCTCCTGCTTCACGCCCAGGTTCGGCCAAGATGCCCGGTGTCGACAGGATCGAGTCATGGCCGACCGGATGACCTCGGCCCTCACCGCAGTCGCACCGAAGATCGGCGCAACTCTGAGCACCATCGCCGCCCGCGCACCCCTCGCTCGCGTGGTCCTCGTCGGACACGCCGGCTACTACGGCCGAACCGGCTGCCCCGGCCAGGCGAACATCAGCAACGCCGACGCCGCGTACCTACAGTCCTTCTTCAAGAGATTCGACGCCATCCTCCGAACCGCCGCCGTCACCCGATCGATGACGTTCGTCGACGTCGCCTCCGCTGCCGTCGGACACGACGCATGCGCCGGCGCAGCCCGCTGGTTCGAGGGGAACGCCTCGCAGTCCCAGACCCAACCCCGCCACCCGACGCCTCTCGGCAGCCGTGCGATCGCGAATCTGATCGCGCGATCACTCTAGGTCGAGCGCTCCACAACCGAAGAGCTACGAGCCGGCCCTCTCGTCGGGACAGCGCGAAGCGGACAACAGACACGCCGCGTCGGTACAAATCTGTGCCAACTCATCGGCGCGTTACGGCGCTTCAACGAACCCCCACGCGGCAGCATTCTTCACTCCCGACGCCCTATCGGCGCCCCCTTTCCGGCGTGATTCGCGAGCGTTCGGATTGCATCCCCGACGCCTCGAGAAAACGATTCACAAACAGTGGCGGTCAATAGTCAACCGCGGTTCATCAACCTGGGATTGTCAACTAGAAAATCGCGGGTGATTGTCATCACAGGCCATCCAGCCCTTTGCCGTACTCGCCAGTAGGCATCGGACAAGCTGTACATGCAGGTCAGACCACCGACAGATGGTGCCGAGGTGGCCCATCGATGTCGTGTCAACACGCTGATCGCGTTTCGAGACAGTCGACAAGAATCACGTGACAAACGTCTCCGGGCCGATTTGACCAAGACAGATGAATCGACCCGACGTCGGGCATTGAGTCATTCGTCCCACTTACCGGACTTTCTCGACAATGCGGTGCCATAGACCGGAACAACGTCGAAAAGAAACCATGTGAATGGCGCGGAATGCGTTGTAGTGTTCCGATCTGCCAAGGCAGTGGGCCGCTCGAATACACCGGCCGTTCGCCTTTTGTTTCACTCAGGGGGAGTACATGAGCGTTCCCATCGACCGGGTCACGCGTGCCTTAATCGGCACGGAGCGTGCTCCTGACGCGACGCCGACGACGCGGCACCGATGGCTGGTCGCGTACGCGCGCCACGTCGCCTGGACCGACCTGGCGCTCATCTCGATCGCCGTCCTGGCAGGGCAATTCCTGCGGTTCGGCGCCGACCCGTTCCGGCCGATCGGACGCGACGGTATCCCCGCACTCCTGGTCACCGTCACCCTCATCGTGGGGTGGCAGACAGCGCTGCGCGTCACCCAGTCCGGTGACCCGCGCATTCTCGGCGCCGGGCCGGTCGAGTATCACCGTGTCCTGAGCGCGTGCTTCGCATGCTTCGGCGTCTGGGCGATCGCCGACGTGGCCTTCGCACTGGGTATTGCCCGCGGTTTCATCGCCATCGCGCTGCCGGCCGGCACCCTGATGCTCGTCGCCGGACGATGGGGCTGGCGACGACATCTCTTGCTGGGCCGCGAAACCGGACGATACCTCCGATCGGTCCTGGTCGTCGGCTCGCGAGCGTCCGCGCGGGCACTCATCGATCGGTTGGACGAGAATCCCGCTCTGGGTTACCGGGTCGTCGGGGTCTGCCTCACCGATGTGCCCGGCGCCGCTGCCACACCGCGGTTCTCCGGACTCGCGACCCACCTCGGGGGCGCCGACGTCCCGGTCTTCGCCGGCCACGACCGCGCTCCCGAACTGGTCCGCACCTGCGGCGCCAACACCGTCGCGGTCACGTCTGCCGACGCTCTCGGACACCGGGCGATGCGCGAACTGTCGTGGGAACTCGAGAACTGCGACGTCGAGATGCTCGTGGCCCCGGGACTGATCGACGTCGCCGGTCCGCGGATCACCGTGCGGCCCGAGGCGGGACTCCCGCTGCTCCACATCGATCGTCCGCGGTACAAGGGCGCCAACCGTTTCCTGAAGCAGACCTTCGACAAGGTCCTGACAGTGGTTGCGCTGGTAGTCCTTTCGCCGCTGCTCGTACTGTGCGCACTGGCCGTCAAGCTCGACAGCAGAGGTCCGGTGTTCTACCGCGCCGAACGCATCGGCACCGACAACACCCCGTTCGTCATGTGGAAGTTCCGGTCGATGGTCGTCGACGCCGACACCATGCGTGCCGGTCTCGCCGTCCGCGACGACGGGAACGGGGTCCTGTTCAAGCTCCACACCGATCCGCGGGTCACCCGCGTCGGCCGGATCATTCGGCGCTACAGCCTCGACGAGCTGCCGCAGTTGTTCAACGTGCTGGGCGGGACCATGAGCCTCGTCGGTCCGCGCCCGCCGTTGCGCGAGGAAGTCGAATCCTACGACCTGGTCGTCCGGCGGCGCATGCTCGTCCGGCCGGGCATGACCGGCCTGTGGCAGATCTCCGGACGCAGCGACCTGTCGTGGGAGGACTCGGTGCGTCTCGATCTCTCCTACGTCGAAAACTGGTCGCTGACTTCGGATCTCGCCATTCTCTGGCGCACCGCGAGTGCGGTCCTGTCCCGCCGGGGCGCCTATTGACCGCCGCGTCCGATCACCCTCCGCACCACCACCACGGATCGACACCATTCGAAGGAAGCATCATGAAAAAGGCCCTGATCACCGGGATCACCGGTCAGGACGGCTCCTACCTCGCCGAGCTGCTCCTGTCCAAAGGCTATGAGGTACACGGATTGATCCGACGCTCGTCGTCGTTCAACACCGCCCGGATCGACCACCTCTATCAGGACCCGCACGACCCGTTCGCCCGTCTTTTCCTGCACTACGGCGATCTCAGTGACGGAGCGCGACTGGTGACCCTGTTGGCGTCGATCGACCCGGACGAGGTCTACAACCTGGCCGCGCAGTCACACGTCCGCGTCAGCTTCGACGAGCCCGAGCACACCGGTGACACCACCGGCATCGGCTCGGTCCGACTGCTGGAGGCGGTGCGCCAGGCCGGGATCCGCTGCCGGTTCTACCAGGCGTCCAGCTCGGAGATGTTCGGCGCGTCTCCCCCGCCGCAGAACGAGGACACCCTGTTCTACCCGCGCTCGCCGTACGGCGCGGCGAAGGTCTACTCGTACTGGGTCACCCGCAACTACCGCGAGGCCTACGGTCTGTTCGCGGTCAACGGCATCTTGTTCAACCACGAATCTCCCCGTCGTGGCGAGACATTCGTGACCCGCAAGATCACCCGTGCCGTCGCCCGGATCAAGGCCGGTGTGCAGAAGGACCTCTACATGGGCAACCTCGACGCGGTGCGCGACTGGGGCTACGCACCGGAGTACGTCGAAGGCATGTGGCGGATGCTGCAGGCCGACGAACCCTCCGACTACGTACTCGCGACCGGCGTCCCCTTCACCGTCCGCGACTTCCTCCAGCACGCCTTCGACCACGCCGGCCTCGACTGGCGCGACCATGTCGTCTTCGACGAACGCTACCTACGTCCCACTGAGGTGGACTCGCTGATCGGCGACGCGTCGAAGGCAGAACTGGACCTCGGGTGGCGAGCTGCGGTCCGCGCCCCTGAGCTCGCCCGCATCATGGTCGATGCCGACATCGCGGCCCTGAAATGCGAAGGCACGGAATGGATCGACACTCCCCATCTCCTCGCCTGGAGTCGCGCGTCATGACTCGATCTGTTCGACGACGTGGCTGGGAGCCCGGCCCACTCGACCCGCTGACCTCGGTGTACGTCGCGGGCCACCGCGGCCTCGCCGGTTCGGCTCTCGTGCGTGCGCTGCGCCGCCGCGGTATCTCCGACATCATCGGGCGGACCAGCCGTCAGCTCGACCTCCGTGACCGGCACAGCGTCTTCGAGTTCTTCGCGCACAACACACCTGACGTCGTGATCCTGGCCGCTGCCCGCGTCGGCGGGATCGCCGCCAACAACACCTGGCCCGTCGATTTCCTCTCCGAGAATCTGCGCATTCAGGTGAATGTTCTCGATGCGGCGGCCGCGTACGGCGTGGAACGCCTGCTCTTCCTGGGGTCGTCGTGCATCTACCCCAAGTTCGCCCCGCAGCCGATCCGGGAGGACGCGCTGCTCACCGGCGCCCTGGAACCGACCAATGATGCATACGCGGTCGCCAAGATCGCCGGGATCATGCAGGTGCAGGCCACGCGACGTCAGTACGGACTGCCCTGGATCTCCGCGATGCCCACCAACCTGTACGGACCGAACGACAACTTCTCCGGCGACACGAGTCACCTGCTGCCGGCGATGATCCGACGCTACGAGTCGGCGCGCCGGGGGGCCGCGCCGAGCGTGACCAACTGGGGAAGCGGGACGCCGCGTCGCGAACTCCTCCACGCCGACGACATGGCCGAGGCCTGCCTGCACCTGCTCGAGCATCACGACCACCCGCGACAGGTGAACATCGGTACCGGGGTAGACCATTCGATTGCCGAGATCGCCGAGATCGTCGCCGACGCCGTGGGTTATGACGGCGCAGTCGAGTGGGATGTCAGCAAGCCCGACGGGACACCGCGAAAGCTGCTCGACGTCAGCACGATCTACGAACTGGGTTGGCGGCCGACGATCGGTCTCGAACGGGGTGTCGCCGACGTGGTCGAGTGGTACCGGGCGGCGCACCACCCGGAGCCGGGCCGGTACTCAGAGGTCGGGGCCGGCGATGTCCGGATCTGAGTCATCGGTGATCGCCGACGACACCACCACCGTCCCGGGCGCGACGTCCCGGGAGACCACCGCAGCGGCGCCCACGACGGCGCGTCGGCCGATCGTCACCGGGCCGGTCACCCGCGCACGCAACGCAATCCACGCACCGTCCTCGACGACGAGCTCCCCGTGCGCATCGGCCGGACACCGCAACACCGCGGCCTGGGACAGCACGACGTTCGCGCCGATCCGGATCGAACCGGCGCCGTCCAGCGTCACGCCCTCGCCGATCCACGAGTCCTCGCCGATCGCGAGACGTGCCGGACTGGTCACCCGTACGCGTGGCCGCATCAACACACCGCGACCGATCTGCGCACCGAACACCCGAAGCACCGCCAGGCGAAGCGAATTGGGTACGAACACCCACCCGATCGCACGCATCACGAAAGGCCAAGCCAGCGATGACAACTGAGCTAACACGATCCCCATCGTATCGAATCGGACGCCTTTCGGGCCCGGTGAGCGGAGACGTCGAGCCCCCGGTTCGGTCCGGGGGCCGCAAGTGTGTCGACTTCATCGCGATCAACTACGCCCCCGAGGTCACCGGTATCGCGCCCTACGTCACCGACATCACCCGGCGCCTCGCCGCCCGCGGATGGAGCGTGCGCGTCATCACCGGCTATCCGCACTATCCGCAGTGGCGGCTCGACGGTGACATGTCGGACTACACGTCCACCGTCGTCGATCACGGGGTCATCGTGGTGCGAGTACCGCACAGCATCCCGGAAGGCACTGCGCTGGTGCCCCGCTCGCGGATGGAACTCGAGTTCGGGCTGCGCGCCATCGTCGCACATCTGCGCCCCGAAGCGGTCACCGTCATGGCCAGTCCGCCGCTCATCGCGTCGGCGTTGGTGATGATGCGCCGCAAGGTCGGACGCCGCACGCTGTCGCCGATGGGGGTCTGGGTTCACGACCTGTACAGCCAGGCGGTCAGCGAAGCGGCCGCGGGCGGCAACCTCAGTCGCAGCCTCGTCAGCAGACTCGAGCGGTTCGCCCTCTGTTCCGCCGACGAGGTGGCGGTGGTGCACCCGCGCTTCGGCGAGATCATCGTCGACCGTCTCGGCGTCGACCCGGCGGTGGTGACCCATGTCCGCAACTGGACGCAGGTGCGTCACGAGCCACGCGCGCCCCGCGACACCGCGCGGGCCCAGCTCGGCATTCCCGACGATGCGATCGTCGCGGTCCACGCCGGCAACATGGGTCAGAAGCAGGGCTTGGAGAATCTCGTCGAGACCGCCCGCCTCGTGTCCGAATCACCTGATGCGGCAGCGCGGAAGGTCCACCTGTATCTGGTCGGGGACGGCAACCAGCGTCGACACCTCGAAGACCGTGCACGCGGTTGCGCGGACGTCACGTTCGTCGACTCGCTGCCCGACGACCGGTTCCACCTCATGCTGTCCGCCGCCGACGTCCTGGTGGTCAACGAGAAACCCGGCGTGGTCGAGATGTCCCTGCCGAGCAAGCTCACCACCTACTTCAGCTACGGAATCCCGGTGGTGGCAGCCGTTTCCGAGGAGGGGATCACGGCTGCCGAGGTCCGACGCTCGCGCGCCGGAGTCGTCGTCCCGGCCGGCGACCCCGCCGCGCTGCTGTCGACGATCACACGGGTCGCCACGGACACCACCGCGGCCCAGACGATGGGCGAGGCCGGCGAGCGGTATTCGCACGAAGTCCTCGGCGCCGACGCCGCCGTCGAGAGGTTCGAGATGTGGCTGCACAAGCTGTCCCACCATGCCTCGGTGCGGGTATGACCGTGACGACGCCGACCACGACAACCGCACGCTCGGAGATCCTGGCCGAACTGGAACCCCGCCGCCTGCGCGACTACATCGTCGACAAGTCCGATCGCGGCCGCAATCGCGTGTGGATGGTCACATGGCTGGGTGTCGGTGCCGTGCTCCGGAGCGGGGTGGGCGGCACGCTGATGCGCTCCTCCGTGTTACGCGCCTTCGGCGCGCGGGTGGGCACCAGGTGCGACATCCACCGGAGCTTCCGGGTCCACTTTCCCTGGAAGCTGGACCTCGACGACGGGGTCCGCATCGACCGCGATGTGTGGATCATCAATCCCGAACCGGTGTCGGTCGGCGCCGACTGCTCACTCGGTCCACGCACAATCATCTGCTCGGGCGGGCACGATCACCGCTCGCCCACCTTCACCCGCACGAGCGAGTCGGTGGTCCTCAGCGAGCGATGCCACCTCGGCAACGGGGTCACGGTGCTGAAGGGTGTTGTGCTGCAACCCGGTACGCGGGTTCCGGCCGGCGCCGTGGTGATCCCGTCCATCTCGGCGAAGTCGCGTCGAACGACGTCAGGCGGCCGGCCATGAAGATCCTGCAGGTACTCACACTCCTGTCACCGACCGGCGAATTCGGCGGGCCCGCAACCGTCGCGGTCAACCAGAGCCGCGCGCTGGCCGCACGGGGACACGACGTCACGCTGATCGCCGGCTCACGCGGCGGGCCGGCGTCGATCCCCGACGTGCCGGGTGTTCGTGTCCACACGTTCCCGACGCGAACCGTCGGCCGCGGGCACAGCTGCTCACGCATCGTCGCGCCGTCGATGCTGCGCTGGATACGGGCGCACGCAGACACTTTCGACGTCGCCCACGTCCACCTCGGACGTGACTTCGTGACCCTTCCCGCCGCACGCCTCCTGTCGAGGAGCAACGTCCCGACTCATGTGCAGACACACGGGATGATCAATCCGCGGCCGTCGCTGCCCTATCAGGTGATCGACCGGACCCTCACGATCCCGGCCGTGCGCGACGCTCGAACGGCGTTCTATCTCAACGACGTCGAGCTGCGGAAGCTGCGAACGGCGGTCGGCGATGCACCCCGCTACTCCTACCTCGGCAACGGCGTGCCGCTGCCCGACGCGGTCTCGACAGCCCCGCGAGACGGACTACCCGAGGTCCTCTTCCTCGCCCGGCTGCATCCCCGGAAGCGAGCGGTCGCCTTCGCCCGCGTCGCCACCGACCTCGCGCCGCGATTCGCGGCCCGCTTCACGATCATCGGACCCGACGAGGGCGATGGGCCGGCCGTCGACGCGGTGCTGCGCACCTTCCGCGCGACGCACGATGCCAGGGTCGCCGACCGCGTCCGGCGCGAGCCGCCGATCGCCACCGACCGGGTGGCCGGTCGACTCGCACAGGCCACGATCTACGTTCTCCCGTCGATCCACGAACCGCTGCCGATGTCGGTCCTCGAGGCGATGGCCGCCGGGCTGCCGGTGGTGGTCACCGACACCTGCGGATTCGCCGGTCTGGTTGCCGATGCCGACGCCGGTCTCGTCGTCGACGACTCGATGGACGCGTTGTCCGCGGCCCTGACCGGCCTCCTCGCCGACCCCGACCGGGCGCGCGCGCAGGGACTGCGGGGGCGGCGCGCCGTCGAACAGCACTGGGGCATCACGTCGATCGCACAACAACTGGAGGAGCACTACGATGCGGTCAGCTGAGCTCACCGACACGGCGGACAGAGTGGAGACAGTCAGCATCTCCGTCCTCGTTCCGTCCTTCGATCCGGGTGCTCACTTCGAGCCGGCGATCCGGTCGGCGCTGCGCCAGTTGGGTCCACACGACGAGATCGTCATCCAGGACGCCGGTTCCACGGATGGAACCCAGGACCTCATCGCCGCTCTCGCCGAGACGGACCCGCGGGTGAAAGCCGTGATCGAGGCGGACGAGGGTCAATCGGACGCCCTCAACCGAGCGCTGGCGCGTGCCACCGGACAGTGGGTGCTCTGGCTCAACGCCGACGACGTGCTCGTCGAGGGAGCGCTTGTCGCCATCCGTGCCGCGATTCGTGAGTCACCCGGCGCGACGGTGCTCACCGGAGATCATCAACTACTCCGGGCGGCCGGTGATGTGGTCGGGACGTACCGCGGCAAACCCATCGAGACGCGAACCCTGTTGCGACGGTCCACGTGCGCGTCGTTCTCCGGGTCGGTGATCATCCGCCGCGACTATCTGGAGTCGCTCGGCGGGTTCGACAAGCATCTGCACTGCACGATGGACTACTCGTTGCAGTTCCGTATCGCCGAAGCCGCGCCACAACAGCAGTCGATGCCGGTTCCGATTGGCGCGCTGCGTTTTCACGACGCCTCGAAATCGGCCAACCTGTGGCGGACCTTCCTCGCCGAGTCGTTCCGACTGCGGTTGCGATATGCGACGTCACCGACGGAACGCCTGCTGGGCCTCCTGGGCACCGCCGAGCAACTCGTCTCGTTCCTCGTGTTCCGCATCCGGTTGACGCCGGGCTATCGAAGGTTGCGCGGTGTCCTCCGCCGTTGAGCGAGGTCACGCCGGCAAACGGCTGCGCACCGACGCCACCGTACGGATTCTGGCCCGGGTGGCGAGTTCCGCGATGCTCGGTGTCTTTCTGCTGCTCCTGGCCAGAGCACTGCCCGTGGACACTTTCGGGCAGTACATCCTCGCGTACACGCTCGGCGTGGTGGTCGGCCTCGCCGCGGGTTTCGGTGCACCGATCCGGGTGATGCGTGTCAGCGCATCCGACGACACCCCCACCGCCGCAGCTCTGTACGTCGCGCACACCGTCGCGGTGTCCAGCGTCTTCCTCGTCGCCGTGGCGGGTCTGCTCCTCGTCGGGTTGCCCGTGATCGTCGTTGCGGGCGTGCTGTTCGCCTACTCCGACACCGTCCAGAACTTCGCACAGAGCTTCCTGGCCGGCACCCATGCGCACACCGCCGCCAGTTGTCTCGTCGTCGTCCAGCGTGCCGTACCCCTCGTGGTGTGGGGCGGGTTGGCGCTGTCCGGTGCCGGCCTCGATCCCGCCGCACTAGCCGTGATCTTCTCGTGCACGGCGGTGACCGCACTGGTGGTGCCCGCGGTTCCCATCGGAGTCCGGGGACTGCGGCGCGCCATCCGTGAACTCCGCCGGCCCGGTGCGGAGACCGTCCGCTACTGGGCGCTCGCGATGTCGGGAACACTGGCACAGCTACAGGTCTCGGCACTCGCCGTCTTCGCCACCCCGCTGACCGTCGGCTATTTCGCGATGGCCACACGCGTCACCGGGCCGCTCACCCTGCTGTCCGCCGCGCTGTCGACAGTTGCGGTCCCCGAACTCGCCCGCACCGTCGACGACGCGTCGACGTTCGACCGGATCTACCGCCGCTACCGGAACCTCGTCATCGTCTACTGCGTCGTCGTCATCCTCGCGGCATGGCCGGCCGCCTGGGCCGTCGTGCACGTCGTCGGCACCAAATACGAACCCGCTCAACTGCTGTTGACCGGCGTGATCATCGCGGCCGGGATCTCGTCGCTCTCGCAGGCGATCAGCGCCAAGCACATCGCCGCGGGACGCCCCGACTCGGTGACCGCGGCGATCGTCCTGGGTGGTGGGGCCACCCTGGCCCTCCTGCTCCTCGCCGGCGCTCTCGACCACGTCGGCGCGATCTGGCTCGCACCCATCGCCGGTCAACTCCTCGTACTCGCTGCCCTGCTCTCCGACGTCCACGAAGGTGGGAGAATGACCCGACTCGTCCGAACTCATTGGGAAAAAGCACTTCTGGCGGTCACCGCCGTGATTCTCACCGCCACCGCCGGAGTGGCCTTCGCAGTCGCCCGCGAACCCGCAACCAACACCGCGGCGCACAGCGCCGGGGTCGAGGTCACCTCCGTCGCATCGGCGTCGCGGTCGGCGAACGGCGCTGGGGTCGCGGGTGCAGCGGCTGCCGGCACAGCGGTGAAGATCCTCGTCGTCGGCGACAGCTTCACCGAGGGAACAACATACGGCGGTAAGGGCAGTTCGAACTGGACCCGCATCGCCCAGGGCCGATTGTCCGACGCCCGACCGGGCACATGCCCCGTGCTGTTGCGGGTGTCCGGCCGGGGCGGCGCCGGGTACCTGACCACCGGTATCCGGCACACCACGTTCGCCTCCGAGGCGCAACGACTGCTCACGCCCGACGTGTCGGCGATCGTGCTCGTCGGCAGCGGCAACGACCTCTCGCATCCGTCGAAGGAGTACCGCGACGCGGTCGACGACACCATCCGGGCCGTGCGCAAAGCTCGACCGGACCTGCGCGTGATGATCGTCGGACTCTCCTGGATCCACGACGGCCCGATCGGCCCGGACTATCTGCGCGCCAACAGGTTGCTCGCGGACGCGGCGAAGCGGCACGGCGTCTCCTTCATCGATCCGAACAGATCCGGGTGGTACTCCGCCCCCCGCGACCATTCGATCGTGGGTGCCGATCACCGTCATCCGACCGACGAGGGGCATGCCCTCATCGCGGAGCACATGACGCCCGTACTCGAAGGTCTCGCGCGGAAAGGCAAGTGCGCATGAGCCCGCTGCGAGCCACTCATGATCGCGGGCGGGTCAGCCGCGTGGTGACCGCTCTGGGAGTCATTTTCTGCCTCGTACTGATCCTCACGATGGGGATGCTCACGTACTCGTCTCAACACGACACGGTGCAGGCGACGTCGCGCGTCGTACTCACCTATGAACGCGACGCACTGCAACTGCCGGAGGATTTCGATCCCGCACCCACGATGCTCCTGACGCGGAGTATCGAGTCGTACTCGTCCTTGGTCACGAGCGAGAACTTCCTCCGTCGGGTGATCGACACCCACCACATCGCGATGAGTCCCGCCGACCTCCGCCGCGCGGTGTCGATCACGGCCCCACCCGAGACGACGATCATGGATTTCACCGTCCGCGGCGACGACGCGCGCACCGTCGAAGCTGCCGCCATGGGCGTCGGACGTGAATTCACGGCCGCCCTGGCTGAACTCGAGTCACCCGCGCCGATTGCATCGCTCGTGCTCGGGCCGGCCGATGCCGGCCAGACATTCCCGGATGCGCTGCTGCGCAACGCTCTGCTCGCGACCCTGGCAGGTCTGACCGTACTGGCGCTGGCCGTGATGTTCACCCGACGCCGCGCCGACCGACCACTCCCCCACCCCACACCGCCCACTGATGTCTGGAGGACACCATGAAGCGACCCAACAAGTGGCTCAGCCTGATCGTCTGGCTGCTCCCCGCGTCGAAGGCGAAGAACGCAGCGCTGCGTGCCCTCGGCAACACCATCGGACACGACGTCAGCCTGGCACCGAACCTCGTGCTCGGCTGCGGACCGTTCCGTATCGGAGACCGCGGAGTGATCGCCCCGTTCAACATGTTTCGGCAGATGGCACGAGTCGAACTCGAGAAGGACAACTTCATCGGGCGGCTGAACCAGTTCACGTCCGCGCCGTCGTATCAGAAGTTCAGCGACCGCGCCGGGGTGTTGTCGATGGCTGAACAGGCCGCAGTCACGAACCGTCACTATTTCGACTGCTCGGGCCGGATCGAGATGGGGCCCTACAGCGCGGTGGGCGGCACCCGGAGTCTCCTGCAGTCCCACGAGATCGACATCGTCGAGGACCGGACCACGATCGGCACGATCACGATCGGCGAGCGGAGCCTCACGGCGACCGCCTGCCTCATCCTCAAGAACGCTGCCATTCCGCCCTATTCGCTCGTCGCCGCCGGCTCGGTGGTGACCGCGTCGACCGATTCCGCCACTGGCGATGCCGGGCTGTATGCCGGCGCTCCGGCGCGATGGCGACGCGACCTCCCCGAATGCAAGTGGTGGTACCGGTCGTCGTACATGACGCCGGTGCGGGAGGTCGAGGGATTCTGATGGTTCCGACCTCCAAGTCCCGGCTGTCGACGACGACGGCACTGGCGCTCCTGGCCGCCGCTGTCGTCGCCCTGGTTTCGGCGTGCGATACCGCGGCTCAGGCCGAACGATCCGACGATCGTGTCGCGTCGGCGCAGGGCGCCGCCGTACACGTCGACTATGCCACCGCGGCCGCCGTGCCTCCCGGATTCGTCGCCGTCGAACGTGGCCGCAACAGCCATCCGCTCCGGGTCTCGGACGGTCGTCTGCTGCACGGCACGTCGTCGGCATCCGGTGCGGCGTCGTACATCTCGACCGACCTCTCGCCCGTCCGGGTCACCCGGATCGGCGCTACGGTGAGTTTCACCGGAGACGATGCCGGGGCGATCGCCCTACTCGTCAGCGCGAAGCCGGTCCCGCAGAACGAGTCCGACGCAGCACCGGACGCCGCGGTGCACTTCGTCGCGACCCGGACGCGATGGTCGTATGCGATCTGGCAGGCGGGTGACGCCGGACAGACGATCCTGGGCCAGGGCACCTACCGGACCGCGTTCGATCGTGACGCGGCCCGGTTCGAGATCGAACTGGACGGGGATCGGGCGAAGGTCTATCTGCCCGACGCCACGTCGATCGTGTTCACCGACAACCGCATCGCCGAGTTCGGCGGCAGCTGGGCGACCTGGGAACTGTACGAGGATGCCCCGGGCACGAGTCCGGCGTCGTTCCGCGAGTTGTGGGCGTCATGACCATGATCTTCGCGACGCTGCTGGTGGCACTGGGACTCTTCGTCGCAGTTGCCTACGACAGGCAGTGGGCTCAGCATGTCGATCGGTTCCTGTGCAGCTGGCTGTTCGCCTTGACGGCGTGGCCGGTCATCGTCATCTACGCCGTGGCCCCGGCGTTGTGGTCGTCGGCCGACGCCGCCGGCGCGATCTTCGCGGTCCTGCTGTACGGCCCCGCAGCAGCGATCAGCGTGGCGGCCGCACTGCATGCGGTGGCCAACCACGGCTTCCGCATCGACGGTTCGGCGGCGATTCTCGCGCTACTGATGGTGTACGCGTGCGCGGCCATGATCGTCGACGGGTCGGGTCGGATCGTCAATCTCCTGATGTCGATGGCGCTGCTGGTGGGATTCGTGTTCCGCTACCGATCCTTCGAACTCGACGACGTGGCCAGGTCCGCCCGCATCGCCCTCGTCGCGACGACGGCGATCCTGCTGGTCTCGGTGCTGTTCAACTCGTCTCGAGTCGTCGGCGCATGTCGGATCGACAAGTGCACCGATCTCGGCGCGGTGCTCACCTCACCGTTCGCCGGCAACGGCAACCTCGCGGGGATCACCATCACGGCACTGCTGCCGTTCGCCGTGTATCGCGTGGCCATGTGGCGTGTGCTCGCCGCGGTCGCCGGGGTCATGTTGATCGGCCTGCTGGCCGGCAGCCGAACGGCATTCGGCGGAATCGCGGTGGCCGGTGTGCTCGGGGTGCTGCTGGCCGTCCCGTCGATCACCTCTCGCGTGCGCAACCTGCTGTTGGGTCTCGCACTCGTGGCGAGCGCGGTCTACTCGCTGTTCCCGCTCTACATCGGTTACACCAACGCCGATTACAGCTTGCGGGGTTATCTGTGGAACCAGGCGCTGCGGGAGATCCCCGACCAGTGGTTCTTCGGCCACAACCCGGCGTTCTGGGTGGAGTCCGGCGCGTCGCTGTTGTTCAAGGCCAACTACTCCCCGCACAACGGCTGGCTGGAGATTCTCCTCTCGGTCGGGGTCTGGGGCGTCGTACTGATCGTCCTGGCCGCCGTCGTCAAGGTGGTCCAGACAACCGACGGGACCACACGGGCGTATCTGCTCGCCTACTTCAGCACCATCCTCGCCCTCAGTTCGCTGGAGGCGGTGTACGTCCCGTACTTCCTCGGCATCGCGCCGTTCGCGGCACTCCTCCCGTACTTCCTGTACCACCACCGTTCGCCCCGATCCCTTCCACCCGTGCGCAGTCACGAGGTGCCCTCCGAGTCACAGATGGAGCTCCGATGAAAGTCCTCAATGTCATTGCCGCGAAATGGATGCTCGTCGTGGCATTCACCCTGATCGGTCTCATCGCGGCCATCGGGTACTCGCTGCTACAACCCCAGACCTACGTGGCGACCGTCCGAACATACATCGCCACCGGCACCTCCGACATGTTGGAGGCCTACCAGGGCAATCAGGCGGCCCGCGCGAGTATCCAGACATTCGCGGTGCTGGCCACCGATCCCACCGTCGCGCAGCGGGCGATCGACAGGTCGGGAGTCGACATCTCGCTGCCACAGTTCCTCTCCGAGATCTCGGTCAGCGTCCCGCCGCAGACCGTCATCCTCGATGTCTCGGTCCAGAACTCGACGTCGGCCGACGCGGAGCGGTTGTCCACGGCCCTCGCACAGGAACTCGTCGGTACGGTCACCGCGCTGCAGGAGCCGACCAGCGGCGGTCCGGGTGCGCTGCGCCTGGTGGTCGTCGACCCGAATACCCAAGGCGCCGTGCGTGAGCAGCTCATCGACCCGATACTCCTCGGCATCGGCGCGGTGGGCGGCGCACTCGCGGGCTCACTGATCGCGCTGATACTCCACAGGCGACGCGGTGGCATGTCTGATGTGGAGGGATTCGACACTGTCCCCGACGGCCCGACCACCGGTGACATCGAAGTCACCATCAATCGCCCGTCGAGCGCGATGCGAAGCCAGCACCAACCGCTGGTTGAGCCGGCACCGACCCAGCCCCCGCTGGTTGAGCAGGTGACGACCCACCAACCGCTGGTTGAGCCGGCACCGAGCGAAGCGAGGAGCCGTGTCGAAGCCACCCGCCCCCCGCTGGTTGAGCCGGCACCGAGCGAAACAGACAGCCGCCCCCCGCTGGTTGAGCCGGCACCGAGCGGAGCGAGGAGCCGTGTCGAAACCACCCCCCGCCACGCCAGTTACACGGCTCGCCACACCCTGAGCCGGCACTCGGCTACTGGACGCCGTAACGGATTTGCGGGGCCGGGACGGGAGATGTGACGCGAACGCCGACCGAACACGCCTAGAGCGAATTATCCGCCACTGCAGACGTTCCAAGCGAGTTCACCGTTGACGAGGACCCGGCGATACGCCCGTTCACCGAAGCAATCACCGATGTCCGTTGCGGTGATGGTGGACGGGCCGCCGGTGTCAGGTGACCCGGCGGGCGCACACACCAGTCCTCGACCAACGGCACTCGGGCCACCCCAGGACTCCCAGGTGATGTCAGAGATGGTGTTGGCGCACATCGAGTTCAGCGACAACGTCTTGGGGCGCGCAGTTCCATAACCGACGGAGTACTCGTTGTCGGCGCGACCGAGCACAACGTCGGCGCTGCGTTCAGGGTTCGACGTGCGCACGCTGCGGGAGCTCACCGTCCACGCTCCGGTCGTGGCGGTGCCGGGCCCGACTTTGTCGGCTAGCTGTGACACGAAAGCGACCGCCGTTCGACCGAACAGCATCCGTACGCCCGCTGCGGCAAAGCTCTGTGAACAATCGAGGATGTCGGCGGCGATTCGTCCGAACTCTTGAAACCCTCGCGAGCAGTCGATCAGCGCGTCCGCGAAGTTGAAGAACTTGGCCGGACCCGGAAAGGCGCTCGACAGGGCCTCCTCGTAGGCCCAAGCGCTGAGAGCGGTGGTGTCCCAAGACGGGTCTCTTGTCAAAGTTCCCGTCCGCGGCGACTTTTCGTATTGCCCGAAGTCGAGTCGAACGACGTCGCCGGGTCCGGCGATGACCGCGTTGCCCGCGACACGTCGGTAGAGGCTCCGAAGGTACTCGTTGGCTCCGTCGGTACTGACGGACACGACTCTCAGCGCCGGCGGATCCGCGGCGAGTCGCCAAGCGAACGGCGAATTGATTGCCAACTGAATACTGACGCTGGGTTCCATTGCGTTCGAGCCGGGCGTCGTCATGATGCACGACCACGCAATGCCGTTAGATACGGGCGAGACCGTCTCGACGAGAGCGGAGAACACCAGCGGTTTGCCTTCGCAGTCGGGCCTGCGCGATCCGATGCCGAGAATGGGATTGACGTACTCGATCAGCTTCTTGGTGAGCTCCTCTGGTTTGAACCAAGCGAAGACCTCCCAACTCAGATGAGGTAAGTCCGCAACAACTGACTCGCCCTCCATCCGAGCCTCGATCAGATCAACCGTGCCGTCGGCGCTACGGGTTACCGCGACGGGCACAGCACTCGCGGGAGGTGTGAAGCCTTCCGGCAAGCGGTATGACAACCGCACCGGAGCGTTCGGCTGGCGATCGCCGTCGAGAGTGACACGTACAGCGGGCGACATCGGCGCCAGCCAAGACGACGCGGCCTCTGCGACGACGGGCGCCACGCCCGCTCCGTCAGCGATGGCGAGTGTAGCGCCGGCCCCCACCGCAGATGAGGCCGAGACTTCGTACCCCGCGAGACCCACTCGGACCCCGTCGGGCGAAATCTGTGCCGAAGTAGGTAGTGGCGGGGCTTCCGCAGCCTCGTCACCGGAGCACGCGGTGACCAGACAGATCGCTGCCGTCAACACAGCAATCCAGGTAGTACTTCGCTGCGATTTGGCTACTCTCGAACAACGGTTCATGCTGCTCATCCAGACTCCTGACCACCGCGTTGCTTCGCAGGCCGAGTCTTCCAAAGCTGCGCCTCCGCGCGCACATATCGCCCGGATTTCAATGCTTCGGACGACAAGTCTGGCGAGGAAGGGCGGAACCGTTGCTCTAGTTGAGGATTTCCTGCAGCGCACCCACAACTAGCTTCGGCGAACCGTCGAAGCGGTACAGCCCGAAGTTCGAGTTGTCTTCCGCCTTGTTGGCGGACAGGTCGCGAGTGGTGAAGAGGAAGATCGCTGCTATCCACGGCAGGCCGTTCGCCCGGTTGACAGCGTCGACGATGATGTTGGACTGGACAGCTTCGGTGGTCGACGCCGGGGTGTTTCCGGTCGGCTGCCCGAACTCGGTCACCCACATCGACTTCGTCGAGTCACCATTCGCCACCATGATCGCCCGCCCCTCGGGCAGAACGGCTGCTCCCCCGCCGTCGCCTGCCCGGGGGTCTGCGGTGATCGGATACGGCAACGTATACGGGTGTACGCCAACGCCATTGAAGTACGGCTTCGCGCCGAGGGCGTACATGTCCGAGATGAAGGTGACATCCCGCGTTTCGGTGCGGAGACTCGACAGTCCGCCGGTGATCACCGGCTGGTTGGCGCCAGCCGTTCGGATGCCGCCGAACGCGGCTTTGAGCAGTGGAACGTACTCTCCAGCGGTGGGCGGGATCAGATAGTGGGCGAGGTTCGGCTCGTTCCACACCTCCCACGCCGCCACGCGTGACGAGTACCGAAGTGCGACCTGCCGCGCGAACTCACCGAAAGTCGCCGGGTCGGCGGGAGAATTTCCGTTGAGGAGCGGGTTCGCACCTGGCTTCTGCGCCCAGACCGGCGCCGGGCCCTCGAGATTCATCAGGATGGACAGCCCTTTGGAACGCGCGGCGCTCACCGCGGAATCCAGGCGTGTCCAGGTGAAGGAGGCTGAGCCCGACGGTTGCAGCAAGTTCCACTTCGCAGGAATTCGAATAGCCGTCGCGCCGGTCGCCTTGATCTGCTCGGCCTCGCCCGCGAAGTCGGCGCCGGCGTACTGGGTGGAGATGGAAGCCACCCCAACTCGGACGCGGGGAGCTGAGTTCGCAGACTGCGGCACGGTTGCCAAAAGCAGGGCCAATACGGCGCCGACACAAATCGCAACTGAGAGTCGCCGCATGTGTGCCTCCCGATCCCGTTGGATGAAATTAATCGAACCACATCGCCGCCAATTCGTTGCCGGATCTTGGTTCTCTTGATGGTCGAATTACCGGGTCTCACCGCTCCGGCGGCACCCGCTTACGTCGCCTTGGGAGACTCACGCGCCGCAGCGCCGACGCCAACTTCAGCACAGCACCCGGACGGCTGCGGACGTACTCGAGACGCCTACCCGACGCATCTCGCCTCCCGGCTCCGGATGAGCTACACCTCCGTTGCCTGCGTGAACGCCACCACCGCAGACGTCACGACCCGCCGACAGGCGACACCGTTCGGCGCCCGGCCCGTCCAGATCAACGCACTGTCGTGGTCCACACGCCTCGTGACTCTCTCGATCGGCGGCAACGACCTCCGCTGGTGGTGCTCGTCGGACGCGGCGGCTACTTACAACCCAGCAGGTTGCCCGGCCAGGCCAACATCAGCAACGCCGACGCCGCATACCTACAGACCGTCGTCCGCGGGGGTTATGTATTCCATCACTATTTTGCAACGTGGCCCGAGCGTCATCATCCCAATCGGTGCCGGATCTCGTTCGTGAGTTCCCACATGTCGCGTCCCTCGCGCATATGAGCGCAGTCGGGGTACAGCTCGGCGTGGCGTGTCTGCCGGGACGGGTAGGTATGCCTGGTCCTCTTACCTAAGCCAGCATCTGCGACCAACCCTCATCGGCCCAGCGGTACGGCGAATCGGTCACGAATCTGCCGGTAGCCTAGGTCTCGACGTCGGGCGCTTTTTCTTTGACACGGCGACGCTTGGGGTGGTCGGCGTCCGCTGGGCGAAGGGCGAACCAGCCGGGCTGCTCGTACAGAAACCGGCCCAGCGGGACACGGGCCGCCGCCCGATGAAGGGCGATCGCACCCAGAACTGCCCAGGCAAACACCACAGGGATGACGAGTCCCGCCCATCCGCTGAGCTCGATACCGGTTGCGTTGATGGTAAGCGCCGCGATCACGACGAACACCATGTGACCGACGTACACCTGCAGGGTGTTAGCGCCGAGCCAAGCCAGTGGTCGGCTCCACATCACCATCGTGGCGAGAGCGAAACCCGCCGCGACCGCGAGCACACGGACGAGCAGGCTCAGCCCGGGGACCGTGAAATCGGTAAACTGCAGAGCGATTTCGACGACTACCCAGAGAGCAACGATCCCCGTCGCGGCCGGCCACCGCACGGTGGAGAAGAAGTCTTTGATCTTATCTGCGTACAGGACGGCAGAGATGAAGAAGAAGTAATAGGCGCACAAGCCGTTCAACCCGTCACCGCCGGCACGGAGAACGCTCTCCGGTATGAGGTCGTCAGAATAGGCGAGCCACACCGCAGAGACGACGGCGGGGACGCCGACCTTCAACCATGTGGGCAAGCGCCAGGTGAGCTTCGTCAGAACGAAGAAGACGGCGAGCGCCCACAGGAACCACAGTTCCCCGTTCGGCCGAAGTGGAGATACCACGAATTTCGCGACCTGCCCGACAACCGTATTGTCGGGCTGGTTCGGAAGCCACCGCATCTCTGCGAGCTTGTATGCGAGAACTACGGGCTGCCAGATGAGGAACACCCACACCAGCAATGCGATCTTCTTATCAATTAGCGTCCGCCACGGCTTGCGCGACACCCAGCCCGCCGCGAACAGGCCGGATGCGGCGAAGAATAGTGGCATCCGCATTGTTCCCAGAATGGGCATTGCGTCATCAACCACTGGATTCGAGATGTCTAAGTAATTTAGCTCGACAACGGTGTGTACGAGAACGACGAGCAGGATTGAGAACGCCTTCGCCACGTCGACCCACGCGATTCGCGGGGTCTGAGTAATGACAGCCACCGATTCATCATTGCCTACCTGATCATTTCCGGCACGTCGGGCCCGTGACTTAGTCTCGATTTGCTTCAGAGGGACCAACCGGCGGTCCCGGGGGAAGGGAGCCAGTCAGCAGCAGAGCCAACACCAGAGTGACCGTGGCAGCGGAGATTTAGTGTCGTCTACAGGCCGATTCTAATCGGCTACCCAGAGCATGATGTAGCCGCCGAGGACGTGAGGCGTACGAGGATTCTCACAATGGACGGGTGGACCGCACCTTCCAACGTCGACGATCGGCAAGGTTCAATTCCGTGACATGTCTGTCGGACTGACGTACTTGTGTCTCTCGGCAATCCTGGGAGCGGCCGCCTTGTTGATTGTGTCGATCGAAGACGACGCTTCGCCTCGATGCAAGGATTCAGGCTGGCTCGCGACAGGATATGCGACAGCGAAGAACATACAGATCCACACAATGTAAGCACTGATTGTGCCGCCCGTGCTGATCGACGAGAACAGCTGGATCGAGACGAGAGCGATCAAGACCGAGGCCATCCCCGGGTTAACAGACCGATCCGCCCTGAGTCGATCGACGACGGTCCAACACACTGCAGCAAAGAAGCACAGTGCCAAGACCAACCCGAATCCGACCAGGTATCCAAGAAACGCGGACTCAGGGCTGGTCTCGAGGCCGTATTCAGAAGCGACATAGGGCTTCACCCCCTGAATTCCCTCGCCGAACGGGAAGAAACTCGCGGCGTCCGGCAGCAGCACCCCCCAGGCATTTCGTCGTGCTTCGGCGGAACCCGAGTCATCGGCAATCCGGCCGGACACTGCATCGAATGCGCCGACCGCGCTGAGCGCGAAGTAGGCGCCCACAACTCCCGCTCCAAGGATGACCCGACGGCTGGGGGTGGCCGAACTCTTGACGATCAAGAAGATGATCCCGAAGGCTGTCCCGAGGAGACCGATACGGGACTGCGTCAGCGTCACCCCGATCACCAGAACCACGAGTGCCAGATACGTGAGCCAAGTGCGCCGCATCAACGCGAGAAGGGGTATAGCGGTCGCAATGAAGAGGCCGAGGTCCAGCGGGTGATCGATCGTACCCATCTGCCGGTTAGCCTCGTCTACGATGCGCCACCAGAATCGCCGAGTGAATTGATCGTGAAATGGCTGCGTCACCAGATCGCGAGACACCAGGAAGGCAAGTACGCTCTGCGCGCACGCCACAACTACGTATCCGAGCGCCAAGATCCGGTAGAAGCCCCCGTACCTTTCGGAGAGATCGCAACACATCACGAAAACCAGCACCGGCGCCGCGATGAAGTTGAGCCAAAAGGACATCGCTGCACCTGGACTGGTCCCGATCATCAGTTCAGAGCAGAGTGATCCGACAACAAATAGGATTGCCAGTACGACAGCACCCCGAGGAATGGCGCCCAAGATCTGCCGGGACTTCGGCGGCAGGTGCCGAACCGGGATCAGCAGACGTGTGCATGCCACCGCGATCGTCAGCACCGTACAGACATGCACACCAAGGAGCGATACGCGCGCAGCGAAAGGCAATGCGGCGTAACCGATCAGCACCGCCGCCAGACCGAACCGCGGGTCGAGATACGTCACCGCGCACACGAGACCGACCATCACGAGGGTGAGAATCACTGTCATGAAGCCCTACTATCTCTAACGCTGCACGATCGACCGGTATCCCCACCACTCGCCGTCAAATCCCTGATCGACTCACCGGTAGACCGAACGACCGTCAGTCGGGCTGTCGGGCAAGGCATCACGAGACGCGCGGGCTTCAACGGTGGCTGGATTCACGTGTCGGGCATCCACATCCGATGCGTTTCCGTAGTAGCCGTACCGGTAGGTCCGCTCGCGGTCGCTGACACCGTTCACCACTACACCCAGGATGTTCGCCTGTGCCCGTTCAAGTTCCGTAAAGGTCGACAGGAGCTCTGTTCGCTTCGTACTGCCGGCGCGCACAACTACCACCACACCGTGTACCCACTTGGTCAGCTCGACCGCGTCGGTGACGGGCATGACCGGCCCCGAGTCAACGATCACCAAGTCGTACTGAGCTTCGAGTTCCGCGAAGCAGCGGCCGGTTCGCTGCGATGCGAGCAATTCCGCGGGATTCGGCGGCACCGGACCCGAGGCGAGCACGTCGACGCCCGGGGTGTTCGACCGTTGGATGACATCCGAGACGTTCTCGACGCTGCCACGCAGGTAGTCGGTGAGTCCGATGCTGTTGGTCAGGCGCATCCGCTGAGATGCGGACGGCTTGCGCAGATCGGCCTCGACCAGCACAACCCGGTTTCCCGACTCGGCGAAGGCGGCCGCGAGGTTCACTGCGGTCGTGGTCTTGCCTTCGCCGGGATTCGCGCTCGTGACCAGGATCCGGCGAGCAGGAGTGTCCACGCTCATGAAACCGAGATTGACGCGCAGGCGTCGGTATGCCTCGCCTGTCGGACTCGCTCCGGCCGGCGCGAAGTCCAAGAGGACCTTGTCCTGAAGTGCCGGATCATCCGGCACAGTGCACAGGGACGAGACGTTGGGCAGCAACTCTGAGACGTCGGCCTCGCTCCGCAGGCGCGTATCGAGCCGATGACGCGCCAGTACGATGAGAAGGCCCAGCAACAGCCCCACGCACAGCCCGACTGCCAGATTTCGTTTGGTGCGGGGCGAGATCGGAGCATCGCTGGTCGTCGCCGGGCTCACCACCGTCACTTTGGCGAGCGGGTCGCCCCCCGAACTAGGGGTCTCGAGAACGGAAACGTACCCGACGAGGGACTCTGCGACTCGGTTCGCGAGACCACTGGCTACGACCGGGTCGGCATTCGTGGCACTCACGGTCAGAATGACCGTCTCGACGGAGGTGTAGGCGGAGACAGCGTCCCGCGCATCTTCGACACTCATCTGGAGACCGGAGTCCGTCAGCGCGCTACTCAGGACAGCTTCGGAGTCGACGAGACGCACGTAGGAAGCAACGCGCTGTTGCGAGGCCAGCGAGCCCTGGTAGGCGTTTTGCACCGTCGCCTCGGTACCCGACGTCACGTACAGAACAGCTGACGAACGGTACATCGGGGTCTGGGTGAGACTCAGACCGACCGCTGACGCGCCCCCGATCAACACGCACAGCCCGATGATCCACCAACCGTCGCGGATCACGCGGAGCAGCACCCGCAGACGGTCGCCCGTCGACGCGGTGCCTACAGCTTCAGTTTGGTTCACAATGCCTGCCTCGGTTGGGGGCTCGGACTGTCGAGCCGATCGACCTGACTTGATTCGAGTGAGGTCCCTCTTATCGAAACCTCCCCGATGGTTTCGCGCCTAGCTCAACGCGGACGTTCGGGGGGAATCGATACTCGCGAGGAGTTCGTTTTCGTAGGCTTCGCACACACCGGTCCAGGTGAAATGTTCCTGTTGCCGAATTTTGGCGGCGCGGCCCAGCCTAATGCGGGTGTCCTCACTGCCCATGACGTCAATCAGTGCCTCCGCAATCATTTCGGGATCCGGCGGGGTGAATATTCCTGCGTCACCGAGAACCTCACGGTTGAACTTGGTGTCACGGGCCACCGTCGGAGCTCCACACGCCATCGCCTGGACCAACGCCGGATTAGTACCTCCGACACTGTGCCCATGGAAATATGCACCGCAGTTCTGCCACAAAGCGAGGAGTTCATCGTCATTCGAAATGTGACCCAACCAGGTCACACTTTCGCACGCATCTGCCAGCGCTGCAACTCGCGCCTCGATTTCGCCGCCATAACCCGAGGAACCCACTATGACGACCTGTAGATCGTCGGGAAGACGTTCGACCGCGGCGATGAACTCCGTCACCGAGTTCTCCGGGACAAAGCGTGCGACATACAGAACATACTGTCCCGAACGGAAACCTCGCACCGGGGCAAGAGCGCCGTCCTCGGTTCCGCCATAAGGAATGTACGAGCCGACACGTGCGAATTCCGCCACCCACCGGTCACGGATGGCGAGAGAGTCACACACGATCCGGTCAGCGAAATGAGCAGTCAAGACCGCACCCGTGCGGAACACTCGCTTTGCGAGGCCACCCCACTTCTGTCGCTCCCACTCGATGCCATCGACGTTGAGCACGACCGGGATACCACGCGCCCGCAGGATGGGGAGCCAATATCCATTTGCGACATTCATGACCAGCGCCACGTCGACGTTACGGAGTGCCGCGTCAACCGAGCTCGTCAGTCCGTACGAAAGCGTACTGAGCGATTTCTTCTCGACGCCGACCGAGAAGACCTGGACAACCGCAGCGTCATCCGGATCATCGTCTAAACGATCGACTCCCGGTCGACAGTAAACTATCACCTTCCATCCGCGTTCGGCCAGGAAGGGGGCTAGTTTCCTCACCAGGGTTTCAAATCCCCCGTAATAGCTCGGGTAGCCGCGAGTACCCACAATTGCCACAGTCGGTTTGGTTGATTTTGCCATTGTCAATCCTTCGAATTGTGTGCGCTGAGAGTTGAGCGCCGGCCGGCCATATCGTGCAAACCTGTCAGCCGCAGAGCAATATCCGAGACCGAGCTGTCGATCGTCAGCTTCTGAGCATTGCGGTGAGTGTGTTCGGCGACCCGCGCCATCAGGGCGGGGTCGTCGAGCAGCTGGCGAATCACCCGCGCCCACTCAGACGGGTCGTCCGACTCGACAACGCAGAACGCCGCGATGTCCGGATCGGTGATCAGCATGCGGGCGGCGCCGTACTTATGTCCGACCACGATCGGAACCCCCGCAAGGCTCGCTTCGACCGCACTCCGGCCAAATGCCTCGCGATACGACGTGCCCACGTAAATCGATGCCGCCGGCCACATCTGCTCGGGCGTTGCCCAACCCACCGCCTTACAGAAGCCCCACTTCGCCGTGTTCAGTTCGTCCCGCAGCGGACCGTCCCCGAAAATTCGTCCGTCGTGTTGGACCTGCTCGCAGACTTCTGCGAACAGCTCAGGTCGTTTGTCGACGTCTAGGCGACCGGCCCACACCAGGTGACCAGAAGCATTCTGTCCGCTGTTGAACGTGGGCAGCGACTTGATTCCCGGACGGACGACGAGTGGTGCGACCCACGGGCGAACGTCCTCGGCGAGCGTCTCGGTGGTGACCCAGACGTCTCGGGCACGACGCAACGACGCCGTCTCGAGGAGACGCAGCAACTGTCGGCGCGGCTCGCTCTGCTCCCCCTTCGCGGGCCAGGGGAGCCCCCGGATGTACGACACCCAGGACGCCCTGCTTCGACGTCCCATGAGCGTGTCGAGGAACACGGCGATGTCGGACTGCGTGATGAGTGTGATGACCCAGTCGGCGCGCGAGTAGTTGTCATCCGCGGCGAGTATCTGGCGAATCTCAGCGACCACGGCCAAGCCGTGCCGATCGACCTCGGCCGAAGTGACCGCGTCATGGCTGCGGACCGTCCCGGGCGCCCCGGGTCGCATCCCGACCGTCCCAGTCCACGGCATCCCCTGGTTCCGCGCCTCTTCGATCAGATCGAAGAGCGAGTTGTAGACCCCACTCCGGGCCATCAGCGGAGCCGCGACGAGATGCACTCTGAGGTCATTCGCTACCACCTGGTCACCGTCCCAGGAGATCGAGCATGAACCGGGCCTTGTGGCGCCAGGTCACCGAATCGGGAATGGCGGCCGCAATCCGTTCCGGCCGGCCGTCTTTCACGTGCTCGGCCAACCACGCCTGGTGTCCGTCCGCGTCGACGACGAAGACTCCGTCGTCGAGTTTGCGACTCCCTGTTCCCAGAACCGGCGTCGTCAGTACCGGAAGCCCGGCAGCCCGGTACTCGTAGGTCTTGATCACATCACCGCCGACCTCGCCGCGACCCACCCGGTGCGGAACCCAGCCGATGTCGAAGGTGGTCAACAGATCTGGCACGCGTTCGTAGTGGACGTCACCGAGCAATCGGATGTTCTCCGCCGCGGCGAGGGGTGCCCGGTACTCGCGGTCCAGGATGGGGCCGGCGAACACGAACTCGAGATCGGGAAACCGTTCCGCGGTCTGACAGATCAGGTCGAGGTCGAGGCGACGACCAATCTTTCCGACATACCCGACGGTGATCGCTCCCTCGGCTCCGGACTGCTGCACGAACCGCTCGGGATCGCATCCGTTCAGCACGAGGTGCACGTCGGAGCGACCGAAGCGCTGCGCCAGTTCGGCGGTCGCTTCCGAGTTCGCCGTCACGTGGTCCGCCCTAGCGAACATCGTCTCGTAGGCCCGATGGACCTGGGAACTGATCCCTTCGAAGGCGAAATGCACTGTCCAGTCGTCCAGCAGATCGAAAACCAGTTTGCGGTCGCCCGCGCCCAGATCGGGCCAGGACGCGCTCAGCGACACGAAGGGATTCCAGACCACCGCATCGGCAAGAGCCATGTCCGTGTCGAGACGTGGATACTTCGGAAGCGAGTCCACCCACCACGCCTGGCGGTCGGAAAGTCGAGGCAACATCCAGGTGAAGGTGCTGAGTGCCGTGGTGTTCTCGGCCAGTCTCAAGTTCCTCGATTTCGCGGATGCACCGGTCAGGTGAGGCTCTGGACGTGAGATGACCGCGGTGCTGCCGGAGCCGTCGAGCAATCGGCCGAACCACTCGATCAAGTGCCCGTCGCGAGTTCGATAGCCTTCCCTGCTCAGCTTGTGCTGGCCGTGCATGGGGAACGCCATGAGCGCTACCTTCGTGTCCTCGGACGTTGATCTACGCAACGGATGCTCCATTGTTGGTTCGGCGGTACTCGTATGTGCGGTATCCCATCAGGCCGAGCGCCTTTCCGATCTCGAAACTCACCACGGTGAACGGCTTTGCGGCTATCTTGCGGTCGAGGACCAGCCCGCGGACGAACAAGAGCCCGTAGTAGCCGGCCCGTGGCACACCTTTCAGGAGGGCGCGACGCGGATTGTCGCGGTACTTCAGTCGAACTCGCGAATGAACTATGCCGCTCCGCACGCTCCGCCGTATCAACCACTTGGCACTCAGCCTCGACGTCGGCACATCTTCGGACACAACAGCTTCGTTGCAGTACACGATTCGAGCGCCGTTTCTTCGCAAGCCCCAGAAGAAATCCCAGTCACTGCCACCTGTCTCGCTGAACGACGGGTCGAACCGCGGCTCACCGGCACGCACCCAGGCCTCGCGCCCGAGCACCGTGTTGTTGGTGGCCGCGGACAGCAACGTGGTCCCGCTCGGCACCCGCTCCCGCTGAAAGAAGCCACCGCGCCGAATCCACTCGGGGCAACTCTCAGGCAGACAGGTGATCACGGGACCCTGAACGACGTCTGCACCGCTGGACTCGCGGAAAGCGATCAGGGAGTCGAACCAGTCCGCCTCCACCCACTCGTCGTCGTCGACGAAGATGATCCCGCTGTAATCGGCGGTGAAGTACTCCAATCCCGCGTTGCGGGCCTGGGCGATTCCGGCGTCGGATTGGATCGCATAGAAGGTGACAGCTGGGTGGGCTTCGGCAATCGTGCGTGCTGATCCATCGGGGTCGTTGTCGACGACCACGACATCAGAACCGTCGCTGCTCGCGATCAGGCTGTCCAGCAAACGCTTCAACCCCTCGGGCCGTCTGTACGTGGCGACCGAGACCAGATACCGTCCGCGGACCAGTTCTGCCGAGCTGTCGTGCATTACGATCACCCTCCTGACTTCCCGGCATCATGCCGCTTTCTCACGACGACGATCATCCGCCGGGCGAAACCCCGACCCTTCTCGCCGAGGAGTACGAAGTCATCTCGCCGAAAACGCAGGAACAGAGCAGGTTTCATACCGAACACGCGGTTGGCGAGCACCAGGACTAACAAGCCACAGATGCCATTGGCCACCATCGACGCGATGGCGGCGCCCATGGCACCGAGACCCGGAAGGAGCAGCACCAGGAGCACTATGTTCAGCACGACGGATGACAGGATCGCGATGCTTCGCAGAATCGGCCGCCCACGGGCAGTCATTCCCGCGGCGGCAACAGATCCTGGGTTCCCGACAACGGTACCGACCAAAATCACCGCGAGAACCGCGGTGACGGACGTGAACTCGGGTCCGAACGCAAGCGGCACGAGCCACCATCCCGTCACTATCGCGGTCACACCGACTGCCGCCGTGATGATGGTTGACAATCGTGCGGCGCGGCCGAGGCTCTCGTCGTCGTTCTTGGCCGACTGAACCGAGAACACGACATCCCGGACTGCTGTGTTGAAGGTTCGAACCATGTCTGCCAGCGACACCGCGACGATGTAGATACCGAGTTGTTCCGCTGATGACAACGGCAGGAACAGGACTTGGTCCAGCCTCGCGAGGACGACGCCGGCCGCCGACCCGATCCATGCACCGAGGCCGAAACGCGTCAGCTGTGCGGCATGCTTTCCCAGCGGCAGATCCGAGTCCGGGTTCGAAGCCCGCGTCCCGCGCCTCCCCAGCAGACCGAGGTAGGCAAGGACGCCCGCACAGTTGCCAATCGCGAGCACCCAGGCAGCCGAGGTGATCGTCAGTCCATCGGTTGCGAGGAGAAACCCGAGCGCGCCGACACGGAACACGCTTGCCAGACACTGATCGAACGCCACGAGGAACCATGCCTGCACAGCTCTCGCGTAGCCACGCACGACGAGTGCGACGAGGGCGGGAGTGAGCATCAGGCCGATCATCGACATCAGACCTTCGATGTCGGGATGGTCCCCGGCCAGAATTTCGGATATCGACGCGATCGCAGTACTACCGAGCGGGCCGACGACACACACGACCAGGAGCCCGAGGCCGAGCGAACGCAGCGTCCGCACACGACGTGCCACGAAATATGTCACCGCGTCGGGCATTCCCACTGTCAGCGCGGCGGATGCCACCAGCAGTGGCGCCGTTGCCGCGGCGACCAGACCGCGCCCCTCCGCACCTAGCGCACGCGCCAGCAGCGGTGCCGTTATGAGCGAGGCCAGCAGAGGCGTCAGATTTCCGAGCGTGACGATCGCGATACTCCGACCGAGATCTCGTGTGGAGTCGCGATCGGTAGCGACGTCGATGTCTTCATCAGTCGCCGCCGCGATCCTCGGCGCAGTCATGACGAGCCGGCCAACTGCTTCCGGTCCAGTTCGGAGTACGTCGCGTCGATTTGCACGTCGTTTCCGCCCTGCGCCACGTTGGCGTGCTTCAAGCCGACCGCCTGAGCGGGGTCGACGGAAATGAAGTCGCGACTTCGACCGTCGACCACGCGAATCGGTATCTGCGCCTGCAGCGCGGTGTGGTTGATCCACACGTCGTCTGCCCGAGGGCACGCCTGCTCGAACCGGGTGCCACGGGCAAGCAGGGCCCGCATCAGTTCGACGGGGTACAGCGCACCAGACACCCCGGTCACGAAGTTCCGGTTGCTCTCGACCGAGTCCTGAACCAGCGGCCACTCCGAATAGGAGGCCAGGCGCGGCCCACGGTCGTCGTCGGAGGTGTCGACGACCACGCGGCGAGCCCGATAGCAGGTCAGTGCATCGGGGTGACCGAGATGCTGCTCGAACAGTTTGTGTAGCCAGTCGACCGGATAGATCGTGTCGTCATCGGCTGTCACGAGAGGGACGTCGTCCTCGAGGGCAAGCGCGAGAGCGTCGAAATATTTGGTGTGCGGTCCGGTGCCCCCGTCAGCGACGCGGACTTCGAGGCCCACCCGCTGCAGGCGCCTGATCTGCGCGGGCAGGCGGTCGAACGTCTGCCGATCGTCGACCCAGAGGATCACCCGGGACGGCCTCAGCCGTCCTCGTAGGATCGACTCGATCGCGAGATGGGCCAGCGCGATTCGATCCCCATAGCTAGTAAGGCTCACGACAGGAGCGCCGGCGTCGCCCAGCGCGGATCGCCTCAGTGGCAACGCGTTAATTGTCCTCATCCGGATCAACAACATTCGCTTCTGAACTCGGAATTTCGCGTCTCCGACCGCACGTCGTAGTCGCGACCGCCCGTCGCCAAGACCGTTGGACTGCATCAAGCCTCGATTCCCGCTTCCGTACATTGCTTCCCGAGTCGCGGTCAGCGGAGGAACGACCAACCGGCCGCCTCCCACACGGACTGCTCGAGGCACAACCGGCCGTCGATGATGGTGCGGCCACGAACGATCGAGTTCAGATCTGTGGGCCTCAAGGACCGGAACTCCTTCCACTCCGTCAGCACCGCCACCACATCAGCATCCGTGCAGGCATCACGCGCGCTCGCCGCGTAGTCCAGAGTCGGAAAAAGCCGCTTCGAATTCTGGTTTGCCTTCGGGTCGTAGACCACGACCGAGGCGCCTTGGAGTTGCAGCTGACCGGCAACGTTCAGCGCAGGCGAATCCCGGACATCGTCGGATTCGGGCTTGAAGGCCGCGCCGAGAACGGCCACCCGTTTCCCGAGAAGAGATCCACCGCATGAGCGCTTCGTCAGATTCACCATGCGGTTGCGACGACGCATGTTCACGTTGTCGACTTCCCTCAGGAACGACAGTGCCTCGGAAGCACCGAGTTCGCCTGCTCGAGCCATGAACGCTCTGATGTCTTTCGGTAGGCATCCGCCGCCGAAACCGAGTCCCGCGTTGAGGAACTTGCGTCCGATTCGGTCATCGTGTCCGATGGCGTCTGCCACCGCTGTGACATCTGCACCGGCGGCCTCGCAGACCTCGGCGATCGCGTTGATGAACGAGATCTTCGTCGCGAGGAACGAGTTCGCGGCGACCTTGACCATCTCGGCACTCTGCCGGTCCATGACGATATAGGGAGTGCCCGCCTCGATCATCCGGGCGTACACCTCACGCGCCGCGGTTTCGAGTTCACCGCCGCTCTCAGCACCCACGACGATACGGTCCGGCCGCAGCGTGTCGTCGATCGCGTGACCCTCTCTGAGGAATTCAGGGTTCCAACCGAGGTGCACGGTGACATCGTCCTTGGCGAGATCCTGCGCGCGGTTCGCGAGCCGTTCGCACGTGCCGACCGGAACCGTCGACTTTCCGAGAATGAGTGCATCGCTTGTCAACAACGGCACGAGGCTCTCGACCACGCTCTCCACGTAGCGGAGATCCGCGGCGTACTCACCCTTTCGCTGCGGAGTACCGACCGCGATGAAGTACACGCCGCCCCACTCGGCGGCTTCCTCGTAACTCGCCGACACGCGCAGCAGTCCTGACTCCAGATGCTTCCGGACCAGGTCTGGCAGACCGGGCTCGTAGAACGGGACCTCACCTCGCGCGAGTTCTTCTCGCCGGTAATCATCGAGTTCGATACCCAGGACCTCATGACCGAGCTCCGCCATGCAGGCGGCATGCGTCGCGCCGAGGTAACCGAGTCCGAAGACAACAATCCTCATCCGAATTTCCCTTCTCAATGCTTTGTTCGGGACCAGTAATTGGCGCTGATCGCCTAGTCGTTGCGCTCGCAGAAAAAGATGACCTTCGCCGAAGCCGGGCGACTCGCGACATGAGCTGTACCCACCGGCTCGCTGTCGCTCGGGCCGAGGGAACATTCTTCGTCGAGATCCGGCGGCATCCCGTCCATCGAAGTCTTTCGAGCGAGTCTCGTTCCGTCGGTATCGGTCTCGTCCTTGGTGAGTAATTCGACGGAACTCAGCTCAGCGAAGTTCGACCCGGGCAGATCGACGTCGACGTCGACCCAGTCGTTATCGCCTTCCGCAGTGTTGATCGCGACTAGCGCCAGCGAGTTCCGGCCCCTCAGTCCGTAGAGCCGGATCGACGAGTCCGACTCGTACGGAGCAACCGACAGCATCGCCATGCCGTCTGCCATGCGATTCAGCGTCAGCAGTGCCTTGAAAGAATCTGCCGTGTTGATCTCCCGGTCTCCGGACACGCAAACCGGCGAGTAGGCAATGCAATCGGTGAGCGTGCCATGAAAGTAGACCCCGTTGAATCCTTGTGTCGTCGCATCGAAGGCGAAGTCGAGCATCCAGAGCGCGCCCGCGAGCCGGTTGCTTATCCCGGCCATCCCACCACAGTTGATCGAGTTCACCTCAGAAAGAACAACTTTCGGCGAGTTCGCCAACGAGGCAGCTCGTGCGATGTCCGAGAGCGATGACTGTCTACTCTCATCGGCGAACTCCGTGAACAATGCACTCGGACGCATCGTGTCGGTGTCGCACCCTCGCGATCCGTAGAAGTGTGCGGCGTAGGCATCGGGCACGGTCGAAGGCGATCGCGAGTACTGCGATGCGCTACTCCAGATGAAGTCGTATCTGTTCCCACTCGCATCCGGCGCCTGGATGTCGACGTCGGGTACCGCCCTGCGAATCTCACTTCTATACGCACGGTAGTCACTCGCATACGTTCCGAACGGAGGGTTCGACGGGTAGTAGACGTTGGGCTCGTTACCGATGGCGATCGCTGTGAGCCAGTCCCCGAAGATGGATCGCGCATGCTCCGCCATATCGGCAGCCCGCCGAGCGTCTCGAGCCCGGAGGTTGACCCCCATGACCACGCGCCAGCCGAGTTCTTTGGTCAGCTCCGCCAACCTGTTCAGCCCTTCCGGCGTGACGGTGAACCGGTAGCCCGAAGGTCTGGGCTCGTCCGAGGACGTCCAGAACATCTGGTCCGAAGTGTTGCCACCGACGCGCAAGACCATTCCTGGACGGAAGTCCTGGAACAGGCTTACGAGCTCCTGCCTCTGGAGCGCCCTGCCCTCGCCGGCGAGCGTCGCGGATTCGATTGACAATCCGACACTGTCCGAGACGAAGCCATATCCCGACTCCCCCAACATCTGTGCCTGTATCGACTGTCTGGGGTCATGCGTCGCGCACGAGGCGAGCAGGAGCACGACCGGGAGCATCACGCTGAGGACACGAACGTCCATCGCTTCTGAGCCACTACACCTTTCGTTGACGTTGTTCGCGATCTCGGGCGTGCGGATCCTCGCTACTGGAACGCCCATTGCTCAGTACGCTCCGTCTTTGTGCAACACCGCGCGGAGGGTCCGCCACAGGATCAGTGCGTCCTGCATGATCGACCAGTTCTCGACGTAGGACAGATCCAGCCGTACGGATTCTTCCCACGACAGGTCAGAACGCCCCGAGACCTGCCAGAGCCCGGTCATTCCGGGCTTGACGAGCATCCTCCGCGCCACCCGGCCGTCGTACTGTTCGACCTCCTCGGGCAACGGCGGCCGCGGGCCGACGAGGCTCATCGTGCCGCCCAGCACATTCAGCAACTGCGGGATCTCGTCGATGCTGTAACGCCTGATGAAGGCACCCACCCTCGTGACGCGTGGGTCGTCACGCATCTTGAACAGCACCCCTGCGCCCTCATCGAGAGCTCTGAGATCTGATTTGTTTTTGTCCGCGTCCTGAACCATCGAACGGAACTTCCACATGAGGAAAGGCCGATTGTTGATGCCGACCCGGGTCGCGCGGTAGAAGACCGGTCCGGGCGAATCCATCTTGACGGCCACCGCCACTGCGAGGAACACCGGAGCGATGACAGTCAGAATGGCCGCCGAGCCAACCCGGTCGACAAAGGCCTTGCGAAACCGGTTTGCACCTTCGTATCGAGGCTTGTCGATGTGAAGGAGCGGCAGTCCGGCGACCGGACGCACCATGACGCGGGGCCCGGCGACGTCGGTGACGCCCGGAGACACGATCATGTCGACATCGAGTCCTTCGAGATCCCATGACAGCGCCTGCATCGCGTCGTGACCCAGCGCTTCCGCAGACGTCACGGCAACAGTGGTGGCCTCTGAGTCCGCAACCGAGTCACAGACTTCGTCGAAGGTCCCGAGAACGGGCACCTGCACGTCCCCCACCGCCATCTGGCGCGGTCGCCCACTTCGTTCGGGTAGGCAGATACCGACAACGCGGTAGCCAAGTTCTGGGTGCTTGACCAGTCGCTCCATCAACGGCACCGCCGAACTGCGGGTGCCGACCACCAACACACGCTCCAGATTCTCCGATCGACGCCTCTGGATCAGAAGGACACGTCGCCACAACCACCGGGACAGCAACAGCCCGAACGTTCCGATCGGGAGCGCGAGCGCCAGGAATCCCCGGGCGATGTTCAGTTTGAAGAGCAGATCGAGCATTGCGAGCACACCGAAGACCGATAAACAGGCAGTGACGACTCGGCTGTATTCCTGCGAACCGGAGGCAATGATGCGGCGGTCGAGGCTCTGAAATGCCCGGAGGGCCAGGAGCCACGAGATCGCCAGTGCAACAGAGACGTAGATCGCGGGTGCGCCGACCGCACCATTCGGTGTCATCGCGCCATCGGCACCGAAGCGGACCCGCTGAGCCACCCAGACCGCAAGCCCGACGATCGCCGCATCTGAAATCGAAACCCGCAGGAGATATGCACTCATCCACGAGCGCGAACGTTCGTGTGCACGATCGACAAACCGGAGCCGCTGGTTGCGGCGGCCAGCGCTACGCACCGGCCGTTCGTAGGCTTGACGATCGGCCACTGCCCACCTCCATACAACCCCGAAAATACTGAAGGAAAAGGCGAACTCCCCAACGCCGCACAAGAACGACTTTCAACTTCGAAACACGTCCTGTGCGGCGAGCTTATTTCACTTCGATCACACTGACAACTCGACCGAGCAACGCGGATTTCCCAGTTCAAGGTGCAGGCCGAGTACGTTTACGTACTGGCAACAGTAGCGCTCAATGGGCCTCCATGGGCCTTCGGCGAGGAGCATGAGCTGCACCTTTCCGTCAGCGAAGGATCTTCGCTACCGTCGCGCGACACCCGGACGGCTGCCACCCACACCTTCAATTGTCGACGCCTGCAAAATAGGGACATATGCGAACGCGGAATCAACATGCATGTGTCCGGGGTCACTCCACAAGCGATCAACACATAGTAACTATTATTCGAGGACCGTAAAGCAGATGCTTTCTTCGAGGTCACACCCCTGCTTGACAACGGGGTATTAACAAGGCGTGACGAAATGCGAACCGCTCGGCAGGTTCAGCCGGTGACGCGTTCGGTGGTGGCGTACTTCTGTTCGACGGCTTCTTTGGCGGGTTGCCACCAGCCGGGGTGGTCGCGGTACCAGTCGATGGTGGCGGCGAGGCCGGCGCGGAAGTCGAGGTAGGCGGGGGTCCAGCCGAGTTCGGTGCGCAGGCGGGTGGAGTCGATGGCGTAGCGGCGGTCGTGGCCGGGGCGGTCGGTGACGAAGTCGAAGGCGTCGGCGGGCTGGTCGAGGAGTTCGAGGATGGTCTCCACGACGGTGCGGTTGTCGACCTCGCCGTCGGCGCCGATGAGGTAGGTCTCGCCGATCTGGCCGCGGTCGATGATTGTCCACACGGCGTCGTTGTGGTCGTCGACGTGGATCCAGTCCCGGACGTTGCGGCCGTCGCCGTAGAGCTTGGGGCGCACCCCGGAGAGCACGTTGGTGATCTGGCGGGGGATGAACTTCTCGATGTGCTGGTACGGGCCGTAGTTGTTGGAGCAGTTGGAGATGGTCGTCTTCGGTGAAGCGGGCGGGGTCGTCGAGATCGAGATCGCCGTAGACCTCGTCGGCGCTGGACCGTGTTTGGTCTGGTCCGCATTGTTAACTGACATTGATTACCGCGAATAGTCGCAAATAGACCCATACGAGAATCAATTCTGCGAAATGTGCACAATCGGCTTAACCTAGCCGCATGAAGGGCATCATTCTGGCCGGCGGTACGGGCACGCGGCTGCACCCCATCACGCAGGGGGTGAGCAAGCAACTCGTCCCGGTCTACGACAAGCCGATGATCTATTACCCGCTCTCGACGCTCATGCTGGCCGGGATCCGCGACATCCTGATCATCACCACCCCGCACGACGCCCCGGCCTTCGAGAACCTGCTCGGCAACGGCGACCAGTTCGGCATCGACCTCACCTACAAGACCCAGCCCTCCCCGGACGGACTCGCGCAGGCCTTTGTCCTCGGCGCCGACCACATCGGTACAGACTCGGTGGCTCTCGTCCTCGGCGACAACATCTTCTACGGCCCCGGCGTGGGAAGCCAGCTACAGGGGTTCGACGAGATCGACGGGGGTGCGATCTTCGCGTACTGGGTGGCCAACCCGGAGGCCTACGGCGTGGTCGACTTCGACGCCGACGGGAACGCTCTGTCGCTCGAGGAGAAGCCCGCGAGACCGAAGTCGAACTTCGCGGTGCCCGGCCTGTACTTCTACGACAACGACGTGGTCGACATCGCCCGCAACCTGCGGCCCAGCTCCCGCGGCGAATACGAGATCACCGACGTCAACGCCCACTACCTCGACCGCGGCAAACTGTCGGTACGGGTGCTGCCTCGCGGGACCGCCTGGCTCGACACCGGCACCTTCGACAGCCTCCTCGACGCCGGCAACTTCGTACGCACCGTCGAACAACGCCAGGGACTCAAAATTGCTGCGCCGGAGGAGATCGCGTGGCGACAGGGATTCATCAGCGATGAAGAACTACTTGCAAGTGCACAGAAGCTTATGAAGTCCGGCTACGGACATTACCTCTCATCGCTCCTGGCGCGCGGCAGACAAGCCCACTGAGCGCGCGGATTGTGGCCCCCACAAGTCGGTCGGTGTCCATCGACCTGCTCCGCGTTCTCGGAATCGCTGCGATTGTCGCGGGGCATGTCTGGGACAATCTGTTCACGCGCGAGGCGATCTACACGTGGCATGTGCCACTGTTCTTCTTCCTGACCGGCTATCTGTGGACGACAACGCGGCCGTTGCGAACTGAGGTGCGGAAACGCGCGCGCACCCTTCTTGTCCCCTACATCTGCTGGCTCGCACTGATATCAGTCCCATACGTCGGTTTGTCGGTGTTACGCGACTCAAAAGAACCAGCCCCGTTGATCCGCGACATCCTCTGGGGTGGAGCGGAGCTTGGTCGGCCGTACTCGGCCTTCTGGTTCGTCACCGCCCTCTTTTTCGCTGCAATGCTGCTTCGATCGATGCAGCGTCTGCCAGCTTGGACACCGTGGGTTCTTGCGGCCGCCGGGATCGTCGTCTGTTACACCAACAGCTCGGCAGTAGCGGCACTCCCCCTCTCTCTGGGCGTCGCAGTTCCGGCGATGATCTTCATCCTTGTGGGAGTTGCGTTTCGGTCGGTGAGGGAACGCATCCGACGTCCGGCCTCATGGGGTGCTGCCGGGTTGGTGCTCTCGTCGATTCTCGTCTTCTGCGGCCTGAGCGACCCAATGGACATGAAACAGGCAGACTTCGGCACGCCTGTTCTGAGCGTGATCGTCGCGGCGGTGATCGCAGCCGGCCTCGTACTCGTCCTCGAGCCTGCGATCCGCTGGACGGGACGCGCCGCCGAGTGGACAACGAGACTCGCCGCCGCCGGTTTCATGGTGGTGCTTACGCACGCGGTCGTCCTCTGGCTTCTGCGGACGCCGCCTTCCGGTAGTTGGGTCGACTTCGGCGCAGCTCTTCTCGTTCCGTGGGCCGCCGCCCTCCTACTCGCTGGCACGTCGTTGTCGCGATACCTACTGGGCGTGGAACGTCACAGGAAGCAGGGCGCGTCCTTGGGTGGCGTCTGACCTGTCGATAGAGTTGCAGCGGCCCAACGGTCCCAGGAACGTCAGGAGATCTCTGCACATGTGGAATGCGGTCAAGGTTTTCGCCAAATCGGCCCCAGTGTGGGCATGGATTCTGATGGGGATCTGCCTGGTTGCCATTGTCGTCGGCCTCATCGTCGCGGGTAACCGAACAACGCACGCCGCCGCCCTGGAATCCGGTGTCACAACGTGGACCGTCGTCGTCTCGTCAGGCGTCGCGCACTTCTAACCCCCCCCACTTCACAGGTAACGATCCGCAGAACGAGCACGGTCAAGTCCGATTACCCATAATGTCCTGATGCCCGACCCGTTCCACGCCCTGGTCCTGATGAACCTTCTCTTCGTCGTGGGTGCGTGGTGCCTCGCCAGGCCGAGTTACGGCGCCGCCGCGGTTCTCGTGGTCACCGGTGTCGCATGGGCACTGTGGAATCAGCCGATCGAGGGCCGCGTACTGATGTCCTTCAACATCGAGCACGGGATAACAGAGTCCGACATGTTGTCGGTGCTGGCTGTCGTGATCGCGACCATCACGGTCTACCGGGCTCGACTCAGGAGCCGGCGGCCGGGTGACGAGGTGGTTTCGTCCGCAAGAGATGGGCCGCTCAACCGGCGGTAGGACTCACCAGAAGGCCGCCGAACAGCGAGCGCGACTCAACGTGCAGGCGTCGAACCCTTGATCCGATAGATCCGGAACTGCGGTTTGCCAGTCGGCGTCGTCACCGTCATGGCGACCGTCGCGATGCCGGCGCCGTCGTCCCAAAGTGTTGGATAGCGAACGTTGATGGCGTCGAGCGAGCCGAGGCCGGTCGGCCGCTGCGTGAGGATGTACTGCACGCCCTGCTCGGCGGGTGCGTTCAGCTTCGCGAAGAAGTCGAAGTCGCTGCGCACGACGAACTGTTCGGGGCGCTCGGACTCCAGCCAGACGCGCGAGACCCCGAAGGTGTCGACGAGAACGGAGCCCTCCGGCAGATTCTGACTGTCCAGCCAGTCGGCGACGTTGCCCGACATCTCGCCGAACCAGTAGAACCAGAATTCCGACGGCGGGTGACGGTCAGGCCAGAACGCCGAGCGCAGTCCGTACTCCTCCTTGCCCAGCGCCGGGTTGAGCATCGACGACGCCGTCACCGGTAACGAGGTCGCCAGGACCAGCGCCATGAGTGTGGTGAGGGTGGTCCTTTCGACACACGACCTCCGCAAGCTCCGGTCGCTGCTCAAGGAGCGGCGGGTGGGCGACCTCCGCAAGCTCCGGTCGCTGCTCAAGGAGCGGCGGGTGGGCGCAGCGTGTAGGTCAGCGGACCCTTCGTGGCTCGTCGCTAACGCTCCTCGCACCTCAGGGAGCAGAGGTTGCCTGGCGTCGGGGAGCAGACGGTGGGCGGGGCCACACGCGACGAGGACCGCGACGACGATCAGCGGCGTCGACGCCAGGTAGAAGCGGAACCAGCCGAAGGTCGAGCCGAGGATCACCGCGGACATCTGAAACAGCAGAACCGAACCGAACACCACTGCCGGCACCGCGGCATCGACCCTGCGCAGCCGCACCGCGATCCAGGCCACGACCGGCAGCACCGCGAACAGCAGCGGTTGCATGCCGAGCAGGTTCGCGACGATCACCTCCGCCAGCGGCCCTGCTCCGACGTCCTCGGCCGAGACGATCCCCGCCGCCGCCACCTGCGCCGAGTTGCCGTACTGCGAGGAGAACTGGGAGAACGCATTCCCGTCGAGGAGCCAGCCGAGGCCCGCCCACACCACGAACGCGAACGCCGTGGGCATGGCCACGATGGTCGCGTCGTGCACACCGAAGGGGGCTCCGGCCCGCCACCCCACCCGTCCGGAGACTCCTTCGGGACGGTGCCGTCGGGTCGACACCACGAACACCCCGACCGCCACACCCGCGGCCGCGGGTAGCGCCTCGTAGCGTGTCAGATACGCCAAACCCAGGGCGACGCCGGCGATGACCAGGTCGAACACACGTGATCGATTCACCCACAGCAGGATTCGACGGCATGTCCACAGCAGGAAGAACAGGAACGGCGCCTCGCTCATCCCCATCCCCGCGTACAGGATGATCATCGGGTTCAGCGCGAACGCCGCGACCGCGATCCAACGCAGCAGACGGCCGGCACCGTAGTCGAGGGCGATGCGCCGAACCTGCCACCCGGCACCGGCCATGAACACGGCGCTCATGACCGCACCGGCGAATCCGACGCGACGCAGCTCCGGCCACTGGTTCAGGGGCCAGTGCGACGACAGTTCGACGAGCGGGATCTCGATCAGACTCGGCAACGGATTCCACACGAAGCCGATCGCGCCCAGATGCGGGTCCCGGCTCCAGATGGTGAACCCGGCGTTGCCCACGCGACTGCTCGCGTCGGGATTGATGTATCCGACAGCGAAATACAGGTACGCACCGACCGCCAGATACCCGGCGACCAGACCGGTGAACAGCGACATACCCCACCACTGCGTCGCGGTGAGCCGTCGACGGCCCTCACTCACCGGCGGCTGCACACCGGCCGCCGGTGCCGAGGCGTCGTCGTGAAGCTCGACGGTCATGTAGTCGAGCCGTCAGCGGGATCGCCCGAGCCGCCGAAGCGTCTGCGATACAACATGATCGCCACCGAAACGAGGACTGCGATTGCGACGACGGCGGCGCTGACACCCAGCCACACCACCCAACTGGTGCCGACCTGATCGACCTCGGCCTGCGGACCGTCGGCCCGCACGGTCATCAGCTCGGGCTGACCCGCGCGGCCGGCCACCAGGACGTCACCGCGGAGGTTCGCCAGATCTCCCTGCTGATCATCGAGATACGCGAACAGCGGGTCGACCAGATCCCACGACCCCGAGGTGCTCACCAACACCACCGTGCGCGAGTTCTGCGAGAACGCCTGGATGGTGCCCAGCCCGTCCGGGATCGCCAGCCTGATCTGCGCGGCCAGGTCGACGAGCGTGGACGAATCCTCGGTGTTGATCGGCGGATTCAGCGGGCGGGCGTTCGCCGCATCGGCCACCACGAGTGCGCCGGTATTGCTGGCGATCGCCTGATCCAGCGGCACCAGCACCGGCGACAGTGCGGTGGCCGAACTGCGCTGCACCGACGCGAGCAGTGCGGCGGCGGCGTCGAGTTGCGCCGGGTTGGTGTTGTCGAGCGCGACCTGGACGGTCGGCTGCCACCCGAGTGGCACCGACGAGAAACCGCCCATCCGAACGGGAGTCGTGCTCGACGACGCGGTCGACGACGGGTCGATCTGGAACGTCAGCGGCACGCTGCGAGGCGAACAGGCACCCGGGGCCGGCTCGTAGGAGACCCGGAACTCGAGCGGTTCGTTCGCCGCCACCTGCGCGGCGGGAATGGTGAACTTCGTGTCCAGGGCGCCAGATGCGTTCAGCGCACTCGTGTGCAGGATCTCGCCGCCGGTGACGGCCATGACGTTCGCGCGTTCGTTGTCGCGGACCGGGGTGTAGCGCGCCTTCAGCGCGACGTCGACCGCGCCGGGCCGGCCGAGCGCGAGAATGGTGGGGTCGAAACCCGGTATCAGTGACGCGGTCCCGAGAGCCTCCACCGACAACCGATCGGAGAACTCCCCGAAGGTCACCGAGTCCGAACCCTGCACATCCCGGTCGCCCACCGATTCAACTGCGGCGGAGGGCGTCTGCGCCAGATCGGTCAGCCCGTCGCGGAACAGGGCCACCTGATCGGGCAGGGAGTCCTGGTCGCCGCTGATCACCAATGCGGCCCCGGGAAGTCCCGCACGTTCCAGCCGGACACTCCCCGCCCCACCCTCCTCGCGGATGACGACCACCCGGTCCAGCGGACTGGCTGCACGCGGCAACCGGGCATCGGCCGACTCCACCACGTCGATCGCAACACGTTGCGGACGATAGTGATTCGCGATGGCGGCGACGACGCCGAGCGTGGTCTGCGCGGCCGCGGCACTCGGGTCCACCGGGGTGTACACGGTTACCCGGTTGACCACGGTCCCGAACACATCCTGAATGGTGGAAGGCACCGTCGCGGCGCCCCGGAAGGCGACGTTCAGGCTGGTCAGCGCGACCTCCGGCACCGGTCCGCACACCGAATCGTCGGTCCCGTTGCGCAGCGTCAGTCGCAGATCCGCACGGCCGTTGTCGCCCACGGGCACTGCGGTCAGCGGAACGGAAAACGCGGTGCTGAGCTGCCGCGGACCGAACCCCGGTACGACGACGGTACCGATGATCGTGCCGTCGGTGCGGGCGACCTGGATGAAGGCGTCGGTCACGTTCGTCGCCGACGCCACCACACCGGTCACCGTGGTCGGTGACATCCCCTGCGGCACCGGGATGCTCACGCCGACCGGGACGTCGGCGCCGTCGATGGTCACCGAAGTGCCCATGCCCAGTTGTCGCCAATTGAGCGTCGTCGTTCCATCGCCCGGGGCTGCAGCGGCCGGCGCCACGGCTCCCATGCCGACGATCAGCGCCACCAGGACCGCTCCCAGGAGGCGTCGCAGGCGGACAAAACTGTTGCTAGACATTCTCAGGACCTTTCGGCGGTCGGGACGCACCGGGCATGGCCGAGAGTCCGTGCACGGTCTTCTCCCAGTAGGAGGGCTTGTAGATGAGCTGCGCCATGCTCTTGATCGCAGCCATGGACTGAAGGAACCAGTAACCGGGCACAAGGAGCGCGGCACCGAGTAGATGGGGTTTGCCGAGCGTCCGCGTCGACACGACGCCCAGCATGATGGTGGCCAGGTTCCCGACGGTGAACATCAGGACGCACAGGTAGTAGATGGGCCCGGGGAACAGGGAGTGCATGAAGCCGGGCTTCCCGGCGAACCACACCAGCAGCAGCGCCCAGAACAGCAGGTTGAGGGTGTTGGCGATCGGCATTCCTGCGGTCAGGTTCGAGATACGAAGTGCCGGAACGAGTCCGAGTTCGCGGACCATGTCGACCGGGTGGCGGGTGTGCACCAGAAAGGTCTGGAGATAGCCCTTGTACCAACGAGAGCGCTGCCGCACCCAGTTCACGACGTCGGCGTTCGCCTCTTCGCCGGTGAGCGAGTCCAGGACGACCGTGCGATACCCGTAGCGCGCCAGCCGGATTCCGAGGTCGGCGTCCTCGGTGACGTTGTAAGCATCCCATCCGCCGACCTCTCGCAGTACGTCGGTGCGGATGTGGTTCGACGTCCCGCCGAGCGGGATCACACACTTCGACGCACTCAGTGCGGGGAGCATGTAGGAGAACCACTGGTCGTACTCGATGGCGAACCACCGGGTCAGGAGATTCTCGCGCTCGTTGTAGTAACCGAGCCGCGCCTGCACCGAACCGACCTCGGGCGGACTTGCGGCGAAGACTGCTGCCGCCCTGCGCAATTGCAGCGGATCCGGGATGTCTTCAGCGTCGTAGATGGTGACGATGTCGCTGCGTTCCGACGGCAGGCTCATGGCGACGTTGCACGCTTTGGGTTTGGTCCGCGGCTCGCTCGGCGGGACCAGCACCGGGGTGATCCCGTCCAGTTCGGCATGCTCGACAGCCGCCCGGGTCTCGTTGTCGTCTTCTTCCAGGACCAGCAAGATGTCGAGTTTGTCTGCGGGATAGTCGATCTTGCCGACACCGGCGACGAGGTTGGCGACGATCTCGGGTTCTCCGTAGACCGGCAACAGCACGGTGTAGACCGGCAGGTCGGCGTCGGGAATCGCGCGTGCGTCGTCGTCGGACACCCTCAGCACTCCCCTGCCGGACATGCCGCGGGTGACGAGCACGAACTTGTCGACGCTCGAGACCAGGAAGTACAGAGCGCAGATGCTCAGGATGACCGCGAGTGAGACCCGCCAGGTCAGGAGGAACGCTGCCGCGGTCACGATCGCGAGCACGACGAGGCCGAGACGCTGCCTGCGGCTCAAAGGATGTCGTGCCGACAGGGTGGAGACATGCCGCGCGTCGGTGACCGGTCCCGCGTCGGGGATGGTCACCGAGCTGGTCGTTCGACGGCGTCGATCATCGACCACGCGAGATCGGTCAGCGCGACATCGAGGTCGGAGTCGTCGACGGGGTCCGGGGTGTCGTCGCCACCGCGGATGAGCCAACTGATGGGTTCGGCGACGGTGGTGGCATAGCTGGGCGGCTTCGGCTCCGCGACGTTCGACGATCCCGGCTGATCACGCGCGGCCATCAGGTAGACGGCGATAAAGCGCTCACCGGCTGGCGTGGGGACTCGCCAACCCCAGAATCGACCGGTCCACAGTGTTTGATCCGAGGTGCGGACCGACTCCAGGGTGTTGGCGATGCTGCCGAGCCGGGTGTGTCGGCCGTCCGAAGAGGCGGGAGTCGAGTGGATCGTCGCCGGCGGCACCGTCTCGTACCAGAGACCACGGCGGTAACTGGAGAATCGGCCCAGATCCGCGGTGGAGAACACGTCGAGATAGGCGGTGGACAGCGGCCTGTCCTCCGGACCGGTCTGGCCCGTCGTGACCCGGTACCGGCGCACGTCACCGTCGGACCCCATGACCCGCGGACCCCAGTCGAACACCTCGGGCTCGGTGATCCCGATACCCAGCGTCCGCAACTGTTCGAGCCACTCCTCGCCGATGGGCGGTGACACAACGGGTTTCGGCGATTCCGGCGCAAACGGGGTGACCGCCAGGATCACCAGTGCCACCAACCAGGCCGACGCCAGGGTGGCGATGGACTGCTTGGGCAGGCCGGCGCGTGCCGAGCCCGTTCTCCCGAACCGGAGTCGTACGACGATCGCGATCGCGGTCACCGCACCGGCGGGAATCGTGTAGGCCAGGACCGGGATGTCGTGGAGTACCGCGACCAGCACCGCGCCGCCGACGCCGGACAGCGCCGCGGTGGCGAGGGCGACCCGCGGGTGCCGACGCAGCGACATGTACGTCACGACGAGGGCAATCGCCACGGACAACGCGCCGAAGGCGACGGTCGTGCCGCCGAGCACCTGCCCCATGAGCAGGTAGTTCGGCGGGAAGCAGGTCAGCAGGAACAGCCAGATGAGGTAGTCGCGGACGACGCGTCGGATCCCGAAGACCACGATCGACGCCGCGAACACCCAGATGAGGAGCGGGATCAGATCGGCGTGCCAGAACGCCGCGACGGCCGGAATCCGCGGGATGACCAGGGCCGCGGTCAGTCCGAGCGCGCCGCCCACGACGACGACCAGGATGCGGTCGAACTCGCCGTCACCGATCTCACGGCCCCGCGACGAGACGTCGAGCCCGAAGGCGATCATCAGACACCACAGGGGCACGAACAGCAGGTATGCCGTCGGCGACCCCTGGCGGAGCGCGTCGAACTCGGCGGCGATGGCCGGCGCGAACGCGAGCATGCCCGCGCCGATCGTCGACGCGTACCGGGCGCCCATCGACATCTCGCGCGGCGCGGTCAGCGTCGCTCGCCATGTGCGACGAGCCGCGCCTTGTGCCGGCGCCGAAGCCGCGTCGGCGTCGACGTCCGCAGATGGCGGCGACGCGGGCACGACTGAATCGAGAACAGTCATCGAGATCCTCCCCAGGACGGCGCCTGAGCAGTGGGCTCCAACGCCAGACGCGGCTCCGGTGCCAACCCTGCGGGCCTCCCCTGGCGACCGAATCGCGAACTGGAATGAGAGTAACGCTAAAAAGAAAGTTGATGGAGCGCATCGACTACACGAATTTTGCGAGCCGCGGCCGTGGCGGTGCTGGCTTCGGGCTCGACGCGGGGTTGAGCTGTGTTCCGTATTATGTTGCAGCAGAGATAGTTTGGCAGACAGACAGCGTCGCCCTGGGCCGCCGGCTTAGCCGCGATGTGGGCGGAAGTCACGCGACTTACGGCACGAATTTGTAGTTGATGTCACACCTGAGAAAGTGGGTCACCTGACCATGTCGCAACGCTAAAGACGCTGTGCTGCAGCTATTCACAAACGTTCCATGTGGTTCGGCAACAATGTCGAGACGTTTGGGCGGTAGGGCCACCGCGAAACGTCATCGACAAGTATTCCTTGTCAGTCAGCAGTCGCGGCGGGATCGTCGTGAGTCCATTCGCGAGACCACGTCGACGTCACGTGGTGCTACTGCGTCGACTTCTGGTCTTTTGACAACGGCGGTGTTGGCGCTCTGCGTCCTCGCGACCGGACCAGCAGACCTCGGCCATCCACGTCGGTGACAGTGATCGGTCGGCGCATCCACCGTCATCGGCTGCGCCCTCCGCTATTGGGCCCACCGATTTGGCACGGGTGCGTCAGCCGACTCGTCGGACCGCTCGTCAACCTCGCGAGGGACGACCCTCGGGCGGCGGCCTGGCCGTTGCACCCGTCGAACCTGAGGACCCGTCGGCGCGGTCGGCGTGGCAGGCGGCATCGCCGACAACGAGGACAACTGGCGGGGCCCGGCACGGCACGGCGCCGCCTACACCACCGACCGCAGGCCGATCGGCGTGGCGGGCTACGGCGGACCCGCTGAGCGCAAGGAGGTCTACGCGCCACTCGCGCAGGTGTCGCCGAACTTCGACCTGCCGGCCACCGCCGATCCCTGTGGGGATGACGAGCACCGAGTGGGCGTTCGTCTGCATCACGAAGGCCGCTACCTGACCGCCCGTGGGGCTCGTGGTCATGGCGCGAATCACCAATTCTGGGCGCGAACTCGAAACGGGTGTGACTGGAGTCAATTACTGACAACAGTTACCACGTTGTCGACGAAAAACGCTGCACAGTCGATGAATTCGCGGTTCCCGGCTTGTGGAAACTCCTCGAAATCGAACGAATGTTCCTGTACCTTGGAGTCATGCCAGAGCTCGCCACTCTTCTCGATCAGCTCATCGAGACCACCCCACCCGCCGACGACCCCACGGGCCGATCAACATTCGACGCGCTCGAGACGCTGCGCTTGATCCGCAACACCGTCGACCACCAGATCGTCACCCACGCAGCACAACTCGACGAACTCGGCGTCGCTCAGAAAGCCGGCAGCACCACCAAGAAGTTGCTGATCGAGTCAGGACATGCACCGGCCGCTGCTCTTCGCACCATGCGCAGCGTCGACGCCCTGCCCGCGCTTCCAGCCCTGACCCGTCACGCCGCCGACGGGCGGCTGACCGGCGAGGTCGTCGACGCCGTCGTCCGCGGGATGAACGAGATCGACAAGCGTTGTGGTGAGCCGCTTTCCGACGGTGACCGCCCCCAATACGAAAGCGAACTCATCGCACAAGCGTTGTCCGGCGCGACCCCGACACAGGTCCTCAAACACGCCCGCGCGATCGCCAACGCTCTCGCCGACGCCTCCGACACCGGTGTTCCCGCAGCCGACGACCCATCTCTGAACTCGGTGAACGCCCACACCACCGACGACGGCCGCGTCGAAATCCGCGCCGACCTCACCCAGATCGTCGGCGAGAAGTTCCTGGCGATGATCGACGAACGGTCCTGCCCACGACCCGAACCCGACGGCGCCGAGGACCGGCGCAACGCCGAGCAACGCCGCGCCGACGCCTTCGAACTGATCCTCGACCAAGCCGCGATCGGCGCCACCCTCGACACCGTCGGTTCCCCACGCACTCAGCTGATGCTGACCATCCCCGCTACCGGCGTCGATCCGGCGTCGCTGCCGTGGACCGGATCGGTCAGCCAAGCGACCGCGAAACAGGTGTCGTGCGACGCCTCGCTGACCGAGATCGTTCTCAACGGTGAGGGCGTACCGCTGCAGATGGGTCACACCCACCGGTTGTATCCGGCACACCTACGCAAAGCGATCATCGTCCGCGACGCCTGCTGCATCAAATGCGGTGCACCGCCGTCCCATACACAGGTGCATCACATCAAGTCGTGGGCCGACGGTGGACCCACCGACCTCGACAACGGCTGCCTACTGTGCCAGCGCTGCCACACCCAAGTCCACCACCACGGCTGGGACATCGTCATGGGCTTCGACCGACACCCCTGGCTCGTGCCGCCCACCTCGATAGATCCACACCGTCGACCCCGACCCGCCCACAACCGACGCACCATGCGACTCGACGACGCCGCCTGACCGGCCGTCCGACACACACTTTCGCGTACACCTTCCGCACCCGGCCATCGCCCGGGACCGCATCCGTCCCTTGACAACTCCACAGTGTGAACGGCGGCTCTGTCAGTGCGCCGCGACTGACGACCGATCCCGAGGCACCACGGCGTCGAGTGCCTCGGCAAACGGTGGGATGAAGTAGCGCGCGCCGAGGACGCAGCAGGCGTGCCCGCCGTCGACCTCGAAACGCTGTGCGCCGGGAATGCCGTCGATCAGCAGCTGCTGCCGTTCGGGCTCGACGACCCGGTCGCGGATGGAGACGACGACGGCGGTCGGGACGTCGACCTCGTGGAGCCAGTCGCGAGAGTCGAACTCCCCCAGCCCGTTTCCGAAGTCACCGAGGTGCGACAGCGGCGTCGAGAAGAACTGTCGAAGGGCCCAGATCGAGGTGTGTGAGGTCGTCTTGTTCAGACTCTTCTCGGACACCCGCGGCAGGATGCGGTAGACGGGGCGGAGGATGCGTCCCATGCGTTCCGACGACGCGCGGTGCCGGGGATCGTGGGTGCTGAAGTACGGGCCGGTCGAACAGAGCACCAGACCGGCGACGCGTCCCGGATGGCGTCGCCACACCAGCTGGGCGATGCCACCGCCCATCGAGAACCCGGCGACCGTGAACCGGTCGATACCCAGGACGTCGGCGAGGGCGACGACGTCGTCGGCGCAGTCACGGAGGTCGAAGGTGTCGGACTCGATGCCGCGGCCGTGCCAGCGCGCGTCCAAAGTGATGACGCGATAGCGGTCGTTGATCGCCGGGATCGTCGGGTACCAGCAGAGCAACCCGGTGGTGAGCACCGAATGCAGGAGGAAGACGGCGGGCGCATCGCGCGGCCCCGAGTCGGTGACGAATGCCCGCCCGCGCCCCGGGAGGTCGACCATCCGGCCCTCCGGGATGTCCCGAGCCGGGTACGGGGTGAACACGTGGCGGATGGCGCGCGCGGTGCCGTGAACGAACTCGGGGATCACGCCACCAACGGTACGTGAGATGCTGATCACATGATCGACATCGCCCGTCCGAAAATCGAGGGGTCGATCGCCGTCGCCGACGGTGATCGTCGGATCGGATTCGCCGAGTACGGATCGGCCACCGGACGGGCCATCGTCTGGTTACACGGCACCCCCGGCGCGCGGCGCCAGATCCCCGTCGAAGCTCGTGCGTACGCGCTCGAACGCGGAATCCGCCTCATCGGACTCGATCGGCCGGGCGTGGGGTCGTCGAGCCCGCATCGGTACGACAACGTCGCGGCCTTCGCACCGGACCTCGCCGAGGTCCTCGAAGCCCTGGGCATCGACGACTTCGCGATCATCGGGCTGTCGGGCGGCGGGCCGTACGCACTCGGGGTCGCCCACGCCATGCCCGACCGGGTGACGGCGGCGGGCATCCTCGGCGGTGTCGCGCCGACGGTCGGACCCGACCGCATCGAGGGCGGGGCCATGCGACTCGGCACGCTGCTCGCACCGCTCGTCAGCGTGGCCGGCGCGCCGATCGGCCAGGTGCTGAGCGTCGCCCTCGGCTTCGCCCGGCCGATCGCCGAACCAGCGATCTCCATCTACGGTCGACTGTCCCCGCAGGCGGACCGAGAACTGTTGGCACGCCCCGAGTTCCGGGCCATGTTCCTCGACGACCTGCTCCACGGCGGAAGCCGACGCATGAACGCGCCATTCGCCGACGTCGTCGTCTTCGCGCGGGACTGGGGCTTCCGTGTCGGAGACGTCACGGTGCCCGTGCGCTGGTGGCACGGCGACGCCGACCACATCATCCCGTACGCCCACGGCGAGCACATGGTGTCGCTACTCCCCGACGCGAAGCTGTTCGAGATGCCCGGCGAGAGTCACCTCAGCACCCTGCACATGGCGACCGACATCATCGACGAACTCCTCGCGCTGTGGGACCAATCGCGGCCGCCGATGGGCGAGTGAGGTCGAGCAGCGACGGCCGCCCGCCCCCCGCTCCCCGCTGGTCGAGCAGCGTCGAACGAGCGAAGCGAGGCCGCCGCGCCCGTCGAGGCCACCCCGGCGACCGACGTCGTGAACCGGACAAGTGGCTTCGACACGGCGCCTCGCTACGCTCGGAGCCGGCTCAACCAGCGGGAAAGGTCACCTTCTCGACCAGCGGGAAAGGTCGCCCTCTCGACCAGCGGAAAGGGAGCCGAGGGAGACGCTCCAGCTCAGAGCGGCGCGGTCGCCGACAGCCCGGCCGCGAGGCCCAGCGCCACGGCCATGATCGCCAGTTCGACGACAGCCGCGCGCACGGAGGCGGGCTCGCTGCTGCGATGCCGCTTCACGGCCGGTAGCCACCGCCGGCGGTGCCAGACGGCGAGACCCACGAGGATCGCGAGGACTGCGGCCTTGGCGAGCAGGATTCGGCCGTAACCGCTGCTCACCAGGTTCGCCGGACCGTCGACCTCGATCAGGCCGGAGATCAGGCCGGTCACCGTGAGGACCCCGACGGCCCAGGGCGCGCGACCGGAGAAGACCGGCAGACTGCGCGCCCACCCCGACCGGCCGCGCACCGAGAGCAGCATCGCCGCGAGCAGTCCACACCACCAGGCCGCGGCCAGCGCGTGGGCACCGATGAGGAACGGCCCCCACGAGTCGTTGCCGGCGTGCCCGGCGATCGAGGTGGCCAGCACCCCGATCGCCGCGAGCGCTCCGACCACGAGCACGGGGATCTCGATCCCCGTCAGCAGGTCCAGCACCACCCACGCGAGGATCAGGACCCCGGCCACCAGCGCCACCATCTCGGGCGCACCCGAGAACAGCACGTCGCCGAAGTCGCCGGCCTTGACGTCGAGCACCTCGACACCCGCCCGATCGGCCGTCCGCACCCAGGCGCTGACCAGCACGGCCAACACCCACACCCCGGCCAGCAGGCCGATCACCCGGGTCGAGGGCTCGGCGTCGACCGTCGGGAGCGCCCCCAGACCGAGCAGCGTCACGGAGACACCGAGCGCGAGGGTCGTGGGCACGGCGACCAGATCCGGACCGTCGGGACGGGCGAGCAACCAGCTCACCACGAGACCGCCGGCCAGGGTCATCGCGAGGATCAACCCGTTGCGGACGGTCATCAGGTGTCAGCGCCGCGTCGAGGGTCGCCGGCTGAGCCAGAACACCACGCCGAGTCCGGCGATCAGGACGACCGCGGCGCCGGCGATGAACCACCACACCGGGATTCCCTCGTCGGATGACGCATCGACCGCTTCGATCGCCGGACCGGGTTCACCGTTGCCGGCGACCGCGAGCTCGAACGTGCGCTGTCCGCTGATGACGTGCCCATCGGCCGAGGTCACCCGGTAGTTGACGACGTACTCACCGGCCGGGCCGAGTTCGCGCACCCCGACACGCAGGTTGGGGCCATCGACCGTCGGGTCGCCGTTCTGCCAGTAGTGGTCGTCGGGCCCGACGACGTTGAGCACCGCATAGGACGACTGGATCGGCTCGTTGAAGGTCAGCGTCACCGTCTGCGGACCGGACTGCAGCGTCGCCCCCTCGGCGGGGTCGGAGGACACCAGCCGCGAGTGCGCCGACGCCGGGGCCGCCGCCCACGTTCCGACGAGCCCGAGACACAGCAGAGTCGCGAAGACCAGGACGACGCGTCGAACCGGCGCGCGACGGTCAGGCATCGCCGCCGCCACGACCATTGCGACGCAGGGCTGTCAGCGCCGCGACGCCGATGACCGCGCCGAGAGTGCCGACCACCAGGCCGATCCCGCCGAGCCAGCGCGCGGCGGAGTCCTCAGACGATGCCGACGACTCGGAGGTGTCCGATGCGTCGGCGGTGCCAGTCGTCGAGGCGGCGTGCGAGCCGCCGTGATGTCCGTCGCCCGTGGCCGGCGGCAGGGTCAGCGTCGGTGCGGGCAGCTCCGGCTCGGTGCCGTCGTCGGGGGTCGGCTGACTCCAGTCGGCGGTCTCACCGTCGGCGTAGGTCTGCAGCGCGGGGAGTTCGACGGTCTCCTGCTCGGGGAACGGTCCGCCGGAGAACCGGAACTGGCCGAACTGTCCGACCGGCACCCCCGGCGATCCCGGATCGGCGGTCCAGGTGATCTCGGTGACCTTGTCGTCCTTCTTGGTGACGACGGACTTCCAGCCGGGCATCACCTCGGGACGGGCCGAGGTCAGGCCGGGGAGCGTCACCCGCAGCGCGGTCGTGGCGGCGGCGTCGGACTCGTTGGGGACGACGAAGGTGACGACGCCGTACCCGCCCTGGGTGACCGTCGGGGCGTTGGCGGTGACGTGGGCCGACGCGGCACCCGCACCCGCGAAGGAGGCGAGGCCGACGAGGGCGACGGCGGCGGCGGGCGCGGTGATGCGGCGGGCGATCGTGGCCCGCGGGGAATTGAGCTTCATGGATTGTGTCTTTCGATGGTGTCGGGACCGGTCCTCGTGGACGCGTGCATCAACCCCACACCGTTCTGGTCTGGGGCCCGGGCGGCGTCAGGAGGCGTCGGGCGGTCCGCGAACGCCGGTGCCGCACAACGCGGGTGCGGCCGGAACACAAGGCGGCGTCCAGAACACCGGAGCGGCCGGATGTGCCGCGAGGGCGACCGGCGGCACCAGCGATCGGATCACCGAGCCGATCGACGCCAGGAGGTGGGCACCGGCGACGATTCCGACCGCGCTGAGCGGGATCGCCACCAGGTGGGTGAGGAGCATCGGCAGCGTCGAGGTGTTGTGGGCGGCGTGCCCGGCGTCGAGCGCGAGAGCCCAGTGACTCGCCGCCTGGGCAGCGGACAGGACCAGCGTGGTCGACGCCGTCGCCGTCGTGAGCCGTCCCCGGCGCGGCGCGAGCAGCATCGCTGCGACCACGCCGATCGCGGCGCTCAGCAGCATGCCCGACGAACTCGGCATCGCCCCACTCGCCGCACCGTGCGCGGCGACCGCGACCGCGGGAACCACACCGGCCGCAGCGACGCGCGCGAACGCGTCGGACGGTCGGGCGGTGCGGGACATGGGGCTCATCTTAGATCGGGCTGGTCGAACCCCGACCACGGTGTCGCCGGGCGATGACAGAATCGACCCCATGTCGGATACAACCCTCGGTGTGGAGGTTCGTGAACTGTCGTCGCCCGACGAGCTCGAGGACCTCCTGCGGATCTTCGACGACGTGTGGCGGCCCGATCCGACGAACCGGCCCGTGGGGACCGACATGCTGCGGGCGCTCAGTCACGCCGGCAATTATGTGGCCGGCGCCTTCATCGGCGACCACCTCGCGGGCGGGAGCGTGGCGTTCTTCGGCGCACCGGTCGGCGAGACCCTACACAGCCACATCACCGGGGTCACCCGCCGCGGCCGCGGCCATCAGGTGGGTTATGCGCTGAAGATGCACCAGCGTCGCTGGGCGTTGGAGCGCGGACTGTCGACGATCACCTGGACCTTCGATCCCCTGGTCGCCCGGAACGCCTACTTCAACCTCACCAAGCTGGGCGCGACGCCCGTGCACTACTACGAGGATTTCTACGGCGAACTCGGTGACGAGCTGGGCGGCGATGCCGACTCCGACCGGGTGCTGGTGGCGTGGGACCTCAAGTCCGCCGCGCCGTCGGTGCCGGACGGGTCGCCGAGGTCGGAGGGAGCGGTCCAGTCGGTGGACGAGGCGCTCGCCGGTGGCGCCGTGTCGGTCATCGACGTCGAACAACCATCCCATCCCGTCGCGCACCACGAGCGCATCACACCGGATGCCGGCGCCGTTGTCGAGGTTCCGCGTGACGTCGAGTCGATGCGGGTCAGCGCGCCGCTCGACGCCGCCCGGTGGCGGATCGCGCTGCGAGATGCGTTGTCGCCGTTGCTCGTCGAGGGAGAAGCGCGTCGGTCGGTCCGGTTCCTGCGGTCGGGACACTATGTGTTCGGACCGGCCGGTTCGGGGGCGCGGTGACGGAAATGGCGGGTCCGCTGGAGCTGGCCCCGGCAGACTGGCACGGCTATCCGCACACGCTCGCCGACGTGTTGCCGGCGGTGGCGGGTGCACTCGGGATCGCGTCCGATGGTGCGGGACCCGTTGTCCCGCCGAGCGACTCGGTGGTTCTGCTGCTCATCGACGGCCTGGGCGCGACCCTGCTGGACGACTACGCCGAACATGCCCCGACGCTCAAGGAACTGACCTCGACCACGCTGCGGGCCGGGTTTCCGGCGACCACCGCGACCAGCATCCTGAGCCTGACGGGCGGCACGTCGTGCGGAGTGCACGGGATCATCGGGTACAGCTTCCGCCCGGGTGACGAATGCCGGACCCGCGGGTCACGACGAGTGCTCAACTCGCTGCGCTGGACGCTCGACGACGCCTCCGGACCGTCGGCGTTGATGACCTATCCCCCGGCACTCGTCCGCACCGAGCGTGGGAGTCTCGAAGAGCTTGCCGCAGAGGGTGTCCGGGTGACCTACGTGATGCCCGGCGAGTTCCGCGGAACCGGCCTGACGATGGCTGCCTTCCGCGCGTCGGGGCAGTTCGTGCCCGCCGTGACGCCCGACGGCATCCGCGACGCCGTGCTGACCACCCTGCGGCGTCGGAGTCGGCATCGACGTTTCGTGTACGCCTACTACAGCGAGCTCGACATGGCGGGCCACATCCACGGCCCGGGGTCGGCGGAGTGGCTGGAGAAGCTGCGCATCGTCGAGCGGCTGGTCGCTGGCCTCGCCTCCGAACTGGGCGATGACACAACACTTCTCGTCACCGGTGACCACGGGATGATCACCGCCGACCGGGCGATCGACATCGACACCGCCCCCGCCCTGCTCGACGGCGTCGACGCGGTGGCCGGCGAGGCGCGGGTCCGGCACGTCTATGCCACACCGGGATCGGCCGACGACGTGCTGAGCGGTTGGGCGTCGTATCTCGGCGCCGCCGCGCACGTGGTCTCGCGCGAGCAGACCATCGACGAAGAGTGGTTCGGACCGATCGTCAGTGACGCTGTGGCACAACGCATCGGCGACGTCGTCGCGGTGGCCCGCGGCGCCACCACCCTCACCCGAAGCAAGCGCGAGACGATGGAGTCGATGATGCTCGGCCACCACGGCGCCTGGACCACCGCCGAGCAACTCGTGCCGCTCATCGTGGCCCGGGCTGCGTCCTGATCCGGAAGAACGACCTGCCCCCCGCTCCTCAGCTCAGGGAGCGCCCGGAGCTTGCGGACGGCGCGGCCAACCACCGCTCCCTGAGGAGCGCCCGGAGCTTGCGGAGGGCGCGGCCAACCACCGCTCCCTGAGCCTGAATCTTTCACGGGTGGGTAGGGTTTCGCCGATCGGTTGTCGGTGTCGCCTTTTGATGGTTGGTGCTGGTGT
>NZ_MVKV01000013.1:0-135267 GCF_002009645.1 Gordonia sp. IITR100 | reverse complement strand
TGTGTGGGTGACGATCTGGTGGTCGACGGTGTTGCGGATCAAGCGCAGCGTCTCGAGGGCGTCGAATGTTGCTCTGCCCGTTGGGTCGTCGGCGGGCGGGGTGGTCTCGACGAGTTGATCGAGGAGAGTGGCGAGCTCTGGCATGACTCCAAGGTACAGGAACATTCGTTCGATCTCGAGGTTTCTCCACAGGCTCGAGATCCCGAAATTGTCGACTGTGCAGTCAATTTCGTTGAATGCGCGTTGATCGTTGACAGTGATGAACTTCAGTCACACCCGTTTTGATTTCCGGTCGAAAAGTGGTGGGTTTGTCACGAACGAAGGCCTCGACGGTCGCTCGGCGAGCGCCAGTACTCAGCCGGCGGGGCGCACCCGGGCTCGCTGTGCAGATGCGGGAACTGCTCGGTCGGCGTGAGCGGACGCCGAAATTCCCCCGGGTGGGGGACAGTCGAACGGCGTCGGACTGGGATTCACTGGACGGATGTCGAATCCGGGGCCACCCGACGATGACGCGACCATGCCCGGATCGTCCGACGGCGACGAGTCGCCGACGACGATCCAACCTGCCCGCCCAACGGTGGTCCCGGGGGTGTCACTGAACAAGGCCCCGGCGCCGGACCCCTACGCCGCCACGCAGACAGGTCCGACGCCGCAGTACCCACCGCCGTATCAGCAGCCGCCGAGTGGCTATCCTCCGCCACCCGGACAAGCCCAGTACGGCTACCCACCGCCGGGCTACCCACCGCCGGGTTATCCACCACCGGGGTACCCCCAGCCCGGATATCCCCAGCCCGGGTACCCGCGCAGGTCCAATCGGCGCGCGTACCTGATCACGGGCGTCGCGTTGGTGTGTGTCCTCGCGCTGGTCCTCGGGGGCGTCGTGTGGTGGAAGTTGTCCTCGACGGGTGGCAGTTCCGACAACGCGCCGGACCCCGTCGCCGGTCAGCTCACCGGTTCGTTCCCGACCGCGCCGAGTCCCGCCTGGAGCGTCGATGCGAGTTCAGTCGGTGGCACTGCCTACGTCTCCGGGCTACCGCTCGAGTCGAACTACATGACGCTCGGTGCGGTACACGACGACAGGAGTCTGGCGACCCTCGTGAACGTCGGCGCCTCGGTGAACGGCCCGGCGCTGCGTCTTGTCGGGATGGACGCCGAGTCCGGCCGGGCGTGGTCGTTCGACGAACCCGTGTCCGGGTGCTCGGCCTCCATCGTGGACAGCACCATCGCCTGCCTGGGTCGGGGCGCCGCGTATTTCGTCGACGTCCGGACAGGTCGCGAGATCGGCCGTGCTCCCGCTCCGCCGCAGGCGTTCGGGATCGCGTTCAACGGGAGAGCGGCGTTCGTCCGCGACTTCAGTGGTGGCAACGAACGCCAGGTCGTGTTCCACAAGGTGACACCAGGAGGCGTGGAGTGGCAGCGAACGATCGACCTGCCCGAAGCGCTTCCGAGCGGGGACGCCTCGCAGTTCATCGCCACCGACGAGCTCGTCGCGAGCGCCGACGGCGTGGTCGCCGTCATCTCGGCCGACGACGGCCGGGAGATCTTCACGAGTCCGGGCCGGACCGGGATGTCGCCACGCCCGGACGGATCGATCCTCGTGGTGACGGGCAGCATGACAAGCGGCACACCGACGAATGGTCCGGTCGTCGTGGTCCGGCCGGACGGCACCACCAGCGACTTGGCGGGTATGAGCGTGGAGTCAGCTGCTGTCATGACTCCGACTCAGAGCGGGCGTGTGCTCATCGACGGTGCATACACCGACGTCGCAGACGGCGCGCGGATCTGGACGACGACTGATCTCCCGGCCCACACCTCGCCGACCGTCGTGCTGGCCGATGACCGTGAAGTCGTGTGGACGACGCACGACGCTGTCACCGCAGTCGATGCCATCTCCGGCCAGACGTTGTGGACGACTCCGACCGGGCCGGTCTACGGGTCGACCGGCCACGCCGTCACCGACGGCGAACGCCTCATCGCGCCCATGGCCGACGGCGGCGTGACCGCCCTGGATCTGGTGGGCGGTGCGCCGGTGTGGTCGGTGCCCCCGTCCACGATCGGCAACACCCCCGCTGCGGGTGTCACCGAACCGCGTCCGCCGCTGACGTTCGCCGTCGGCGACCGCCTGATCACGATGACCGCGACCACGATCACCGGCTTCGCGCCCACCGGTCCGGAGGCCATCGTCCCGGGCACGACTCGCGAGGCCGGCACCGCCGACGGCGGCGAACCCGAGTACGTCACGCCGTGCGGGGCGCCCCCGGTGTTCACGCCGCAGTCGTTCCGCACGTCGGCGGGTGGGCTGGGCGTGACGATGAAGGTCACCGCGAAGTGTCCCGGCGGCGACGTCCTGTACGGGCCGCAGACACGCATCACCATCTCCGACGGCAGCGGCATCGTCGCGTCGGGGAACTTCGACTTCCAGCGGGCGCCGGTCGCGGTGCCCTCGCTCGACGGGGCGGGCGAGGCGCTGACTATGGAACTCACCTATCCGCCCGGGAGCTTCTTCCGGCTGCCGGACACGCTCGGTGCCCAGGGGAGCGCGGCCGGCGGCGGCCGCTACCTCGTCGACTGCGACAAGGGCCCGACCTCCGGGGCCGCGCCGAAGCTCGCGACTCCGCAGTCGGGAACGGCCGCGTCGTCGACCGCCACCGGGGTGTCGTTCCCGGCCGGAGCCGACGTGACGGCGAGCAGCGTCAGCGCCCTCCGTCTGCAGGCCGACGCCGATCGGGCCTTCATCGTGGCAAACCTGAACAACCGGTGGGTGGCGCAGCTGAGCTCCAAACGGCCGGGTCTCGTCGCCGAGGGGCGGACCTGGACCGACCAGGCCATCCTCGACGAGTTCCTGGCACTCCGGTTGCGGTTCAACGACGTTCGGCTCCTGTGGAGTGACGAGTGGCCGGTGTTCTCGTACCGCGGCTGGTGGGTGACGGTGGCCGCGGCGACCTTCCCGGGCCCGGTCGAGGCCAACAACTGGTGTCGCGCCCAGGGATTCGGCCCGGACAACTGCTTCGCGAAACTGGTGAGCACCACGGCCGGACCGGAGCGGACGACCCTCTACTGGAAGTGACGGTGCCCGACGCCGCGCCGGTTTGCTCGGAACGATGACGAGTAATCGGTTCATCGCGATACGGTCGGGTATGGATTTCTCTCCGTCAGCGCGGTCGGCCGAACTCACCGAACGCGTGCGCACCTTCGTGACCACCGAGATCGAGCCGGTCGAACCCGAGATCCATCGGGACATCAAGACCCGCCGCGACGAGAACGGCAACCCGTGGACGCCGTCGCCGATCATCGCCGAACTGCAGAAGAAGGCCCGCTCGGAGGGGCTGTGGAACCTCTTCCTGCCCGCCGAGCACGCCGGCCGCTATGCCGCCGACTTCGGCACCGACGGCGGCGCCGGGTTGACCAACTCCGAGTATGCGCCGATCGCTGAGGCGATGGGATCGTCCGGGCTCGCGCCGGTGATCTTCAACTGCAACGCCCCCGACACCGGCAACATGGAGGTGTTGTTGCGCTATGGCACCGACGAGCAGCGCAAGCAGTGGCTCGAACCCCTTCTGACCGCCGAGATCCGCAGCGCCTTCTGCATGACCGAGCCGGCCGTCGCGTCGTCGGACGCCACCAACATGGCCGCGACCGCCGTGCTCGACGGCGATGACGTCGTCATCAACGGGACCAAGTGGTTCTCCACCGGCGTCGGCCATCCGGACTGCAAGGTCCTCATTTTCATGGGCGTCACCGACGCCGAGGCCGACCGGAAGTCGCGGCACACGATGGTGCTCATCCCGATCGACGCCCCCGGCGTCACGATCGACCGGATGCTCACCACCATGGGCTACTTCGACGAGCCGTTCGGCCACGGCGAGGTCAGCTTCGACAACGTGCGCGTCCCGGCATCGAACATCTTGCTCGGACCCGGCCGCGCCTTCGAGATCGCCCAGGGCCGGCTCGGTCCGGGTCGCGTGCACCACTGCATGCGGGCGATCGGACTCGCCGAGCGGGCACTGGAACTCGGTGTGCGTCGCGCACTCTCGCGGGAGGCGTTCGGCAAGCAGCTCGCCCGGCTCGGCGGCAACAGTGAGCGCATCGCCGACGCCCGCATCGCGATCAACCGGTCGCGACTCCTCGTCCACCACGCGGCCTGGTTGCTCGACCAGGGCATGTCCCGCGAAGCCCTGTCGGCGGTCAGCGAGATCAAGGTCGAGGTGCCCAACATGGCACTCGACGTCATCGACCTCGCCATCCAGTTGCACGGCGGTGCCGGTCTCACCGACGACTTCCCGCTCGCGCAGGCGTGGGTGGGCGCGCGGTCGCTCCGACTCGCCGATGGCCCGGACGAGGTGCACCGCAACGTGGTTGCGCGCATCGAGTTCGGCAAGTACCGCTGATCGGGGGACGAGGATGACCAACGAGGTGACCGGTGCGGGCGAGGTCCGCACCGAGGATGCATTCGACGTCGAGGCGATGGCCAAATGGCTGGAGGCCAACGCCGCGGACCCGACCGGTCTCGACGCCGTGCCGGAGGTCCGTCAATTCGGCGGCGGTGCTTCGAATCTCACGTACCTGCTGCGCTATCCGTCCAGGGATCTGATCCTGCGCCGGGCGCCCCGGGGTACCAAGGCGCGGGGCGCGCACGACATGGCACGCGAGTACCGGATCCAGTCCGAGCTCGCGACCGCCATCCGCTACATCGCGCCGATGATCGCGTTCTGCGACGACGAGTCGGTCCTGGGTGCGGACTTCTACGTGATGGGCCGCATCGACGGCGTCATCCCGCGGACCGAGTGGCCCGCCGACGTCCCGCTCGACGCCGAGCAGGCGCGCCGGCTCTGTCTGAACTTCATCGACACCCTGGTCGAGGTCCACTCGGTCGATCCGAGCACGACCGGACTCGCCGATCTCGGCAAGGGGCCGGGTTATGTGCGACGGCAGGTCGAGGGCTGGTCGGCGCGGTTCCGCAATGCGCACACCGACGACGTGCCCGACTTCGAGTCGACGATGACGTGGCTGGCCGACAATCAGCCCGACGACGTCGCCAACTGCGTCATCCACAACGACTTCAAGCTCGACAACGTCGTCCTCGACAAGGACGATCCCACCCGGGTGATCGGCATCCTGGACTGGGAGATGGCGACCCTCGGCGATCCCCTGATGGATGTCGCGGGTTCGATGGCCTACTGGATCCAGGCCGACGACCCGGATGCCATGCAGCTCATGCGACGCGTCCCGACGCACCTGCCCGGCATGCTCAGTCGTGCCGAGTTCGTCGAGAACTATTGCGAGCGTATGGGATTCGACATGACGCCGGAACGCTGGCGCTGGTATGAGGTGTTCGGACTGTTCCGGGCGGGGGTGATCGCCCAGCAGATCTACTACCGCTATTACCACGGCCAGACCACCAACAAGGCGTTCGAACGTCTCGGATACGCGGTCGGGATCATCGCGCAACGGCTGGACGACCTGCTCGTGTAGCCACCCGACGAAAGGACCGCCATGGCGGAGGACGTGGTCACCCCGTCGGGTGCCGGCGGAGGATCGCCCGACGAGATCCGCATGAGCGGTTACCGTCCGGAGCTGCGCCGAACGCTCGGCGGGTTCGCGGTGTTCGCGATCTCCTTCGCGTTCATCTCCGTCGCGGTCGGGATCTTCGCCACCTACGGCAGCGTGCTCACCACGGCGGGTCCGGTCGGGAGCTGGTTGTGGATCGTCGCCGCGGTCGGCCAGACCCTGATCGCGCTGGTCGTCGCCCAGTTCGCCGCCCGGATCGCACTGAGCGGGTCGTCGTATCAGTGGGCGTCGAGGCTGGCGAACCCGAAGATCGGCTGGTTCTTCGGCTGGCTGAGCTTCTGGTACCTCGCGATCGGCGTGGTCGCCATGGACAACGCGCTGGCCAGTCAGGCGCTGATGCCGCTCGCCGGGATGGCCGAGAACGAGGACGTCGCCCGCGTCATCGCCCTTGTCGTGCTCGTCATCCAGGCCGTGCTGGTGATCGCCTCGACCCGGTTGCTCGGCCTGTTCACCTCCGGCGCGGTCGCGGTCGAGTTGGCGATCGTGGCGATCCTGATCCTGGTGCTCGCGGCGGTGATGGTGTTCAGCGGAAGCGGTCACCCGGGCAACCTGGTGTCCGAGGGAGTGGCCGCCGGTGCGCCGGACTACTGGGCGATCGGTGGCGGGGTGATGGCCGCGATGGTCATGGGACTCACCACCCTGGTCGGGTTCGATTCCGCGGCCAACCTCGCCGAAGAGGCGAAGGATCCGTTCCGCAGCGTGCCCCGGGCGATCGTCGGATCAGTGGTGGCCGCCGCGGTCCTGGGACTGGTCTTCCTCATCGTCCTCACAACGGCGATCGAGGACGTCCAGGCGGTCACGGCCGACGGGTCGCCGGTCGCCGCGATCATCCGGGAACAACTCGGGCCGGTCGCCGAGCGAATCCTGCTCGCCTGCATCGTCTTCGCGATGTTCGGCGCCGGCATGGTGGTGATGGCGGCCTGCGCCCGGCAGGTCTTCGCGATGGCCCGCGACCGTCGCTTCCCGGCGCACCGGCTGATGGCCAGGGTCAACCCCCGGACCCAGACACCGGTACCGGCGACGCTGCTCATCCTCGGCGTCGGGGTGGTGCTGATGCTGGCACTGCCCGGGGCGGCGCTGATCGAGCTGATCATCGCGTCGACGATCCTGCCCGCGCTCATCTACGGCGGGACCGTCGTGCTGTACCTGGTCGTCCGAAAGCGGTTGGAGCGCAAGTCCGGTGGGTTCAGTCTCGGACGCCTCGAGGTGCCGGTCGCGATCGCCGCGCTGATCTGGGTGGGGGTCGCCCTGTTCGTGCTCGTCACGCCCGACGACGCGCGGGTACCGACCCTGATCGTGCTCGGGCTGATCGCGGCGGGTGGCCTCTACTTCGTCGCTCTGCTGTTCGGACCCGGTCGCGTCCTCGAACACGAACCCGGCACCGACGAATTCGACGCGCCCGCTCAACCGAATCGCGCCGAACCGGACAGAAGCTAGTCGAGACCTTCCTGCGCGCCTCGATCACCGCGTCGGACACCGGCGCGCTGGACGAGGACGATCGTCGTCCCGAGCAGACCGACGGCCAGGCCCACCAGGCACACGGACAGCGCGCGATCGCCACCGAGATCGGTGACCGCGACGACCACCGTCGCCACCACCCACCCGATCATCCCGACCACGATCACCGGCTCCGGGGCGCGCAGCGCGCGGGGGAGTTCGGGGATCTCGAGTGTCGTGGACATGGACAACAGGGTAGCTTTCGGAACGTGCCACACGATGAGCCGAGTGAGTCTCGCGATCTGAGGTCCTCCGACATCCCGGGTGCGGACACGTCGAGGGGGAACCTCCCCACCGAGCCCGACTTTCCCGCGACCACCCCGGGGCCGGATTCGGCGGTCCCGCGCGGCCCGCTCGACCGGTTCTTCAAGATCTCCGAACGTGGTTCGACGATCAACCGCGAGTTCCGCGGTGGCCTGGTCACGTTCTTCACGATGGCCTACATCGTGGTGCTCAACCCGATCATCATCGGCGGTATCCCGGGCGGTGACAAGAACACCGACGTCCTGGGCAACGTCCTGCCGCTGGCGCAGGTCGCCGCGGTCACCGCGCTCGTCGCGGGCGTGATGTCGATCCTGTTCGGCCTGGTCGCCAACTATCCGTTCGCGATCGCGGCGGGTCTCGGCATCAACAGCCTGCTGGCGGTGTCCATCGCGCCGCAGGTGACCTGGCCCGAGGCAATGGGTCTGGTGGTCGTCGACGGCATCATCATCGTCCTGCTGGCCGTCACCGGATTCCGCACCGCGGTGTTCAACGCGGTGCCCGCCGAACTGAAAGCCGCGATCGCGGCGGGGATCGGCCTGTTCATCGCGTTCATCGGTTTCGTCGACGCGGGATTCGTCAAGCGCGTTCCCGACGCCGCCGGCACCACCGTCCCGGTGCAGCTGGGCAGCGACAACTCGATCTCCACGATCCCCACACTGATCTTCGCGGTCGGGGTGCTGCTGATGGGCGTCCTGGTGGTGCGTCGGGTCCCCGGCGGCCTGTTGATCGGTATCGCGATCACTACGGTGCTGTCGATCGTGCTGGAGCGGATCTTCGATTACGGGTCCAGCGTCGCCAACCCCTCCGGCTGGGGTCTCAGCGTGCCCGACATCCCGAGCGCCCTCGGCGGTCTGCCCGATCTCAGCCTGATCGGTGACGTCGACCTGTTCGGCGCGTTCACCCGGATCGGTGTGCTCGCGGCGTCGGTGCTGGTGTTCGCGCTGGTGCTCTCGAACTTCTTCGACGCCATGGGCACGATGACCGGCCTCGGCAAGGAGGCCGGGCTCGCCGACGAGAAGGGCAACCTGCCCGGGGTCGGGCGTGCGCTGGTGGTCGAGGGGACCGGCGCCATCGCCGGCGGTGCCGCCTCGGCGTCGTCGAACACGGTGTTCGTCGAGTCTGCGTCCGGTATCGCCGAAGGTGCGCGCACCGGCCTCGCCAACGTGGTGACCGGAATCCTGTTCCTGGTCGCGATGTTCCTGACACCGCTCTACGAGGTGATCCCGCTCGAGGCGGTCGCCCCCGCGCTGGTGGTCGTCGGCGCGATGATGATCGGCCAGCTCACGACCGTCGACTTCAAGCGGCTCGACTATGCGCTCCCGGCCTTCCTGACCGTGGTCACGATGCCCTTCACCTACTCGATCGCCAACGGCATCGGCATCGGCTTTATCAGCTGGGTCGTGATGGCGACCGCGGCGGGCAAGGCCCGCACCGTGCATCCGTTGCTCTGGTTCGTCGCCGCGATCTTCGTCGCCTACTTCGCGCGCGGACCGATCTCCGACCTCATCGGCTGACGGACTTGGTCATCTGTCCGGGTTTGCCCGTTTCGGTGTCGTCCACCCGGTTCAATTTCGTCGCGGACGGGCAGTGAGGCCGATTTCCTGGCCTACGATTTGGCAATGCATGCACCTTATGGTGACGGAAGTCTGTCCGGCGACCTGTCCCTCGCCGTGGTGCGCCTGGCGCGCCGACTCCGAGGTCGGCGGGAGAACAAGCTGGTCTCGCTCACTCAGCTGTCCGCCCTCAACACGCTGCACCACGAGGGCCCGATGACACCAGGTGCGCTCGCGGCCGCCGAGCGGGTTCGCCCGCCGTCGATGACCAGGGTCATCGCCTCGCTGTCGGATCTCGGGATGATCAAGCGCGAACCCCATCCCACCGACGGCCGTCAGGCCATCGTGACGTTGTCCCCGGAGGGCGTCGAAGTCGTGACCGACGAACTCGCCGCCCGCACGGCATGGTTGAGCGACCGCCTCGCGGAACTGTCCGCCGAGGAGCGGGACATCCTGCGCGAGGCCGTGCGCATCGCCAACAAGATCCTCGGGCAGGCCGACACCGACGTCCCGCGCTCACGCGCGATCTGACTCAGAAGAACGTGCCCGAGAAGGGTGCGCGGTCGGTCATGAACGCGTGATCCAGCGCGCGCAGCGTCGCCGGGGAGTCGACGCGCAGCCGTCTCGCCGCCGCGAAGGCCGAGGGTCGGATCCCGCCGAGGTAGATGCTCGACAGCACCGAGATGTCGAGCGAGACGGTGGGCGTCGCTCCCGACTTCGCCGGCGCGACGATCGCCCCGCCCTCGCGTACCGAGATGTCGAAAACGCCTCCGTGCCCGCGGAATTCGTCGGTCACCTCGATCACGGCGTCCAGGTCGGCGGCATAGTGGCGGGCGCCGAGCGCGGCCGGGACGTCGAGGATGCGCAGCCACATCGTGTCGGCGGTCCCGGTGACCGACACCGACCGCGGATTCACGAGTTTCTGCGACAGCGGGTCGTCGACCGGGATGGTCGCGGTGAGCGAGGGGATGAGGTCGAGGCTGATCAGGACGCGCCACAGATCGGTGTGTGCGTCGTCGGTGACCGCGAAGACCTCGTTGACCTCGCCGCGCACCGCGCCGGTCTCGTCCTTGTAGATGCGATAGCTCGCGTAGCCGTCGGCGTGCAGCAGGTAGTGCAGACCGCTTGCCGACAGCGGGCGCTCCGACGCCCGGTCGGCCAGGATGGGATTCCACCAGGCGGGGGTGCGGGTGAGCGCGCCCGGGGTGGTCAGCGTCCACCGTGCGTGGAGGTCGGGGATCGCGGCGGCCACCGCGTCGGCGTCGGCATACCGGACGGTGGCATCGTCGGGCTGGGCCGCTCGCATCTCCGCGCCCGGGCTCAGCGACACCGAGTTCGCGAAGCATGCCGGTCCGAAGCCGAAGCGTTCGTAGATGGTGCCCTCACTCGCGGTGAGGATTCCGAAGGTGTACTTCTCCGATTCCCACTGCTCGACGAGTTCGGTGAGCATGCGGCGGAGGATGCCGCGACGCCGGTGGGTCGACGCCACCGAGACCCACGACAGTCCGGCCGCGTCGGACACGCCACCGCCGGGCAGTGACATCGACATCCGATAGAACATCGCCACTCCGACGAGGGGCTGCGTGTCCAACCCGGTGTCGCGCACCAGCACGACGTCGTCGTCGGCGACCTTGCCGCGCAGATCGGCGACCTCGTCGTCGGGCAGCGGATTGCGCATGGCGAACGCGCGGGCATCGGTGGTGATGATGTCGGCCCAGTCCGCGTCGGTGGCGCGGGTGAGGGTCAGACGTGACATCGGAGTCGAATCGCTGGTCACGCCCTCCACAGTTTCACACCCGTGCGCTGCCGGTTTCGTCCGGGTGGCAGACTGTTGCGGTGCCCGGGCTCGCAGTGAACGTGATCGAGATCGACGACCCGGAGGACCCGCGCGTCGACGACTTCCGCGACCTCAACTCCGTCGACCGACGGCCCGATCTCCCGGTTCTGCCCGGCGGGCGCCCGGGCCGCGGTCTGGTCATCGCCGAAGGTGTTCTCGTCGCCCAGCGGATGATCGCGTCACGGTTCGCGACCCACGCCTTCCTCGGTGTCGCGAAACGCCTCGACGAGCTCGACGCCGATCTCTGTGATCCCGGGCTGGCCGGTGTCCCGTTCTTCCGCGCCACCGCCGAGGTCATGGCCGAGATCGTCGGCTTCCACCTCAACCGCGGCGTGCTCGCCGTGTCGCGCCGACCGCCCGTGCTCACGGTGCCGGAGGTCCTCGAGAGCGCGCGGACCGTCGCGATCCTCGAAGGTGTGAACGACCACGAGAACATCGGATCGATCTTCCGCAACGCCGCCGGATTGGGCGTCGACGCAGTGCTTTTCGGTCAGGGTTGCGCCGACCCGCTGTACCGCCGATGCGTGCGGGTGTCGATGGGCCACGCACTGCTCGTGCCGTTCGCGAGATTCGACGACTGGCCGCGCGGTCTGGACCTGGTGCGGGAACGCGACTTCCAGCTGGTCTCGTTGACGCCCGATCCCGCCGCCGTGACACTGGCCGAAGCCGTCACCGCCGACAAGGTCGGCTTCCTGGTCGGTGCGGAGGGCCCCGGTCTCACCGCATCGGCGATGGCGGCCACCGACGTGAAGGCGCGAATCCCGATGAGCCGGGGCACCGACTCGCTGAACGTGGCGACCGCTGCGGCCGTTGCGTTCTACGAGCGCGCCCGGTCGGGCACCATGGGATTGTGACCGTCGAGCGGGAGGGTGTCGAACCGACGCCGTGGGCCCTGGGGCTGATCGTCGGTGCCTCGTGCGCGCTGTTCGCCGCATTCGTCTTGGTCGGCGTCTACCTGCTCATCGGCGAGATCCTGCGGTTCCTCGGAATCGCCGCCGTACTGGTCGTCGCGGGCGGACTCGGGTGGACCCTCTGGGAGTTCCGGGCGCGGCCCGTGTGGCGGTGGGTCGTGTGGGGATTGCTGCTCGGCTTCCTCGCCGGGGTCGCGTCGTCGATCGCGCTGCTCGCGCTGGGACGCCCCGCACCCTAGAACCCGAAGTACTCGCGGATGCGCCCGCGCTTGCGCGCGTCCTGACCGGGCGATCCCGTCCGCTCCCGGGCGCGCGAAGCCGTTGCGGCGCGGTAGTTCTCGTAGTCGGCCGCGGTCGGTTCGTATTCGGTCGGGTGCAACGCGAAGCAGGTGACGGTGATCTGGGCCGGGTCGAGATCGGACTCCGCGAGCGGGTGGGTGTAGCGGAACCCGAGCCACGCACGGTTCGATTCCTCGGCGAGGTGCGCGGGATGGAAGGGGAGCGACATGGGTGCGGTGGGCACGCCCTCGGCGTGGCTGAGCGGGTGTTCGCCACCCCAGAACGGCTTCTCGAACGTGAACGGCAGGCCGTGGTCCTCGTGGATGGTGACCGGGTCGGCGGCGAAGGAGCGTCGAAGCGTCCCCGACTCCCACCGGGCGAACACTCCGAGTGAGGAGTCGGGCTCGGTGTAGAGGAGGGTCGTGGTCGCGCTGGGGCGGATTCGCGCGAGCGCGCGGGTCAGCGTCGACGGCGTGGTCGTCTCGAACAGCGAACACGACACGACGGCGAGCGGACCGTAGAACCCGGCATAGACGTGGGTGTCGCGGACCGCGGCAGCGGACGCGAGATCGGTGTCGACGAGCGGGACCAGGACGCTGTCACCGAAGACGGTCGTCGCAACCTGCTGGGCGTGCTGGGAGTCGTTGGCCGGACGCGAGCGGAGGATCGCGGCCGGGTCGTCGGTGTCGATGAACCAGACCGTGGCCGCGCGTGCGGAGGACACTCAGCTGTTCCCGTTGCTGCGCACGCCGAGCAGGACATCCTCCCACGCCGGGACAGCCGGTTTACGTGCCTTCTTGCGGCGCGGACGTTCGGGGCCGGACGACGGTGCGGGCACCGAGTCGTCGGCGTCGGCGTCGGCGGCGGTGGGAGTGGCCGCCGTGTCGTCCGTGTCCGAGGCTTCGGCGGTGGCGGCGGACGGCTCGTCGTCGAATCCGAAGTCGAACGGCACGGCGCCGTCGTCCTCGGCCGCGGTGCGGCGGTCGTGGCGGGCGCGCTGCGCGCCGATGATCGAGGCCGCGTCGATGGTGACCTCTTCGCGTCCGTCCGGGGTCGTCTCGACAGCGACTTCGGGGGTGGCGACCGGGGTCAGCCGACGACGGGGCGCGATGGTCTCGGGATGGGTGAGCTCGTCGGCCAGGTCGTCGAGCGGGTCGACGCTGCCACCGTGCGATCCCGGCTGGTAGCGCCAGTGCGCCAGGTTGTCGGTGCGTCCGACGCTCCACGCGACCTGGACCACCCAGTACCCGTCGTCGCCCTTCCATGCGTCCCAGTCGGCGTCGTTGGGATTCTGGCCGTAGGCGAGGAGTCCCTCGGCGACCGACTCGACCAGGGTCGCCACTGCCGGGCCGTCATGGCGGATGGGATGCGCGGCGCCGGCGAGTTCGGTGGCGCGGCTGCGCTCGAGGAGGACCGGGTGGGCGAAGCGTTCGATCTTGTCCACACCCACCCCGGCTGCGGCCGCCACCTCGGCGACGGTTGCACCCGCTCGGATTCGTGCCTGGATTTCGCGTGGCCGCAATGCACTCTCCATCTCGATCTCGATCTGTCCCAGTCGTGAGATGTCGCCGCGGGCGGCGGCGCGGAGGCGTTCGTCGGAGGCGATGCGGAATTTCTCGCCCGATTGCGGGTCCTGGCAGATGACATGGGAGCCGTCGGTTTCCACCCCGACGACGCGGAGCTCACGCATCTGCTCCTCCTCCGGTCGGTGCACGCATTGGGGTCACATTAACTCACCGATCTGCCGGTTCACTGTGGGACACGCGGCAAAACCGCAGTTCAGCACGCGTGGGGCGCAAGCGACGCCAGCGATCGATGCGTCGTATGTGGTCTGTGGGAACCAGGCTACCGGTTCGGTGAAGCACCACCGGCGCGCCGCAACGATCTGTGCGGCGCGCCGGCGACGAGGTGTCGAGCAGGGGATCAGAGGCGCTCGACGATGTAGTCGATGCACTGGGTGAGCTTGCTGACGTCCTCCGGCTCGATGGCCGGGAACATGCCGATGCGCAGCTGGTTCCGGCCGAGCTTGCGGTACGGCTCGGTGTCGACGACCCCGTGCGCGCGAAGGATCTTCGCGACGGCCGCGGCGTCGACATCGTCGTTGAAATCGATGGTGCCGACGACCTGGCTGCGGTTGGCCGCCTCGGTGACGAACGGCGTCGCGAACTCGCTCGCCTCGGCCCACTGGTAGAGACGCGAGCTGGAATCAGCGGTGCGCGAGACGCACCAGTCGAGGCCGCCGTTGTTGTTCATCCACTCGATCTGGTTGGCGAACAGCAGCAGCGATCCGACGGCCGGGGTGTTGTAGGTCTGGTTCTTGCTGCTGTTGTCGACGGCGGTCGGCAGCGACAGGAACTCCGGGCACCAGCGATCGGTCTCGGCGATGTCGGCGATGCGTGCGAGCGCCCGCGGGCTCATCAGCGCGACCCAGAGCCCGCCGTCGGCGGCGAAGCATTTCTGCGGCGCGAAGTAGTAGACGTCGGCGTCGGCGACGTTGACGGGCAGGCCGCCCGCACCCGAGGTGGCGTCGATGGCGATGAGCGCGTCATCCGAACCGGCGGGACGGACGACGGGCACCGCGACGCCCGTCGAGGTCTCGTTGTGGGCCCAGCCGATGAGGTCGACGCCGCCGAAGTCGTCGACGGTCAGCGCGGCCGGGTCGGGCGCGGTGCCGGGGTCGGTCGAGATGACTGCGGGGGAGTCGAGGAAGGGGGCCTTCTTCGAGACCGTCGCGAACTTCGACGAGAACTCGCCATAGGTGAGGTGCAGCGAACGCTGCTTGATCAGGCCGAACGCCGCGGCGTCCCAGAATGCCGTGGTGCCGCCGTTGGAGATCACGACCTCATAGCCCTCGGGCAGCGAGAACAGGTTCGACAGACCCTCGCGGATCGAGCCGACGACGTTCTTCACCGGTGCCTGACGGTGGCTGGTGCCGAACACCGACGCGCCGGTGTCGACGAGGGACTGCAACTGCTCGGGGCGAACCTTCGACGGCCCGCATCCGAAGCGGCCGTCCGACGGCAGCAGGTCGGCGGGCAGGGTGATGGATGCGGTGGCGGCTTCGCTCATGACGGCAATTCTAGGGAGTGGCCCCGGCCACCTCGGGTTCGGTCCCTGCAACCCGGCGAACGGTGCGGGTTCTGGGTCGAATGGCCGCCGCACAGAGACGCTGGCTTCACCGAAAGCTGCGCTGGTTGCGTCCCGACCCCGGGCAACCAGTTGCATATCTCCGTCGTAGTCAGGGTGAAGGCCATGTGGGGTACTGCGGAAGCACAGGAACGAGGTCTCGCTGGACGGGTTCCAGTGAAACCGAAACGGTATCGGCAGTTAGATCGGAGTCGCGGTACGCAGGATGACTTCGTGCCAAGGCAAGCCCATGATCCGCGCATCGTGATAGTCGTGCGTCGTCGAACCGAACGCCCTTATACGAAACTTGCCACGGAAGAAAGGCGTCAAATCGAGGTGCTCGGTCACCAGTTTCATGAATGTCGCCACGCGGACGGTCAGCGCGTGGGTCCTTGGCATCTGCTGGACGGACGGCGTCTATCTCGAAACCCCAACCTGCAAGGGGGCCGCCTACTTTCGGATCGTCCGCGAACTCCGCAACGAAGCCGAAATTGTATAAACATCCAATTGCCTTGATGCTGGTCGGTGTCGACTGAATTGACACCAAATGCATGAAAATCGTTCCGCTGCGCGCGGTTAGGTTCCCAGGGTCACCGCTGAAGTCGTCGCCTCCGAACCTCTCGTATGCCTCGGCGGCAGCGCGTTCCGCGCCGGGGTAGTTGCGGGAACCTGGCACGCCTAGCAGCGAAGCGGCTTCACCTGTGGCTCGGACCACCTCGCCCTGGCGGGAGAACAGGCTGATGCCTGGTTCTGCCGACCAAACGACCGTGAAGTTGCCAGCGAGATCTGACGGGAATCTGTAGTCGCTGGCGTCGGAAGGTCGAGGCTGAGTAAGTTCCGCGGCATGTTCCGAGCTTGAGAGGATTGCCGGTACGTCCGGGCCCGCACAGGCTGCGACAAGGAGTGCCAATGCTGGGAAAAGTGCTGTCGCGCTAGCCAGTTTCATTCTCGAGTTCCGTCCAGAATCCATTCTCGATACGTCGTTAAATCGGACCCGTCATACCGGCTGTTCTCTGGCGTCAAACCTTCCTCCACGCCCTCGTCCCAGTAGTCGGCTTCACCGCCGGGCGTGAACTCTCTTTGATATTTGGTCGCCAGCACCGTCCTGATCGCTTGGTCCAACTGACTAGCGTCACCGTCCGACTGTTCTAACATATCGGATAACGGTTTGAGTGTGCCGCTTGAGTCGTACCATTCAGCAGGTCCCGAAACGCCCGCGGACGTGAGCATGGAGTAAGCGAAAGATAGTTTTTGCGATTCGCTGTCACCAATTCCGAATGCTGTGTCATCTGACGGGAGGTTAAATGGAACGTCGTCGTTGATTTCGGGCCCGGCAATCCAAGGGGCCGCGCCTCCAACGAGTGCGGAAGGTACCGCTCCGTGGGGGACCAACGTCAGGGCGTAACTGGCAGAGGAAAGTATTTTTACGGTGTTCTGAGTCGCGGCTTCTGATCGCTTGACCTCGCTGTCTCGATCAAGTTCTTGATCATATTGAGCACCGTAGATTCCGGCCTGTCCTAATTGCAGGAGTTCGCCACTGGTGAGGCCGAGGCTTTGTGCCAGGTGAGGTTCGGATAGAACCAAGGAAGCGTTCATGTTAGCGCGGGCTAGTAGGTCCCGATATAATTCAGTCGCTGCGTTTATTCCGTCGGGATTCTCGTCTGTAGGGTCGCCACCGTTGGGCGAGTCGTCTGACGCGATCAGGCTAAACATGCGGATCGCTCGTGCTCGGAATTCGTTGGGTCGTTCGTGGTCGGCAAGCTCAAGATCGGGATGACCGTGTATCTGCGGTGATGAATCGGGATTCGCGAGGTAATTGAGGTAGGGTAGCGAGGCCTTTCTGAGTGCATCTGCCAGGTGAGGGTTGATCTTTCCTAACGCATCCCCGTCGTCATTGGTGTTCATCAGGCCCTTGAAGTTGTTGTTGCCGTCTGTAGAGGTTGCGAAATCCCACAGACCAGCGTATGCGCGGTCGGCTTGCGCAATCTTTGCAGGATCTCCCGTGCTGCTGTACTCGTGGATCCAGTCGACCAAGCCGCTAGCAGTATGGCCGTGGTCGTCCCAGTCGTGTCGCATCACGTGACCGACGGTCTCGTCTCGGTCATAATCCGCCAGTTTGGCGCCATCCGAGTACTCACCGGTGAGAATCGCCGTCGCCGACTCGTGGTTCCTGGTCCCGACTTCGAGGAACTGTCGGATGGTCGACTCGTAGGTACGCTTCAGCTCATTTGGATCGGTTTCGAAAGCCCCGTAGGCGACTTCAGGTCGTTGACCGTCACCGCCGATGTCGCGCGACGCTCCCGCGGCGCCTCTGCGAATGAGCTCGGTGCCCAATCTCTCCCCCGGGGGAACGGAACCAGAGTTGCCTAGCAGGCTCGCAAAGGGAACGTCTTGGTATCTCAGGGTCGCGCCGTCGCTTGCACGGTTCTCGGCCCAGTCCTGCACCCAGCCGGGCAGGTACTGATACCCGGTATTCGCGCCGACGTTCTCGTTCGACAGGGTGAGGAGACCTTGGCCGAGCGCCTTGGACCACGAGTCTCCGACGGGTGTGTGCATGCCGTCGAACTTGGACTTCAAGTCGAAGAGCCCTTCGGAGCCCACAGAGCCGTAGAACGTGTGCAGGTACTCCTGGACACCACGCGGGACGTCGTCCAGCTTCTCGCCGTTCATCAGACGAACGATCTGCTCGTCGCTCAGACCCGCGGCTCGCAAGTTTCGTCCGACCGCGGCAGCCTCTTCGTCGGTCCAGCCATCGGCGGCCAGCTGGCCGTGACGACGCCCGTCCTGCGCGCTGAGCGTGAGCGCCGGCGGTGCGATGGTGTCGAGATTCCCCACCGCGGTCCGGATCAGCGCGGCGTGGTCCGATGCTATGGCGGCCAGCTCGTCGGCTTTCCCCTTAACGTAGCTGGTCATCTCGCGTTCCTTGTCGGCTATCTGACCAGGAGTGAGGTCGTCGTCCTCCTTCGGGACGTACCGCATCTGCCAAGCCGGGTCGGACTCGCTGATGAGCACGAAGCGCTGCATCGAGGCGCCTAGCAGGGCGCCGTTCACGGCAATCTTCGACGAGTCGATTGCCGAAGCGGCATTGTTCAGCGCCGTCTGGAGGTCGTCGACCTTGCCGGCGACCTTCTTTGCCCATCCGTTCTGGTCGCTCGCCCGCGCATTGGCCGCAGACCTGGCGCCGCCGGCCCAGGACGTGTTCGGCACTTGGTCAACCGTTCGTTCCGCAGCCTCAGAGTTCTCGCGGATGGCGTCGGAGAGTCCGGTCAGCTTTGCTTCCGCCAGCTCCCACGGCCGCCACGAATCCATGATCACCTTGGTGAGAGCCGGGCTCCCACTCATCGGGGCGCCTCGCTGTCCGGGAGCGCGGACAGCGTCCGGAACTTGGTCGCGTTCTCGTCGTCGACGTCCACTGCGATCGTGCGAGCCGCACGCACCGCGGAGGCGAACGTCTCCCACTGCCCGGATACGGCGGTCTGTGCCTGCGTCAGCTTCGCGGTGGCGTCGGCACCCGCGCCGACGAGCGGTGAGTTCGGCATCGCTGAGCTGATGGTCGCGCTGATGTCCGGCCGCGGCGCGGACTCGATGAAGTACCCCATGCCCTCGAGTGCACCTGCGACGCCGTCCATCGCACCTGAGTTGACGACAAAATCCCCGCTCATCGTTCCCCCGACAGTCGTTGTGAGCACGTGACTTGGGGAACACTTTACGATGCCGGACGCGACCCGACGAGCGGGTGTCCACAACCGACCCCGACCAGGCTGAACCTGGCCGCGCCTGTGGAAGGGGTCTACAGGCCCGGCTTCACGACGTCACCCCAGCCCTCGACGTCCTCCGGGCGACGGGGGCTCGGGCCGGTGTAGATCGCGGCCGGGCGGACCAGCTTGCCGAGGCGCTTCTGCTCGAGGATGTGGGCACACCAGCCGGCGGTCCGGCCGCAGGTGAACATCGCCGGCATCATGTGCGTCGGCACCTCGGCGAAGTCGAGGATGACCGCCGCCCAGAACTCGACGTTGGTCTCGATGGCGCGGTCGGGGCGTCGTTCCCGGAGCTCGGTGAGCGCGGCCTGCTCGAGTGCGGCGGCGATCTCGAAGCGGGGGACGCCCAATTCCTGGGCGGTGCGGCGGAGCACGCGGGCACGCGGGTCCTCCGCGCGGTAGACCCGATGCCCGAAGCCCATCAACTTCTCCTTGCGATCGAGGATTCCCTTCACGAGTCCTCGTGCGTCGCCGGTGTTCTCGACCTCCTCGATCATCGGCAGCACGCGTGCGGGGGCGCCACCGTGCAGCGGGCCGGACATGGCGCCGATCGCGCCCGACAGCGACGCCGCGACGTCGGCGCCCGTGGAGGCGATGACCCGCGCGGTGAACGTGGATGCGTTCATGCCGTGTTCGGCGGCGCTGACCCAGTAGGCGTCGATCGCGGCGATGTGCCGGGGGTCGGGGTCGCCCTTCCAGCGGGTCATGAAACGTGCGGTGACGGTGTCGCATTCGTCGATGACGTGCTGGGGGACCGCGGGCTGGTGGATGCCGCGCGCGGACTGCGCCACGTACGACAGCGCCATCACCGACGCGCGGGCGAGGTTGTCGCGGGCGGTCTCGTCGTCGATGTCGAGGAGCGGCTGGTAACCCCAGATCGGGGCGAGCATGGCGAGCGCGGCCTGGACGTCGACGCGCACGTCACCGGTGTGGATCGGCAGTGGGAACGGTTCGGCGGGCGGCAGGCCGTCGCCGAACTTGCCGTCGACCAGGAGGGCCCACACGTCGGCGAAGGTCACCTTGTTCTCGACCAGGTCCTCGATGTCGACGCCGCGGTAGCGGAGGTTGCCGCCGTTCTTGTCCGGTTCGGCGATGTCGGTCGTGAAGGCCACCACGCCCTCGAGTCCGGCGACGAAATCCTCGGGAACAGTGTTGGCCATGGCAACCCACCTCACTCGACGTCCGTGTCGTGCATCCGCGGGGATGCAATCCACGTGGAACTGTAGATCAGCACGACGCCCCGCGTGTACCCCGGAGTAACGACCGAGGTCGGAGTAGCGTCAGGAAAGTGCCGGACCAGTCGCGCGACCCCATCGACCTGCCGAACATGCGTGTCGGATATGGCGGCGGGATCCCACCCAACATCGGTGAGGGCGACCGCGCCGCCGGTGCCGACGGTATCCGCGAGAACCTCGATCCGAGTTGGCTTCGCGGCGACCCGCCGTGGCTGGATCTGTTCGGTGTCTGGCTGCGCGAAGCCGTCGACGCCCGGATCGCCGAACCCAACGCGATGGTCCTCGGCACTGTCGACGCGGCCGGCCGGCCGTCGACCCGAACCGTTCTGTGCAAGGGAGTCGACGCGAACGGAGTGGTCTTCTTCACCGGCTACGACTCGGACAAGGGCCGGCACCTGGCCGCGAATCCCTATGCCTCGGTGACATTCCCCTGGATCGGACTCGAGCGCCAAGTGCACTTCCGCGGTCCGGTCGAACACGTCAGTGCTGAAGAGGTCCAGGCGTATTGGGAGCTGCGGCCCCGCGGATCCCAGTTGTCGGCCGCGGCGTCGGAACAGTCACGGCCCATCGGCAGCCGCGTCGAACTCGAGCAGAAGGCAGCGAACCTCGCGGACGCCTACGGCGGCTTCGACGGCGGCGCGGACGTGCCGGTCCCGTCCGATTGGGGCGGATACCGCATCGTCCCGGTCGAGGTCGAGTTCTGGCAGGGGCGAGCGAACCGCCTGCACAACCGTGTTCGGCTGACCCACGTCGATCACTCCTGGCGCGCCGAACGGCTGCAACCCTGAGCGTCGACACCCGTTCTGCGGGCCGTCAGCGGTAGTCGAGGCGGTTCGGGTCGAGTCTGGCGATACCGCACTGCGCCTGGGCGAAGATCGGTGCCCGGTACACATGGTGCGCGACGCGTACGCCGTTCACCCAGATCGTGCAGCGAGCGTAACCGCCCCACGACGTGATGTTCGCGGCTGTCTGCTGCCGCTTCTTATGGGACGTGAAAGTGGTTGTGGTCGACCACAGCCTGGTCTTCGGGTTGTAATCGCGCAGGTTCATGCCTACCCCGACGGTGCGCGGCGACATCCGGTTGAGGCCGTCGACCCACCAGTAACTGTAGGTGCTCTGCTGATGCGAGGCGACCTGCACCGTGATCCGATCACCGGCGGTCGGATACCGAGGGCTGGCGTGCGCCGTCCCCGGGATGGCAAGTCCCAGCACGACGGCCACCGCGGCCGTCACAATCGTCGTCCAGCGTCGAATACCCATACTCGTCCCCTTCTTCGATCCCCGACCAAGGTGCGAGTGCTCCCCGGGCGGAACGACCTTAGCGGAGGCCGCCCAACACTCGGCGCCCACTCTCCACAGGTGGCCGTCCGAGTGCCTGGGTGACCGAACCTCGGCGGGCAGTCATAGCATCGTGGAAATGGCCCGCCTTCTCGCCGACACCGCGCCCCTGCGCAACCAGTACTTCCGGCGGCTGTGGCTGGCGAACATCGTGACCGTGATCGGCGCACAGCTGAGCGTGGTCGCCGTGCCGGCACAGATCTACGAGGTCACCGGCAGTTCGGCCTATGTCGGCCTGACCGGTGTGTTCGGCCTCGTCCCGCTCGTCGTCTTCGGATTGTGGGGCGGCGCGCTGGCCGACGTCGTCGATCGCCGCACCCTGTTGATCATCACGACCACCGGTCTCATCGTCTGCAGTGCACTGTTCTGGGCCCAGGCCGCGGTTGGCGGGCAGAATGTCTGGATCGTGTTGGTGCTCTTTGCTGTTCAGCAGGCGTTTTTCGCCGTCAACCAACCGACGCGGACCGCGGTGCTCCCACGACTGCTCGACACCAAGGACCTGCCCGCCGCGCTGTCGTTGAACATGACGGTCATGCAGGCGGGTGCCATCGCCGGGCCGCTGGTCGGTGGGTCGCTGATCCCGGTGCTCGGGTACTCGCTGCTGTACTTCGTGGACACCCTGTTTCTCTTGCCGACGCTCATCGCCGTGATCATGCTGCCGTCCCTGCGGCCGGAGAGTGACGCCGCGCCCAAGGTCGCGGGACTGCGTTCGGTCATCGACGGCCTTCGGTACCTGGCCGGGCACAAGATCCTCCTGGCGTCGTTCCTCGTCGACCTCATCGCCATGATCTTCGGCATGCCGCGGGCGCTGTTCCCGCAGATGGCCCACGAGAACTTCGGCGGCCCCGAGGGCGGCGGGATCGCCTTCGCCCTGCTGTTCACGGCGATCGCCGCGGGAGCCGTCGTCGGCGGGATCTTCTCGGGGTGGGTCGCGCGCGTGCAGCGACAGGGTCTCGCCGTCATCGTGTGCATCATCATCTGGGGTCTCGCGATCACCGGGACCGGGATAGCGGTGTCGTTCGCCGACGGTACGGCCATGCCGATGCTCGTCGTGGCGGTCGTGCTGCTGATGATCGGCGGCGCGGCCGACATGGCGTCGGCGGCGTTCCGCCAGACCATCCTGCTGGCTGCCGCGACCGACGAGGTCCGTGGCCGGCTGCAGGGTGTGTTCATCGTGGTGGTGGCCGGCGGCCCGCGGATCGCCGACGTCGCCCATGGCGCCGCAGCCGCCTCGATCGGGGTCGCCGCCGCGACAGCATTCGGCGGCATCGCGGTCGTGATCGCGACGATCATCGCGGCGTTGCTGATCCCGGCCTTCGTGCACTATCGCGCCGGTCAGCGGACCTGAGAACGGGTTCCGCCGACCAGCGCAGCCTCGCAATCGGTGCCACCATGGACGCCATGACCGCCGCCCCTGCCACCGGATTCGACGTGCCGCTCATCGACATCTCGCCGTATACGCGGAACGGCGATCCCGCCGATCGGGCCGTGGTCGCGGCGAGGTTCGACGACGCGGCGAGTTCGGTCGGCTTCATCCAGGTCGTGGGGCACGAGATACCGGCGGCGGTGATCGACGAGTTCACCGCGGTCATGGACGACTTCTTCGCCCTTCCACTCGAGCTGAAGAAGACCTACCGCACGCCTCCCGAGATCAACCGGGGATACGCACCACCGAAGTCGGAGTCTCTCTCCCTGTCGCTGGGCGTCGAGTCCGCAGGGCGTATGAACGACTTCTTCGAGGCGTTCAACGTCGGTGTCGAGGCGACGCAGTACCCCGAACTCGACCTGCCGGCCGACCAGTACGCGACGAACACCTGGCCGGCGGTCGCCCACTTCCAGGCGGCGGTCTCGGCGTACTTCGGCGAGGCCAGACGCGTCGCGCACACTCTGACGAGGATCTTCGCCGACGCCCTCGACCTGCCCGCGGACTTCTTCGAGGGATTCACCGACCACTCGCTCGACGTGCTGCGGATGAACAACTACGCCCTGCCCCCGGGCGAGATCGAACTCGACGGCGAGCTGACCGGCATGGGGGAGCACACCGACTACGGCATCGTGACGGTGCTGTGGGCCGACCAGGTCAGGGGTCTCCAGGTCCTCGACCAGGGCGGTGTATGGCACGACGTGACCCCCGCCGACGGTGCCCTGCTCATCAACCTCGGTGACCTCATGGCGCGCTGGACCAACGAGCGCTGGACGTCGACCCTGCATCGGGTGAAGCCGCCGGTTGTCGACGGCACGGTGGAGCGGCGTCGATCGGCGGCCTACTTCCACGACGGAAACCTCGACGCCATGATCACGACGCTGCCGTCGTGCGTCGGAGCCGGCAGTCGCTATTCGCCGATCACCGTCGGCGAGCACATCGGCGCCAAGCTCGCCGGCTCGCGCGCGGGGCGTCCCAATCCGCATGCCAGTCGTGAGGCGGGCCGCGTCCGGCAGGCGATGCGCCGGAGTCAGGGGCAGCAGTAGTCGTTCGGGCGTATGTCAGTCCGCGGTGAGCACACCCGGGTACGACGCCCGCCGTGCCGCGGTCACCGGGCAATAGTGCATCGGGTTGCCGCGCTCGCTCTGCGGCGGAAGATTGCGTTTGGGCGTGTGCACGATCGGTGCATCCACGGCGACCTTGCCGTGCACGCGATCCCACGCATCGCGCGGTCGGGGGTGGCGCAGTGCCCGCTTGGGTAGGAGCTTGTGCATCACGAGGTTGATGCCCTTACCCACCAGACGGAATCGACGTTCGTCCTTGTCGGTCCACTCGAGCCCGAGGATCTCGCGGATCGGCTCGTCGTAGAACCCGGTGGTCAGCCACATGAACAGTTTCTGGTTCTGCGGCACCAGGTACCGGTCCCACAGCCACGTCGGGACGAAGCTCAGGAACGGCGGGGGCGGCAGCTGGGTGATGTCGAGGACCGTGCGGACCGACACGTGATCACGAAGCACGTTGCGGCACATGTGGTCCCAATACTCCAGGAAGTCCTCGTAGGTCTCCGGGACGGGACGCATGGAGACGCCGTACTGGGCGTACCATGCTTTGGACTCCTCGAAGAGCTGACGCTTCTGGTCCTCGGTGAGGAAGGGGCCGAAGCGTTCGCACAGTCGGACGTTGCCGTACCAGAACGTGGCGTGGGCCCAGTAGAAGACGTCGGGATCCAATGCGTGATAGCGGGACCCGTCCTCCATGGTGCCCTTGACGGTGAGGTGGTAGTCGCGCACCTCTTCCCCCGTCCGGGCACCCGGGATGACGGAGTCGAAGACGACGCCGCTGATCGGGTACAGGGAGCGCATCAGGCGCTGCCACCGTTCGCCGAAGAAGTCCGAGTGGTCCCACACCGCCGCACCCAGCTTGGGATGCATGTTCTGGATCGACCCGGCCCACAGACCTTGGAACATCCCCGTCCAGGTCCCCCAGATCTGCCAGGTCAGCGAATCCGGGCCAAGGGGTTCGTAGCCGTGTGTCGCCGACGACGCCGCGCCGGCCGGGCAGGTGGCCTCGGCCGACGCGGCGTCGACGGGACAGGTGTCCTGGGAAGCGTGCAGAACCTCGGCCATGAGACGAAACGATAGGTTCGTCTCACTCGGGTGTCAACCGAGGTCTACCGGGAGTCACTCCGGATTCTCGTGGGTCACCGCCCGGTACCCGCGCGCTCCGGCGCGGTCGACGGCGGCGCGAACGAGACCGAACACGAGTCCTTGCAGCGCGGCGGCCACGAGAACCTCGGTGTTGCTGCGCTCGAGATCCTTGGGATCGGGCGCCGACTCGTCGTCGGAGATCCGCTTCCAGATCTGCCCGAACACCGCGCCGGCGGCGATACCGCCGAGCACGCTGGTCGCGAGGGACATCGGTTTGTACATCGCCTTCGATACGGCACTCATGACAGCTCCTTGCTCTTGGCTCGACTACAACCGTCCGACGGCGGACTCTCAGCGACGACGGCCGGTCAGCGACGACGGCGGCGGATCACGATGAACGCGCCCAGCGCCACCACCGCGGCGACGGCCGCACCGATCAACACGGTCTGGTTCTCCTGGGCCTTCACCTGCGCGGTATGCGCGGTTTTCGACGCCGCCTCGTTCACCCGCGCCGGGACATCCAGCTTGGCCGCGAGAGCGTCGACCGTCTCGGCCAGCTCCTCCCGCTGTTGTTCGATCGGCGGCGGATCGTCGGTCGGATTCTGGTCGGGATGTGTCTCACTCATCTACAGGTGCTCCTTCACAGTCGCCACGTCACGCTGGACACTCTCGACGGTTCGCTCCGGTGCCGGGGGCACAGCGGATTTCGCGCGCTTGGCGCCGATCGCCGCGGCGGCCCCGCCGATGACCAGCAGCACGACGCCGACGATCACCGCTGCCAGCCACGCCGGCACGGCGTTCGCCAGTCCGAGCACGGCCGCCGCGACCAGCGTGCCGAGGCCGAACAACACCAGCAGCGTGCCCGCGCCGGAAATCCCCGCACCCACCCCGATCCGGGTGCCCTTGCCCTTCATCTCCGCGACGGCGTGCTGCAGTTCGGTCTTCACCAGGGTCGTCGTCTGCTGTTGCAGACGTTCGACGAGTTGCACGGTCGACAAGTCGTTCACAGACGGATCACTCACGCTCGTACCTCCTATCGGGACGCTCGTATGCATTCCCGCGGCGGTCGAAGCCGAAACGTCGTGTCCGCGAGATCAGCACCGACGGAATCGGATCTCCGATCAGCATCGACGAAATCGGATCTCCGATCAGCACCGACGAAATCGGATCTCCGATCCGGGCACCAGCTGCGCGGCCAGGTCCACCGCGCCCGCGGCGAGGACCGCCACCACGGGGTAGCCGCCGGTGACCGGGTGATCGGCGAGGAAGATCACCGGACGGCCACTGGGCGGGACCTGGACCGACCCGTGGGCGATCCCCTCCGAACGGAGTTCGGCGGCGCCGGCGCGATGGGCGAGGAGCGGCTGCGCCGATCCCTCCGCGCGGTCGATCCGCACCCCGACCCGATTGCTGTCGGATCCGACCAGCCACGTTCCGACGAACAGGTCGGACGGCAACTCGAGATGTCCGGCCCGCGGGCCCTCGTGGCACTCCAGCACGACGACACGCGGGTGCTCGCGGTCGGCGGGGGCGGACAGAGTGGTGGGCCAGTCGCCGGCCGCATCGCCCACGGGCAGACGGTCGTCCGTGCCGAGAGGTGGCGGTCCGAGCCCGGACAGCGTATCGGTCGACCGGGAACCCAGTACGGGCTCGACGTCGATCCCACCCCGCACGGCGATGTAGTTGCGCAACCCCCAGCCAGGGGTGTCGAGCGCCAGCTCGTCACCGCCGCGCAGTACCAGTGCCGCGGCGAGCCCCGCGGGGACTCCGTTGTGGCGCACCACGGTATCCGCCCCGGTGACCGCCACCAGGACGTCGGCGTCGACGCATGCCCGGAACCCGCCCAGCGTCGTCTCGACGACTGCCGCCCACTCCGCGTTGCCCACAAGGCGATTGGCCAGCGCGAGGGCCCCACGATCAGCACCGCCGGAACCGGGGACACCGAGATCGGCGTAGCCGGGTCGGCCGTGGTCCTGAACAGTCGCGAGGGGTCCCGTCGCGAGAACGGTCAGCGAGGTCATGTGTCGTCGCGTCCGGCGTCGACGAAGCGGACCACCCGGCCCGCAGCGAGCCGGGCGGGGGGATCGGCACCGGCATCCCACAGCCGAACATGGGTGCGGCCCAGCAACTGCCACCCGCCGGGACTCGACCTCGGGTACACCGCGCTGTACCCGGCGGCAATCGCGACCGACCCCTCCGGAACATTCGTGCGGGCCTCCCGGCGTCGGCCGACGGCGTCGAACGGATGCGCTGCCTCGTCGTCGGCGACGAGATACCCGAAACCCGGTGCGAAGCCCATGAACTGGACGCGCCATCGGGTGCGACAGTGCAGCCCGATCACCTCGTCGGTCGTCATCTCCAGTGTTGCAGCGACATCCGGGAGGTCGGCACCGTCGTAGACGACCGGGATGACGATCTCGTGGGTGCTGTGGGTGTCGGGATCGCCCGCGCGCTTCCGACGCCGGAGCGCCCGGCGGACACCGAGTTCGTCCAGCCCGCGGCCGGGACGGGCCTGGACCAGGACGGTGTGCGCGCTGGGCACGAGGTCGGTGACCTCGGGGAGTTCACCACCCCGGATCGCTTCGCGGAGCGCCGCGACCGCGCTGAGTACGGCGGCCGACGGTGAGTCGTCGGCCGAGAAGTCGAGGACCACCGCGTCGGGGCCCGCCGGCAGTTCGTGCATCCAACGAACTTACCCCGCGCGACACGGTGTCCCACCGATTGAACTCGGGCGGAGGGGCCTGCGTCCGGTGGCAGACTCAGAGAGGACGGGCGCGGGATGGCCGACGCGGAACGTGAGGAGAGACAGTGAGAGAGATCGTCGTCTGCGGTGAGGCGCTCGTCGATGTCGTACAGCAGGGCGGTGGCCGGCACGACGCGACCGCCGGCGCTCTGGCGCCGTTGCAGCCCGCCCTCGGGGGTGGCCCGTTCAATGTGGCAATCACGCTGGGCCGGTTGGGGAGTGCGGTCTCTCTGCTGTCCGCGGTGTCCACCGACACCTATGGCGATGCGGTCCTCGACGCACTCCGGGCCGCCGGCGTGGGAACCGCGTTGGTCCAGCGTCGTGACGAGCCCACCTCGTTGGCCCTGGCGACCATCGCCGACGACGGTTCGGCGCACTACTCCTTCTATGTGGAGGGCACCGCGGATCGCGCGATCGGCGATCCCGGCGCACTGCCGCCGACGGTGGCGGCGGTGACCTTCGGGACCCTATCTCTGGTCCTGGAGCCCGGTGCCACGGTGTACGAGAACCTGATGCGCAGATGCCGGGCCGAGGGCCGAGTCGTGGTGTTGGACCCGAACATCCGGCCCGCGGTCATCGCGGACCCCGAGGCCTATCGTCGGCGCTTCCGGAGCTGGATGTCGTCGGTGGACGTGGTCAAACTGTCCGACGAGGACGCGGCCTGGCTCAACAAGGGGTCCGCGGGAAGTTCGACGACAGACTGGCTGGCCGACGGCGTCGCCGCGGTGGTCACCACGGCGGGAGCCTCGGGCATCACCGTCCGGACCGCGGTCGGTGAGGTGAGTTCGCCGGCGCCGGCCGTCGACGTCGTCGACACGATCGGTGCCGGGGACAGCGTGCTCGGGGGCCTTGTCAACCACCTGGATCGGCGTGGTCGACTCACGCCCGGAGCAGTGCGATCCCTGACCCTCCAGCAGTGGCGGGAAGCGGCTGAATTCGCAGCTCACGTGGCTGCGGTGACGGTCTCGAGGCCCGGCGCCGACCCTCCGTGGGCGGGCGAGCTGAGAAGCGACTAGGTTGTACCTGTGTGTCCTACCCGGTCACTGTAAAAATCTCTGATCTGAATAAGGGGTTCGTGTGTCTGCTGAAACAGTCCCAGCCGACCAGGCGTCCGACACGGCCTCAGCGACCTTCACCTACCCCGGTGGACAGCTGGAGCTCCCGATCCTGAAGGCCACCGAGGGCACCGACTCGGTCGCGCTCGGCAAATTCCTGGCCGAGACCAATCTGACCACCTTCGACGGTGGCTTCGTGAACACCGCGTCGACCAAGTCGGCCATCACCTACATCGACGGTGACGCCGGCATCCTGCGCTACCGCGGAATCCCGATCGACCAGCTGGCCGAGAAGTCGACCTTCATCGAGGTGAGCTACCTGCTCATCTACGGGGAGCTCCCGACTCCGTCGCAGCTCGAGGACTTCACCACCAAGATCCAGCGCCACACCCTCCTGCACGAGGACCTTAAGCGCTTCTTCGACGGATTCCCCCGCAACGCGCACCCGATGCCGGTGCTGTCGAGTGCGGTCAACGCGCTGTCGGCCTACTACCAGGACTCGCTCGATCCCAAGGACGACGAGCAGGTCGAGCTGTCGACGATCCGCCTCCTCGCGAAGCTGCCGACCATCGCGGCGTACGCGTACAAGAAGTCGGCGGGACAGCCGTTCCTGTATCCCGACAACTCGCTGAGCCTCGTCGAGAACTTCCTGCGGATGACCTTCGGCTTCCCCGCGGAGCCCTACGAGGTCAACCCCGAGGTCGCCAAGGCCCTCGACATGCTGTTCATCCTGCATGCCGATCACGAGCAGAACTGTTCCACCTCGACCGTCCGCCTGGTGGGCTCGTCGCAGGCCAACCTGTTCACGTCGATCTCCGGCGGCATCAACGCGCTCTGGGGCCCGCTGCACGGCGGCGCCAACCAGGCCGTGCTCGAGATGCTCGACGACATCCGGGCCGACGGTGGCGACACCAAGGACTTCATGAAGCGGGTGAAGAACAAGGAGGCCGGCGTCAAGCTGATGGGCTTCGGTCACCGCGTCTACAAGAACTACGACCCGCGCGCCGCCATCGTGAAGAAGACCGCCGACACGATCCTGGAATCGCTTGGCGTGCAGGACGACCTGCTCGACATCGCCAAGGGTCTCGAAGAGGTCGCCCTCAACGACGACTACTTCATCGAGCGCAAGCTGTACCCGAACGTGGATTTCTACACCGGTGTCATCTACCGTGCGATGGGCTTCCCGACGCGCATGTTCACCGTGCTGTTCGCGCTGGGACGCCTGCCGGGATGGATCGCGCACTGGCGCGAGATGCACGAGGACCCGACCACCAAGATCGGCCGTCCGCGTCAGCTCTACACCGGCTACACCGAACGCGACTACGTGCAGATGGGCGATCGCTGAGCGACCGTTCCGACGCACCGCCTGACCGCCGAACACCCGACTCAAAGGAGAGTCCAGTGACCAGCACCGAGAAGCCAGTGGTCGAGTTCCAGGCGGGACCCCCGCCGGCCGACCTCACCATCTCCGACCTCATCGTCGGCGAGGGCGAGGAAGCCGCTCGCGGCGGCATCGTCGACGTCCACTACGTCGGGGTCGACTACGAGACGGGCGAAGAGTTCGATTCGTCGTGGGATCGCGGCCAGTCGGCCAACTTCCCGCTGGACCGGTTGATCCCGGGCTGGCAGGAAGGCATCCCCGGGATGAAGGTCGGCGGACGCCGCCAGCTGACGGTTCCGCCCGAGCTGGCCTACGGCTCCGCCGGTGCCGGACACCGTCTCTCGGGACGGACCCTCGTGTTCGTCATCGACCTGCTCGGAGTGGGCTGACGTCCGCCACCGAACTGGTCTGGCTCAGGCGCGATCTACGCCTGAGTGACCTCCCGCCGCTCGCCGCGGCCGCCTCAAGGACCGATTCGTCGGTCCTCGTGTGCTTTGTGGTGGACCCGCGGCTGGAGAAGTCCGCGGGCGAGCGGCGGCTCGCGTTCCTGTTCGACTCCCTGCGGGAACTGGACGACAAGCTCGACGGCAAGCTGCTGGTCGTGCGGGGCCGACCCGAGGTCGAGATCCCGAAGCTGGCCCGAGCGGTCGACGCCGAACGGGTGCACATCTCCGAGGACTTCGCCCCGTTCGGCCGCCGACGCGACGAGGCCGTCGCCGACGCGCTCGGCGACATCGAGCTCGTGGCGACCGGGTCGCCGTACCTCGTCTCACCCGGTCGCGTCACCAAAGACGACGGGGAGCCGTACAAGGTGTTCACCCCGTACTTCAAGCGGTGGCGTGACCACGGCTGGCGTGCGCCCGCCGACTCGTCGGTGCCTGCGAAGGAGATCGTCGACCCGTCGGACCTGACGAAGACCGGGCGCATCAAGGTACCGAAGTCGCCGACCGGTTTGTCGTTGCCCGCCGGTGAAGACGCGGCGCTCGAGCGGTGGGCCGAGTACGTCGACAACGGTCTCGCCGACTACGACTCCGGCCGCAACGATCCCGCGGGTGACAGCACCAGCCGGATGTCGGCGTATCTCAAATACGGCAACATCCATCCCCGCACGATGGCCGCCGATCTCGGCAAGGGCAAGGGGCCGCAAGCGTATCTACGCGAACTCGCCTTCCGCGACTTCTACGCCGACGTGCTGTTCCACTGGCCACATAGCTTGTGGCACAACTGGAATCGACAGTTCGACGGCATCGACCTCGACACCGACAAGAAGGCCTACGAGCGTTTCGACGCGTGGAAGGCAGGGCGTACCGGTTTTCCGCTCGTCGACGCCGGGATGCGTCAGCTCGCGGAGACCGGGTACATGCATAATCGGGTGCGCATGGTGACCGCGTCCTTCCTCGTCAAGGACCTGCACCTGCCGTGGTGGTGGGGAGCGGAATGGTTCCTCGAGCAGCTCATCGACGGTGACATGGCGTCGAACAACCACGGCTGGCAGTGGGCCGCCGGTACGGGAACCGATGCGGCGCCGTACTTCCGGGTGTTCAACCCCGAGGCGCAGGCCAAGAAGTTCGATCCCGACGGCGAGTACATCCGACGCTGGGTCGGTGACGTCGACGCCGACGACTATCCCGAGCCGATGGTCGATCACAAGGCCGAGCGCGAGGAAGCGCTCCGCCGTTTCGGCCAGATCTAGCTGACCTCAGAGGACGAGTCCGTCAGAATGGTGGCGGGTTCTTGAGGAAGTCGCGACGGTCGGCTTCGAGTTCGGCCTCGCGTCGTTTCTTGTTTCGGGCGCGTTCTTGTCGCCGGCGGGCCAGTTTGGCGTCCAGTCGGCTGTGTGTGCGGTCCGGGTTGTCGTCGGAGGTGATGACGTGTGGTGTGGGTGGGGCTTGGGCGGCTTGCTCGAACCGGATCCGCCGCAGGTTGGGGAAGGTGTCTTCCAGCGTTTCGGCATCGCCGGGCAGGGTGACCCCTTCGGGGGTTTCGTATTCGGTGACCAGGCGGCCGTCGTCGTCGCGGTATTGCACATCGACCCAGTCCCCGTGGGTTTTGAACAGGTGACTAGGTCGGCATTTGGCGTTGAGGTTCTCACTCGACGTCGCCCCACCGCGGGCGGGGTCGGTGTGGTCGTATTCGGTGACGTGGTCGAGATCGCAGGCGAATGCTGAACGGGTGCAGCCGGGTTCGGTGCAATAGCCGTCCCGCACCCGCACGAAATCCGCGCACGACGAAGTGGGCCGGTACCCGTTGCCGGGATGGGTCGCCGGATACACCACTGCTACGCCCGCGGCGAGGCCACCGGTCCCGCCGACATCACCGGGTTCGGCTGCTTCGACATCAGTGCCGCCGTGGACAGTCGACTCGACTGTGTCAGCCGGCGCGGGGCGATGGGCTGTTCGCTGTGCTGCATCGTCGGCGGTGCTGCCGGCCACGTAGGTGGGTTGGGTGCGGGCGGGGGTGACCGGGGACAGCGTGGCGTCGGGGCGGGCGGCGAGGTCACGGACGTGTTCGTCGCTGATGATGCCGTGTTCGTCGAGGAACCCGACCCCGGGTGCCCCGGCCAGGGTGGCGGCATCGGTGACCACATGGATCACGATCTCGGCGCGGACCGCGTCGAGGACGCTCTGTGGATCCGGGATGTCGGCAGTGCAGGGATCGTCGTCGTCGCACTGGCAGTCGAAGCTGGTGCGGGTCAACAGCGCGAACATCGCATCGGATCGTCGTATCCCCTGGGTGCGGGCGTCTCGCTGACAGACCGTGTCGGCGAGGATGGCGACGGCTTTGGCCGAGATCCGCACGTTTTCCGCCGACATGACGGCGGTGAGTTCGGCGGTGCCGTCGGGCAGTTCGTGGGTCCACACCCCACGCTGATCCATCGCGTCTTTGCGGCGTTGGCGTACCGCGTCGGGGTCGTGGCGGAACACGAGGCGGTCGACCATGTCGCGCAGGCGCGCCCGATCCCACACGCCTTTTCGGCGACGCACAGTGTCGGCGATCTCGGCATCCAACGCGGGGGTGATCGGGTCATCGGTGGGGATCAGTTCGGTGCGGGAGATGATCAGCCGGATCTGCCACTGCGACAGGACCCCGTCACGCAACGTGTCGGCAACCTCGGGGAGCCGATCCCGCAGCGCGATCGCCTCATCGATCAGGGTCTCGGCATGCCGGCGGGACACCCCGGCCTGGCGGGCGATGCGGGCCGCGCAGTCAGCATGGCCGTCCATCACGAACCCGGACGCGCTGGTGGTGATCAGGCGGTCGGTCATCGCCGCGATCGTCTGATAGCGGTGCCAGGCGAGGTAGGACTCGCCGCGCCGGGTGGCGTCGAGGCCGGCCATCAACATGACCATGTCGGTCTCGGCGGCGTGGGCAGGATCGACCCCGGCGATGTACTCGCCCGGTAGATCGGTCCATGCCTTCACCACGCCCCCCCGACGCCTCTTCTGTCACCCGCTGCGACCAGGTGATCCGTTGAAAAACAATGTAAACCCGGCCACCGACAAGTCCGGTTGAGTCTCCACAGGAGTGACATCGTTGTCGACGAAATAGATTCTGGGCGTTGCGGTGTGGTGTCGTCCGGGTTGGCGACGGTTGAGATCGTCGGGTCGCCGAGTGGTTTCGACACGGCGACTCGCCTAGCGGCTCGTTGCCGGCTCAACCAGCGGGGGTGGGCGACTAGCCTAGCGGCTCGTTGCCGGCTCAACCAGCGGGGGTGGGCGACTCGCCTAGCGGCTCGTTGCCGGCTCAACCAGCGCAGGGGGGTATCGGCTCGACCAGCGGAGGGCGCGGCGAAGGGTCCTGTCACGCATCGCAACAGGACCCTTCGTGACGCTCGCAAGCTCGCTCCTCAGGGATCGGAGGGTGACGCTCGCAAGCTCGCTCCTCAGGGATCGGAGGGTGACGCTCGCAAGCTCGCTCCTCAGGGATCGGAGGGTGACGCTCGCAAGCTCGCTCCTCAGGGATCGGAGGGTGACGCTCGCAAGCTCGCTCCTCAGGGATCGGAGGGTGACGCTCGCAAGCTCGCTCCTCAGGGATCGGAGGGTGACGCTCGCAAGCTCGCTCCTCAGGCTCAGCGGGCGAGCTTGAGTACCTCGCCCCAGCCGATCCGCGAGCCGGTGCGCAGGATGGACCGCTGGTAAATCCGCGCGGCGATCCACGTGGCGGCCGCGCACGCGGCGCCCATCAGGCCGAAGGTGACGATGATCTGGACGGCATCGGTGTCACCGGTCGCGATGCGCATCGGCATGAGTGCCGCGCTGAACGGCGGTATCCAGCTGAGCACCTCGATCAACGTCGAATCCATCGCCTGCACACCGAAGATGCCGGAGTACAGCACCGCCACCGCAAGGAATGTCAGCGGCGCGGACGACGAGTTCAGCTCCTCCTGCCGGGAGACGATGGCCCCGGTTGCCGCGTAGAGCGAGGAGAAGAACAGGAAGCCGAGCAGGAACCAGGCGATCACCGCCGCGAACATCCCGATGGCGGCGCCCGGAAGGGTGAGGATTCCGGTCGCGGTGCCCGCGATCAGCGCGGTGGCACCGAGCAGCACCACCTGCCCGAGGGCGACCACACCGATGCCGATGATCTTGCCCCACAGCAGATGCAGCGGCTTGATGGTCGCCAGGAGCAGTTCCACGACGCGCGACGTCTTCTCCTCGACGACGCCGACGGCGACCATCGTGCCGCCCATCATGATCGCGGTGACGAGCAGCACCACGCCGACCATCGCGATGAGCAGGCGCTGTCCCTCGTCGGGGTTGTCCGGTTCGGTCTGCGAGACCGAGATGTCCACGGTCGGCAGGGTGGCGGCATCGACACCGCGTTCGGCCAGTGCCGCAGAGAGATTCGCCTGCGACACCGCGGTGCGGATCGGGCCCTCCACAGCCGGTTCGAGGCTGTCCTTGGTGATGATCACATACGATCCCGGCGTCTCTCCGGGCACCAGCGCGGCCTTCACGTCGCCGCTGTTGACCCGATCGCGTGCCTGTTCGACGGTGTCGGCCGGCTCGGTGGCGATCGTCGTGCCGGAGGCCTCACCGACGGAGACGATGGATTCGGCGACGGCGGCCGGCTGACCCACGACGGCGACCTTTTCGACGTCGTCGCCGCCGGAGAACAGGTTGATGATGATGGACCCGGCGACGATCACGATCATCAGCAGCGCGGTACTGACGACGAAGGACTTGGTCTTGGCGCGCGTGGTGATCTCGCGGCCGGCGACGAGTCGGATCGCCTGTGCGGCAGATGCTCTCGGATCGGAACCGGTGGTTGCCACCGGGGTGTCGGGTAGCGTGGTCATGCGGAAACCACCTCTCGGAACAGGTCGGTCAGGGACGGGGTCGAGGTCGCGAACCGGTGCACCGGCCCGTTCTGGAGGGCGGTCGCCAGGATCAGCTGATCGTCGGCGATCTCAGGGTCGATCAGCAGGCGGGTCGTCTCGCCGTAGTCGACGCCGCGGACGCCGGGCAGGGAGTCGGCCCACGCGACATCAGCACGCGGCCCGGTGATCTCGAGGGTGATGCCCTCGCGTGCACGCAGGTCGTCGACCGTGCCGAGCGCGCGCATCTCACCGCGCGCGATGATGCCCACCCGGTTGCAGAGTCGCTGCACGAGGTCGAGTTGGTGCGAGGAGAAGATCACCGGGATGCCCTCGGCAGCCTTCTCTTTGAGCACGTCGCTCATCACGTCGACGGCGACGGGGTCCAGGCCCGAGAACGGCTCGTCGAGCACCAGGACGCTGGGATCGTGGACCAGGGCGGCGGCGAGCTGGACCCGCTGCTGGTTGCCGAGGCTCAGGTCGGCGACGTTGTCGTCGTGGCGGGCGCCCACGCCGAGGCGATCGGTCCACCGCTGGACGGAATCCTGCGCCTCGGCCGCCGACATCCCGTGCAGCCGTGCGAGAAAGGTCAGCTGTTCGCCGACCTTCATCTTGGGGTACAGGCCTCGCTCCTCGGGCATGTACCCGATTCGACGACGCAGATCGAGGTCGATCGGCTGGGTGCCGAGGCGAACCTCTCCGGCGTCGGCGGCCAGCACGCCGAGGATGATGCGCATGGTGGTGGACTTGCCGGCGCCGTTGCTGCCGACGAACCCGAAGATCTCACCCGGGTCGACGGAAAAGGTCATGTCGCGCAGCGCGATGAGGTCTCCATACCGTTTGTGGAGCCCGTCGACGATCAGTGGTGCGGTCATTGCGCACTCTCCTCACTGGGAATGGTTGTCGTATCCGATGGCAGTGCTTCGAGATCCTCGGGGTCCGGATCCGCCATCCACCAGGCGGTGAGCATGGTCGGTACGCAGATCGCGGCCAGGACGAGCGTGATGAGCAGGATGGCCGATCCGTAGACCGCCTGGCCGGACACCTGGTCGTCGAAGCTGAGGACGACCAGCACCGCGTACGGGATGAACATCAGGCTGTACAGAACGGTGAAACCGATGGAACGCGCCGAATTGCGTTGCGCCACCTGGATCTCATCGAGAGCGGTGACCGGCGTGTCGGCGATCGACCCGGTGACGATCCGCGTCAGGTACAGGGTCGTGATGATGCCGGCGAGTCCGATCAGGAAGGGCACCAGAAAGATACCGGTGTCGAAGAACGCGAGAATCGAGCTGAGGATCAGCAGGATGGCGAAGAACGCCTGCACGAGCACGAGTCGTCGATAGGTTCGCCGGGTGCGCCACGAGGTGAGGCGGTGTGCGTTCTTGTCGTTGAACTCCTGGTGCCGGCGGCCCCGCCACTCCTCGTAGCGGCGCCAGAGGGCGGGTGTGGCCTCCTCGGGGATGGCCGAATTGGGGTCGTTCATCGTTCACCTCCGGACTCGTCGGTGTGGGTGGCTGGGTGCAGTTCTTGACGGGGCGACGATTGGCGCCGGTACAGCGCCGACGACATCGCCTCGAACTCGTGCCGGCTGAACACCGCCTCCACCGGTAAATCGAAGACGTCGCAGATGCGGAACGCCAGGTCGAGGCTGGGGTAGTTGTCGCCGCGCTCGAGTGCGCCCACCGATTGGACGTTGATGCCGACGACTGCGGCGAGTTCGGCCCGCGACATCCGACGCTCCGCCCGCAGCACGCCGATGCGGTTGTAGATGGGGAGCTTTTCCCCACGGCGTATTGGACTCACCTGACTCAGTGTTGTGAAAACACAACACCTTGTCAAGTGGTGACAACTACGCCGTGTTCCCAGAAGAGCGTAAGGGCACCCCGAGCAGCTCGGCCGCGACCCGTGCCGCCTCCCGCCCGGCGCGATTGGCCCCGATCGTCGAGGCCGACGGGCCGTAGCCGAGCAGTTGGATCCGGGGATCGGCGTCGACGACCGTCGCGAGGCGGCCGGCCATCGTGATGCCGCCACCCGGCGCGCGCAGGCGTAACGGGGCGAGATGGTCGATGGCGCTGCGAAAACCGGTGTTCCAGAAGATGACGTCGACATCCAGGTGCTCCGGGACGTCCGGGTGATCGGGGGAGTCGCCGGATGGTCCGTCGCAGTCCCAGCACACCCCGGTCTCGGTGATGCGTGTGAACATCGGGCGCCACGCGAGGATTCCGTCGCGCTGCGCGGCCGCGATCGCGGGGGTGAGTGCCAGCCCGGTCACCGACACCACCGAGGTGGGTGGGAGCCCGGCGCGCACCCGCCGTTCGACGCGGGCGACGGCCTCGCGCCCCTGCTCGGGGGTGAACGGTTCCGGGTTGAAGACGGGCTCGCGCCGGGAACACCAGAACGTCTCGCTGCCGGGCGCCTCCCGGGCGATCTCGATCAACAATTGGATGGCGGAGATGCCCGCGCCGACGACCAGGACCCGCTTGCCCTCGAACTCCGCGGGCGAGGTGTAGTCGTGCGTGTGCAGCTGCCGGCCGCGGAAATCGGCGGCCCCGGGGATATGTGGGATGAACGGACGGTCCCAGGTGCCGGTGGCGTTGACGATGAGTTTCGAGGTGACCGACCCGCCGTCGCCCAGCTCGGCGCGGAAGCCGTCGTCCTCGCGGCGCACGGCGCGCACGTGCACGGGTCTATGCACGGTCAGACCGAACTTCTCCTCGTACCGCCCGAAGTACTCGGGGACGGCGGTGGCCGCCGGGAGCTCATCACAGTCCAGGCCGAGAGCCTCGACGAGGCCCCACCCCGGCAGGTCGTGGACGCGGTTGGCGGTGGCGAGGGTGAGCGTCGGCCACCGGAACTGCCAGGCCCCGCCGGGCCCGGGGGCGTGGTCGAGCATCTGGTAGCGATCGCCGAGGCCGAACCGCTCGAGAAAATAGGCCGCCGACAGTGCGGCCTGTCCGCCGCCGATGATCAACACATCCGAGTGCGGTGCGGGCGCTGCGCCGGCCGGGGAGATCTGCACGTCCCCACCTTGTCACGACGTGTCGAATGGGTGCGGTGGGTAGGTTGGGGCCCATGATTCACTCCACCACCGACGGGGCGGTCGTCACGATCGAGCTGGACCGGGCCGACAAGCGCAACGCCCTGAACGACGAGATGCTCGCCGGCCTGTCCGATGCGTTCGACGCCGCCCTCGCGTCCGGCGCGCGCGCCATCGTGGTGACCGGGCGGGGGCCGGTGTTCAGTGCCGGCGCCGACCTGTCCGGTCCCGTGTACGAGAAGGGCTTTCTCGACACCCTCGTCGGGACCCTGAAGAAGATCGAGTCATCCCCGGTGCCCGTGCTGGCGGCGCTGAACGGCTCCGCGATCGGCGCAGGATTGCAGCTGGCGATGGCCGCCGACCTCCGGGTGATGGCGCCGGATGCGATTGCGGGCATACCGGCGGCGAAACTCGGTGTCGCCGTTGATGAATGGACCATCCGACGCCTGGTGTCGCTGGTGGGGGCGGGGCAGGCCCGGGGGATGCTGATCGGGTGCGATCCGCTGACCGCCGACCGTGCGCACGCACTCGGGTTCGCCAACCGCATCGGCGACCTCGCCGACGCGCAGCATTGGGCGGACACGATCGCCGGCCTCGCCCCGTTGACGCTGCAGCATTACAAGCTCGTGCTGAACGGCGACGGTGCGCGCGACGCCGCGCCCGAGGATCGGGCGGCGGCGATGATGCGCGCGTGGGAGAGCGACGACCTGCGGGAGGGCCGTGCGGCCCGGGCCGAGAAGCGTCCGCCGCGGTTCACCGGGTCCTGACCCGGAGGGACGCTACCGGCGGTGGATCGGTCCGTCGCCGGCGTGCAGCGGTGCGCCGGTGGCGCCGTGCCGCTCGGCGATGAGTTGCGCCGAGATGGCGACTGCGACCTCGCCCGGGGTGTGTCCGCCGAGATCGAGGCCCAGGGGTGAGCGCAGCCGGGCGAGTTGGATGTCGTCGACGCCCGCCTCGCGGAGGCGTTGGTCGCGATCGGCGACCGTCCGCCGCGACCCGAGTGCACCGACGAAGCCGAGTTGCCGGCAGCCGAGTGCCACCTGCAGGGTCGGGACGTCGAACTTCGGGTCGTGCGTCATCACGCAGACCGCCGTCGACGGACCCACCCGGCCGTCCCGGATCTGTTCCGCCAGATAGCGATCCGGCCAGGAGACGACGACCTCGTCGGCGTCGGGGAAGCGTTCGGGGGTGGCGAACACCGGTCGTGCGTCGACGACCGTCACCCGCATGCCGAGGCCGGCCCCGATAGAACTGAGTGCACGCACGAAGTCGTTGGCGCCGACCAGGATCAACCGGGCCGGCGGCCCGAAGGTCTGCACGAAGGTCCGGGGACGTTCGTCGGACGGGGCATCGCAGTCGTCGACGCCGATGAGGCCGGTCCGGCCGGTGGCAAGGAGGTCGGCGACGTCGCGGTCGAGGCGGCGCCACGGCTGCTGTGAGGCGGCGGTGGCGAAGTACCAGTCGGTCTCGTCGGTGAGGGTCGTGGCCCACGAGACGGGTTCGCCGGCGTCGATCGCCGCCGCGAGTCGGTCGAGCTGGCCGCGCCGACCGCTGCTCGGTGCGACACGTTCGACGAGAACTTCGATCTGCCCGCCGCAGGTCAGACCCGGCGCGGGACTGTCGGGATCGTCGACGCCGTACTGTTCGACGATCGCGACCCCGTCGGCGAGGACGTCGCGGGCGGTGTGCACGAGAGCTGATTCGACGCAGCCACCGGACACCGAACCGATCACGGTGTCGTCCTCGGTCACGATCATGGCCGCGCCGAGCTCGCGGGGTGCCGATCCCGACGCGCCGACAACCCGGCAGAGTGCCACCGGACGCGCGTCGTCGCCGTCGAGGAGTTCGGTCAGGGACCGCAGGACGTCGCGCATGTACTCCAGTGGACCAGATCTCCCCGACTGCGGCCACGTGGGCGGCGGCCGGCCGACGTCACGACTTCTCGATGATCCCGGGGGCGCTGGCCGAACCCGCCGCACGGTAGCCGAACATGCGGCTGAGATCGGCGGCCGCGGAGACGACGGTCGCGGTCAGCTCCTCCGTGTCGTCCGGGTCGAGCCGATAGCGCGGGCCGGAGACGCTCAGGGCCCACACGATGGTGCCCGTGTGATCGCGTACCGGTGCGGCAATCGCCACCAGCCCGACCTCGAGTTCCTCCACCGCCATCGCCCAACCCCGGCGCTCGACCTCGCGCAGGTCGGCGACGAGGTCGTCGATGTCGACGACCGTGTGGTCGGTGAACCTGGTCAACCCGCCCGCGAAGGTCTCGCGCGCCTCGTCTTCGGACAGACCTGTGAGCAGGACCTTCCCCGAGGACGTCGCGTGAGCGGGGGAGGCCTGGCCCACCCAGGTGCGGAGGGCGACCGCGGACGGTCCTTTGGCCTCGACGACGTTGATCGCCTGCGACTCGGCGAGGACGGCGAGATTGGTGGTCTCACCGGTCTGCGCGGCCAGCGCGTCACAGGTGTCCTGCCCACATCTGGTCATGTCGAGGGTTGCCATCGTCGACCCGGCGAGGCGGACCACCGTGAGGCCGATCCGGTACTTGCGACCGTCCGGTACCTGCTCGACGAAACCGCGTGCCTCGAGTGAGGAGACGATTCGGGAGACGGTGGATTTGTGGACGCCGAGCTCGTTGGCGAGTTCGGTGATGCCGGCCGACCCGGCGGACCCGATGAGCTCCAACACCTGCAGTGCCCGATCGACCGCGCCCCCCGGACGTTCGGTCTCCGCACTCTGCTCAGTCATCGCAGCGCCCAGGGTACCGGTCGGGGCGGGTGGGACCGGAACCGCGTCGCGAACCGCGGCAAGCCGTCCCGGGCGGGTCACGGGCGTCGGTGGGTACCCGGAACCGCTCATCTCCGGGTCCGGGTCATCTGAGGATCGACCACCGGGTCGGCGATGACGACGGCCGTGTGATGGGTGGTCTGGTAGGCGACGTCGACCGAGGTGTCGTCGGGGAGGTCGGCGGGCAACCAGGCGTAGGCCAGGCACGCGCCGACCGTCGCCGACCACCCGGCGCTGGTGACGTAGCCGACGACCCGGCCGCCCACCGATACCGGCTCCTTGCCCAGGACGACCGCCGCCGGATCGACGAAACGCAGGGTGCGCAGCGTGTTCGGCGCATCACGCTCGGCCAGGGCGGCGCGGCCGAGGAAGTCGTCCGCGGTCTTGCGGATGGCGAAACCGAGCCCGGCAGCAGCGGGCGTGTGCTCGGTGGTCATGTCGGAACCGGCCGCCCGATAACCCTTCTCGATCCGCAGGCTGTTGAAGGCGATCCGGCCGGCCGCGATGATGCCGTGGGGATCGCCCGCCGCTGCCACCGCGTCCCACAGCGCCGGTCCGTCGGCCGCGGAAGTGTAGATCTCCCAACCGAGTTCGCCCACGTACGAGACCCGCATCAATGTCACCGGGATTCCGGCCACGGTGGTGGTGAGCGCACGGAAGTAGCGGAGGCCGTCGTTGGTGAGGTCGGCCGGCGTGAGCGGTGCCAGCACGTCGCGCGCCAGCGGGCCCCAGAGACCGAGACAGCAGGTGGCCGTGGTGATGTCGCGCAGGACGACCGAGCCGTCCGCCGGGAGGTGCCGGTTGATCCAGTCGAAGTCCAGCGGACCGTTGGCGCCCACCTGGAACACGTCGGCGGCGAGCCGGGCGACGGTCAGATCCGAACGGATGCCGCCCTTCTCGTCGAGCATCAGCGTGTAGGTCACCGAGCCGACGGACTTGTCCATCTTGTTGGTGGTGAGGTGTTGGAGAAGGGCGAGCGCACCCGGACCCGACAGCTCGAACCGGGTCAGCGGGGTCATGTCGTACATCGCGACGTGGCTGCGGGTGTGCGCCGCCTCGGCGACGGAGACAGGCGACCAGTGCCGGGCCGACCAGCTGTCGCGCTCCGGTATGACGAGCCCGTCGGCGAGCTTCTGATCGAGCAGCGGACGGTTGGCCTCGTACCAGGCGGGTCGTTCCCAGAGCCCGCTCTCCCAGAACTCGGCGCCGAGTGCGGCCTCGCGGTCGTGGAACGGGCTGAGACGCACGTTGCGCGGGGCCTTGCGCTGATCGTGCGGGTGGATGATGTCGTAGACCTCCACGAAGGCCTGCGAACTCGTGGTGAGGATGAAGTCGTCGGTGAGTGCGTCGTCTTCGAAGCGGTACAGGTCGGTCTCGTGGACGTCTATACCGGGGGTGCCGTCGATCATCCACTCCGCCATCGTCTTCGCGACGCCCGCCGAGTGGGTCACCCACACGGCCTCGGCGACCCAGAAACCGGCCAGGTCGCGATGTTCGCCCATGACCGAATGGCCGTCGGGGGTGAACGAGAAGATCCCGTTGAAGCCCTCCTCGACCTTGCCGTTGCCGAGTTCGGGTAGCAGGGCCACCGAGTGCTGCCACGCGTCGTCGAAGTCCTCCGGGGTGAACATGAGCTTGGAGGGCATGTCCGCCAATGTGATCGCGGTGTCGTGGTCCAGATCGCCCACGTCCGAGGGCATCGGCCGGTGACCGTAATAGCCGATGCCGATCCGGTCGCCGTGTTCGCGGTAGTACAGGTCGCGGTCCTGGTGGCGCAGGATCGGCAACGTCGCCTCGGCCAAAGCGGAGTTGACGCCCCTGCGAGAGGCGACGGGGGTGGTGATCGCGTATTGATGGGCCATCGGTACCAACGGGATGGTCAGTCCCACCCGGCGGCCGAATTCGCGGCCCCAGAAACCGGTGCAGCACACCACGATGTCGGCGTCGACGACTCCGGTCGTGGTGCGCACCCCGCGCACCTCGCCGTTGGCCTCGACCACGTCGATGACCTCTTGTCCGCCACGGAACTCGGCGCCGCGCGCCATCGCGCGGCGGGCCTGGGCCTCGACCGCGCGCAGCGCTTTCGCGAGGCCGTCGTTCGGCGTGTGCAGCCCGCCGAGGACGGCGTCGCGTTCGAGGAGCGGATGCATCGCAGCGCATTCCGCGGGGTCGACGAGTCGGTGTTCGATGCCACGAGCGGCCGCCCACCCGGCCTTGCGATGCAGGTCCTCCCACCGTTCCAGGGTGGTGGCCAGTTCCAGTCCGCCCACCGGGTTGAAGCACCAACCGTCGGGATGAGCGAGCGCGGAGAACTTCTCGATCGTATAGGAGGCGAGCGCGGTCATCGTCTTGGACGGATTCGTCGCGAAGACGAGGCCCGGCGCGTGCGACGTCGACCCGCCGGTGGCGAAGAGCGGGCCGCGGTCGAGGACGGTGACGTCGGTCCAACCGCGCTGGGTGAGCTCGTCGGCGAGTGAGGTACCGACGATGCCGGCGCCGACGATCACGACTTTCGGTGCAGCCATGGGGAACAATCCTTTTCGGGCAGGTGTGGGGTCTGTAGGAGCCGGGTCCGGGGCCGGTCAGGTGAAGACGACGGTGCTGGTCCCGTTCATCAGCACCCGGTACTCGCTGTGCCACCGCACGGCGCGCGACAGGGCGAGTGCCTCGGCGTCGCTGCCGACGGTGGCAAGGCGCCGCGGATCATGCGTGTGGTCGATGCGGATGACCTCCTGCTCGATGATCGGGCCTTCGTCGAGATCGGGGGTCACGTAGTGCGCGGTGGCGCCGACGTACTTGACGCCGCGCTGGTGCGCCTGGTGATAGGGCTTGGCGCCCTTGAACCCCGGCAGGAACGAGTGATGGATGTTGATCGCCCGGCCACGCAAGGCCGAACAGGTCTCGTCGGAGATGATCTGCATGTACCGGGCGAGGACGACCAGATCGACGTCGTAGGACGACACCAGGTCGAGCATCGCGTTCTCGGCCGCCGGCTTGGTCTCCGGGGAGACCGGGAGGTGGTGGAACGGAAGGCCGGCCGATTCGGTCATCGGGGCCAGGTCGGTGTGGTTGGAGGCGACCGCGACGAGCTCGCCGCCGAGGGTGCCCGACCGCCAGCGGAAGATCAGGTCGTTGAGGCAATGCCCGAGTCGAGAGACCATCACCAGGATCCGCCGCGGCGTCTGGTCGTTGATCGAGAACTCGGCGCCCAGGCCGCTGGCGAGATGATCGAAGGCTGCCGACAGCTGCTGCGAGCCGGACTCGTGGGCGGACGCGAATTCGGTTCGCACGAACAGGGTGTGGGTCATCGGGTCGTCGTACTGCTGATGGTCGAGCACCTCGCAACCGTGTCTGTAGAGGAACGAGCTGATCGCGTGCGTGACGCCGCTGCGCGACGGGCATCGCAGGGTGAGGGTGAATCGGTGAGACATGGGGTTCCTCTACGGCAGCGGGGAAGGAGCGGGCACGATGGCGTACTCGGTGGCGGCGTCGACGAGCCACGCGGCGAGGTAGTCGGCGTAGGAGTTGCGGACGAGGAGGGCGAATCCGTCGGGAACGCGATGCACGATCACCGCGGCCTGGGCCAGCAGTGTCTGGGCCACGTCGTCGGGCCCGAAGGTCCTCGGCGACAGATCGATCGCGCAACCGTGGGCGAGGATCGTCTCGGCGTGCGGGCCGCCGACGACGAGGCGGGTGCGCTGGCCGGAGGCATCGGCGACATACGCGCCGCCCTGCGCACGGTCGGCCATCGCCGCGGCGAACTCGTGCGGTGCGATGCCGGCCGCGTAGGCGAGATACTCGTCGGGACCCAGCCAGACGACCGTGGTGTCCCCGTCGCGCGTCATTCGGCAGGCGCCGGGCAGGTCGAGCTGCTCCGCCGCGACGGGTTCAGTCGGTCGGATCACCGTCTGCGCCACCGGGGTCGGGCGCAGCAGTACGGCCGGGGCCAGTTCGGCGAGTCGCGCCGACCAGTTCTGCAACGGTGGGACCGGTTCGAGCGCGCCGGTGTCCGGCAGAGAGTGCACGGTGGTGTCAGCCATCGCGTCGGGCTCCTTCCGCGTCGACGAAAACGGTTGTGGTGATCTCGACTTCGCACAGCGTGTCGCCGATGGGGACATCGAGCCGGCTGCCGATGAGGTCGCGACCGCCCTTCACCAGCGCAAGGGCGAACGGGCGGTCCAGCTCGGCGCTGCGATAGCTCGACGTCACGTGCCCCAGCATCGGCACCGGCGGCGGTGGCAGGGTGCGGTCGACGCGGTGGGAGATGATCTGCGAACCCTCGGGGAGCCGGGTGCTGCCGTCGACCGGCAGCAGTCCGACGAGGTGCTTGCGGTCGGGCGCCGTCGCGGATTCACGCGCGAATGATCGCTTGCCGATGAAGTCCGGCTTCTTCTTCGAGACCACCCAGCTCATCCCGAGGTCGTGGGGCGTGACGGTGCCGTCGGTGTCCTGGCCGATGATGGGATAGCCCTTCTCGGCGCGCAGGACGTGCATCGTCTCGGTCCCGTAGGGGGTGATGGCGTGCGGTTCACCGGCGTCGATGAGTGCCTGCCACACCGCTTGGGCATAACCGGCCCCGACGTTCACCTCGTAGGCGAGTTCCCCGGAGAAGCTGATCCGCCCGATCCGCACGGGCACGCCGCGAAAGGTGGTGTCCCGCCACGTCATGAACCCGAACGCATCGTTCGAGACGTCGAGATCGGGGAACACGGTGCCCACCACGTCGCGCGAGCGTGGGCCGACCACCGGGAACGTGGCCACCTGGTCGGTCAGCGAGGTCATCCACACCCGGAGGTCCGGCCATTCGGTCTGATGCCATTCCTCCATCCAGTCGAGGACGGCCGCGGCGTTGCCGGTCGTGGTGTACAGGGTGTAGCGGTCGTCGGCGATCCGCATCGCGGTGCCGTCGTCGAACACCATGCCGTCCGCGCCGCACATGACGCCGTAGCGGACCTTGCCGACTGCGAGGGTGCTCATCATGTTGGTGTAGAGCAGGTCGAGGAAGGCCGGGGCGTCGGGCCCGGCGACATCGATCACGCCGAGGGTGGAGCCGTCGAGGATTCCCACTCCCGTTCGTACGGAGGCGCATTCGCGGAGGGCCGCGTCGTGCATGTTCTCGCCGCCACGCGGGTAGTACCGCGGCCGTTTCCACTGGCCGACGTCCTCGAAGACGGCGCCGCGCTCGACGTGCCAGTCGTGGATCGGGGTCCGCCGCACCGGGTCGTACCGGTCGCCGCGATCACGTCCGGCGAGTGCGGCGAAGGTCACCGGGGTGTATGGAGGACGGAAGGTGGTGGTGCCGGCGTCGTTCACGGGGATGCCGAGCATCTCCGCGACGATGCCGGAGGTGACGATGCCCGAGGTCTTGCCCTGGTCGTGCCCGGTGCCGATGGTGGTGTAGCGCTTGACGTGTTCCACCGATCGCATCCCGGCACCCAGCGCCCGGGCGATGTCGGCGACGGTCGCGTCGCGCTGGAGGTCGACGAACGAGAGTGTGTCGTCGTCGGGACTGCCGGGCACGTACCAGCAGACGGCCGGCGCGGCCGGAATCCGCTCGGTGACGCGCGGGATGGCGCGCAACTCCGGTGGCGCCATACCGAGTCCGGCGAGGGTCGCCACCGCACCGCGTCGACCGTCGGCCAGGCAGTCGCCCAAGGTGGTCGAACCCGCTGCGGCACCGACGATCTCGGTCTTAGACACGGTTCCCGTGGGCAGGAAGGTCGCGGCTCGGTCGTCGAAGGCGATGGTTCCGCGCAGTTGACTCCAGAGGTGTACCGCCGGATTCCAACCGCCACTGACCAGGACGGTGTCGCAGACCAGGGACGAGCCGTCGCTGAGGTCGATCCCGGTGACCGCATCGGTGCCGTGGGCTCGGATCACGGTCGTACCCGCGAGGATCGGGATGCCGCGCAGGCGGGCCTTCTCGCCCAGGTCTGCGCTGACGGCCGGGCGGACGTCGACGACGGCGGGAACCGAGACCCCGGCGTCGACGAGCGTGAAGGCCGCGGTGTAGGCGGAATCGCATGCGGTGAAGACCACGGCCGTCCGGCCGACCCGGACGCCGTAGCGGCTGAGGTAGTCACCGCCGGCGCCGGCCAGCATGACCCCGGGCACGTCGTTGCCGGCGAAGACGATCGGTCGCTCGTGGGCGCCGGTGGCGAGAACGAGACGACGAGCCCGGATACGGTGCACCCGTTGCCGGGAGAGGTGTGCGGAGGCGTCGCTGCCGAGGTGGTCGGTGCGGTGTTGGACGGCCAGGACGAAACCGTCGTCGTAGGCACCGAACGCGGTCGTACGGGTCAGGCGCGTGACGTGCGGGTGCGAATCGAGTTCGGCGACGGCTTCGGCCACCCAGCCGACGCCGGGAGTACGGCCACCGGGTTCGCTGCGCTCGTCGACCAGGAGAACGTGGGCTCCGCCACGGGCGCAATTGAGGGCCGCCATCAGGCCCGCGGCGCCCGCACCGACGACGAGCACGTCCGGATGGTGGTGGAGCGAGTCGTATCGGGCGTCGTCGACGGTGCTGCTCAGCTTTCCCCAGCCCGGTACCCCGTGGGCGACGAGGCCGGGACACAGGGCGACGGTGGTGGCCGGCACCATCGGTTCCACGAACGGGGCGTCGATGCCGACCTGCGCGGTGGCGTCCTCGGCCCAGGCTCCGGTGACGCCGCGCGGGCGCCCGAGGTTGACGCTGGTGGTGACCACCCGCACCCCGTTGGCGAGCAGGGCCGACGCGAGGGTGTCGCCCGCGTAGCCGCGGTAGGTGACCCCGTCGAAGACGAAGTCGATCGGGGTGCTCCGGTCGATACGCCCGCCCGATCCGGTCCGGAAGGGCTGGGCGAGCGGCGTGTCGGGGGCGGAGGTGCTCATCGGGTTGCTCCGGGTTCGGGCGCGGACGGCGTGCCGGCGCGGGATCGCGAGGGCGCCGATTCGCCGGTGAAGGCGTAGGTGAGGGTGTCGCGCCCGACGGTGAACCACTGGCGGCACCCGGTGGTGTGGCACCACCGTTCGGTCATCGACCCCTTGGGATTGGGCCGGAAGAACAAGTAGTGTGCCCACGCGGTGTCGTCGAGGTCGGCGGGTCGCTCGGGATAGGCGACACCGGCCGCGGCACCGTAGTGGAACTCGGCTTCCTCGCGGGGCCCGCAGTGCGGGCAGCGGATCATCTGCATCGTGGTGTCCTCGGCGGTGGCGGGTTCAGTGGGCGACGGCGGCCGCGCCGTGCTCGTCGATGAGGCGGCCGGTGACGAACCGGTCGAGGGTGAACGGTGCGTTGACGGCGTGCGGGCTGCCGGTGGCGATCGTGTGCGCCAGCGCCCAACCGACGCCCGGGGTCGCCTTGAATCCGCCGGTGCCCCAACCACAGTTGAGGTAGAGGTTCTCGTACGGGGTGGCACCGACGACGGGCGAGGCGTCGGGGGTGACGTCGACGATCCCGCCCCATGTCCGCAGGAGGCGGGCCCGCCCGAACACCGGGAACAGCTCCACCGCGGCAGCCATCTGACGCTCGATGATGTGGAAGGCGCCGCGCTGCCCGTATCCGTTGTAGGAGTCGACCCCGGCGCCCATCACCAGCTCACCCTTGTGGGCCTGGGACACGTAGACGTGCACCGCGTTCGACATCACCACGGTCGGGTGGATGGGCTCGAGGAGTTCGGACACCAGGGCCTGCAGCGGGTGACTCTGGATCGGAACCCGGAAACCGAGCTGGTCGGTGAGCGTCGAGGTGTGTCCGGCGGCGCACAGCGCGACGGTGCCCGCAGCGATGCGGCCGCGGGTGGTCTCGACGCCGACCACCCGGTCGCCGTCGGTGACGAACCCGGTGACCTCGCAGTTCTGGATGATGTCGACCCCCGCATCGCTGGCGCTGCGGGCGAAACCCCAGGCGACGTAGTCGTGTTTGGCAATGCCGCCGCGGGGTTGAAAGGTCGCGCCCAGCACCGGATAACGGATGTCGGAGGATGTGTTGACGATCGGGCACACCTCCGCGACCTGCTTGGGATCCAGCCATTCGGCATCGATGCCGTTCAGTCGATTGGCCTCCACCCGCCGGATGCTGTCGCGCACATCCTGTTCGGTGTGGGCGAGGTTCAGCACGCCGCGCTGGCTGAAGAGGATGGGGTATCCGAGCTCGTCCTCGAGACCCTCCCACAGCTTCAGCGAGTGCTCGTAGATCCCGGCGCTCTCGTCCCAGAGATAGTTGGATCGGATCAGGGTGGTGTTGCGCGCCATGTTGCCGCCGGCCAGCCAACCCCGTTCCAGGACGGCGACATCGGTGATGCCGTGGACGCGGGCGAGGTAGTGGGCCGTGGCGAGACCGTGGCCGCCGCCTCCCACGATGACGACATCGTAGGAGGACTTGGGTTCGGGTGCGCGCCAGAGGAACTCGGGGTGGTGGGGGAGGTGGGCGCCCAGGGGCGCCGTGCCCGCGGGACGCGGTGTTTTCTGGCTTGTCATCGTCGGGTCTCCCTCAGAAATCGATCACGACCGGGGACAGGGGTTCGGCGCAGCAGAGCAGGATCTTGCCCTGCGCGATCTCTCGTGGGCGGATACCGCCCTGGTGGTTCATGACCACGTCGCCGGAGACCTTGCGGACCTTGCAGGAACCGCACAGGCCCACACCACACGTCGATGGCAGGGTGACGCCCGCTTTGGCGGCGGCGGCGAGGATCGTGGTGCCGGGACCCACGGTGACCCGCCGGGCGCGTCGGGAGAAAGCGACGACCACGCCGGTGTCGGACTCCGACTCGTCATCGGTGGGCAGGCTGAACCCGAAGCTCTCCTCGTGGATCCGAGCGAGAGCCGAGCCGGCCGACACCAGTGCGCCGCGCACGTCGCTGCGAAAACGCCCGGGGCCGCAGAGAAACACCTCGCGGTCACCGAGGTCGGGGCAGACCCGTTCGAGCATCGCGCGGTCGATGCGCCCGCGGTGTCCGGTCCAGTCGGGGAAGTCGCCGGCGCCCATGCGCGTCGCCGCGAACGCCAGTGTCACGTTCGGATGCCGACGGGCGAGTTCCTCGAGTTCGTCCCGGAATGGGATGTCGTCGACATTGCGCGCACTGTGCACGAAGGCGATGTCGAGCGGGGACTCGCTGTCGGTGACCGATCGGAGCATGGACATCACCGGCGTGATGCCACTCCCGGCCGAGACGAACAGGTACTTCTCGGCCGGACGAGCGGTGTAGGTGAATCGACCCAGCGGTCCGGAGGCGGTGATCATCATGCCTTCGACCATGTTGTCGTGCAACCAGTTCGAGACATGGCCCCCGGTCACGCGCTTCACCGAGATCGACAGGCCCCCCGGCCGGGTCGGGGGTGAGGAGATGCTGTAGCAGCGCTGGACGGGCCGGCCGTCGATCTCCACGGTCATCGCCAGGAACTGACCGGGGGCGAAGACGAAGGTCCGGTGGTCGTCCGGGCCCCCGGCAGCGGAGCGCGACGGCGACCCGCCCGCGACCCGGAAGGTGAACGTCGCCATGTCCCGGGTGGTGTCGGTGCGGGACACGCACTGCAGGAAGATGTTGTCGGCCATGGTCGCTCTCAGGCTCCCGCCGCGCCGGAAGAGCTGTCGGCGGCCGGAATGTCGAGCCGGTGGCGCAGCATCGTGACATACCAGTTGACGAAGGCCTCGACCTGGATCTCCGACGTACTGTAAGGGCCGGGAACGTAAGCGGGATCGCTGATCCCGCTGTGCGCGAGCGCAACGAGGTCGGCGTCCTGCTGATTCGTCGTCTCCCAGACCCCGGTGAGCTGGTCGAGGTCATAGTCGACGCCCTCCACGGCGTCACGATGGACGAGCCAGGTGGTGCGCACCAGGGTCTGATCGGCGGAGACCGGGATGACCGCGAAGAGCACGGCGTGGTCGCTCGTCACGTGCAGCCACATGTTGGGCTGCAGGTGCATCGACAGCCGGCCGAGTCGCGCGTCGGGGATGTCGGTGAGGAGGCGGCCGCAGGCCGCGGAGCCGTCGAGGGTGAACGACTCGCCGGCGAGGTCGAGTGCGTCGCGCTCGATGTGGAATCCGGTTGCGCGCGTGTCGAGTTGGACGACCCGGGTGTGGGGTAGGCCGTGGCGGTCCCAGATCTCGGTCTGTTCCGCGGTGGCGCGGTGGAACCGGTCGAACGCCGGCGCCAGCCGGCTGGGGATGGCGTCGGTGTCGCTGTATCCCCAGGTCGGGAAGAACACGTTGAGGAGTTCCGGATGGCCACCGCAGTGGTAGCACTCGCGGTTGTTCTCCATCGTCAGTTTCCAGTTGCCGTCTTCGACGATGTCGACCTGTTTGGCCACCTTGGCCTCGGCGAGACGGTGCGGCGTCAGATAGGGCTCGACGACGGCGGCGACCTCGTCGATGTCGGCCGGCGGGTCGTCGGCCAGGCAGATGAACACCAGGCCGCCGATCGTGCGGACATGTACCGAGCGCAGCGAGTAACAGGACTTGTCGAAGCCGGGCGCCTGGTCATCGGCGAACTCGAGGCGCCCGTCCATCCCGTAGGTCCACGAGTGGTAGGTGCACACCAGGGTCCCGGTCGATCCGCTGGGCTCGGTGAGCAGGCGGGCCCCTCGATGCCGACACACATTGTGGTGGGCCCGGACCCGGCCGTCGTCGTCTCGGACGACGATGACCGACCGGGTCGAGAAGGTGATGGTGACGTAGTCACCGGGATCGGTGATCTCGGCTTCGGTGGCCACGAAAATCCATGACTGAGAGAAGATCTCGTCGACATCGAGGTCGAAGAACTCCTGGCTCACATAGAACTCCGCCGGCAGGCTCTCGCCTGCGCGGCGGTCGGCGATCAGAGCGCGGGTGCCGGTTTCCGGTGCCCTGGTGGCGGCATGCGCGACGAATGGTGCAGTCATCAGCAGTGCGGGCCTCTCTGCACGGTCGGTGACGGATCTGTCGGGATGGCGGTTACATCGAGATCAACTGCATTGCAGTCGATCTCGAGACAGTCGGACGGCGCGTGGATTCGGCCGGGCCAAGCTGGGGGAGTGTTGATTTGTTGCGTCATACGCAACGACGCGCATGCTATGCAACAAGTGTGAGTCTCGGGTCTTGCGGTGTCAAGCGGGACGTGCGACCGTTTCTCCACGAGCCACACAGGCGTCGAGGGACCGTCGAGAGCCAGGCTCGGCCGCTCTACCCGACAGGGGTCGCATCATGACCGTCTGCGTCTTCGAACTGTTCTCCGTCGGCGTCGGACCGTCGAGTTCGCACACCGTCGGGCCGATGCGTGCCGCCCAGCGATTCGTGGCCGGCCTCGCGCGGACGGGAGACCTCCTCGAGGTGACGCGTCTCGAGGTCGACCTCTACGGATCACTGGCCGCCACCGGAGCGGGACACGGCACGCTGACCGCGGTGCTGCTGGGTCTGGAGGGCCACGAGCCCGAGAGCATCAGCTCCGAGACGAAGGCGGCGCGGATCGCCGACATGGAACGCACCGGGCGAATTCGACTCGGCGGGCTGGTCGAGTTGCCGTTCAGAGCGAACGACATCGGTTGCCATCCGCGGGTCATCCGTCCGCGGCACCCGAACGCGATGGAACTGCGGGCATCCACCCGGGGCGGTGCGCGACTGCCTGCTGAACGGTATTACTCGGTCGGCGGCGGTTTCGTCGTGACCGACGCGAGTCCGACAATCCGTCGGTTGGTACGGACGTACCATTCGGCAACGGCTCCCGACGACGTGACCGTCCGGTTCCTGTTGGCCGCGGGTGCGATCGGCGGGCTCATCAAATCGGGGGCGTCGATCTCGGGTGCCGACGTGGGTTGCCAGGGCGAGGTGGGTTCCGCGGCGGCGATGGCCGCCGGTGCACTGGCCGAGATCCGCTCAGCGTGGTGGAGTGCTGAAGCCGGACGCTAGTCGCCCAGCACCCGCCGCAGGTAGTCGTTGGCGAACACGCGGGACGGGTCGTATCGGTCCCGGACGGAACGGAATTCGTCGAACCGTGGATAGACGCCGCGTAGATACTCGGCGTCTCGGGCGTGCATCTTTCCCCAGTGGGGCCGGCCGCCGAGACCGGTGAGGATGGCTTCGACGTCGGCGAAGTAGGCATCGGAGTCGGCGGGATCGTCGCGGTGATAACGGTGTACGGCGATGTAGCCGCTGGTGCGTCCGGAGGCGGTGGAGAGCATGAGGTCATCGGCCGCGGCGGCGCGGACCTCGATGGGGAAGCTGACGAGGTGGTCGCGCCGGTCGAGGAGGGCGCGGATCTCGCGCAGCGCCTCCGGCACGGCCTCGAGGTCGACGGCGTACTCCATCTCGCGGAACCGGACGTCGCGGTCGGAGACGAAGACCCCGGTGGAGGAGTCGGTGAACTCTCGTGCGGAGAGCGCGCGACCGGTGACCCCGTTGATCGTCGGCACCAAACGCGGCGCGCGCGCACCGATCTCGCACAGCAGACGAAGGGCCTTGTTGCTCAACAGTTCGTCGTCGATGTAGCGCTTGACGCGCGACGGCCCGGTGACCGGGGCGTCGGGACCGACCCGCGTGTTCGTCTTCACCAGAGCGCAATTGGTGTGCGGGAACAGGTAGAACTCGTGGTGGTCGGTGGTCGCGACGCGCTCCTGGAAGGCGGCGATCGCCGCATCGGCCGTCTCGGGACCCTCGACCGCGTGCAGCCGGAACTCGTCGACACAGTCGATGGTCAGTTCCACAACGACTCCGAGCGCGCCGAGGCCGAGTGCGACGGCCTGCATGTCGGCGTCGTCGGCGGTCACGGTGACGATCTCGCCGGAGCCGGTGACGATGGTCGCGCCGACGATCTGGGTGCTGATGCCGCCGAAGGCGAGCCCGGTGCCGTGGGTTCCGGTCGAGGTGGCGCCGGCGATCGTCTGACGATCGACGTCGCCGAGATTGGTCATCGCGAGTCCGAAAGGTGCCAGGATCCCCGGGATCTCGTGCAGGTGTGTGCCGGCGCGCACGGTCACTCGGTGGCCGTCGACCGCGACCAGACCACGCAGGCGCGACAGATCGAGTTGCACGTCGTCGGCCACGGCTATGGGGGAGAAGCTGTGTCCCGCGCCGACGGTCTTCACCGTGCCGCCGCGAGCGGCCGTCTCCCGGACGATGGCGGCGATCTCGGCGGCACTCGCCGGGTGCAGCACCTGGTTCGGCGTGCAGGCCGCGGTGCCGCCCCAGTTGCGCCAGCCGGGCGCCGAACGCGCAGCGGTCCTGCTCACAGGAAGCACCTGCCCTCTCCTCGGTAGGTCGGTACGACCTCATCGACCACCGCGTGCCCGGCGTCGTCGCGGCCGACGATCGCGACCTCGCGCGCTCGTTCGCACACCTCGCCGGACTTGGTGTGCCGGAACCACACCCGACTCCCGACGGCGATCTCGTCCGCGACCGCACCTCGCAGTGGGGTCTGCACCTCGCCGGCGGCCTCGGTACCGACGTAGGTGAGTCCGTGCGGCCACACGGGTGTGGGCAACCGGTCGGCAGCGGGCGGGCCGGACGCGATCCAACCGCCGCCCGCGCAGGTCACGACGCCGGGCGCCGGGCGGCGGACGACGTCGAGACCGAAGGACAGCGCGGGGGCGGGACGGAACCGCGCGTACCCGTCGAACAGATGGCCGCCGAACAGACCGCTGCCCGCGGCGATGTCGGTGACCGAGCGGTCGCGCGCGGTCTCCTCCAGGGAACCGGTGCCGCCTCCGTTGACGAACTCCAGGTCGGCGATCCGGCGCACGTCGTCGATCACCTTGCCGCGGCGACGGCGCAATTCGGCCATCGAATGTCGTTGCATCGCGCGAATGGCCCGGTTGGCCAACGCCTTACCGGGCGCCGCATCGGCCACCCCGGCCACCTGCGCTTCGTAGGACATGACCCCGACGAGATCGAAGCCGGGCCGTGCCACGATGATCCGTGCCAGCTCGAGTGCGTCACGACGGGAGTGCACCGGCGAGCGGCGAACCCCGATGTGCACCCGCCCGCCCAGTAGACGGTATGACGCGTCGAGGTCGATCGCGACGCGGATCGGCGGCCGGGCGGACGGAGGCACGACGGCGTCGATGAGGTCGAGTTGGTCGACGGAATCGACGAGCACACTCACCCGACGGGTCGCGACCTCGTCGGCGGCCAAGGCCGCCAGCGCATCCCGCCGCACACTGGGGTATCCCATCAGCACGTCGTCGATCCCCGAGGTCGTGGCGAGCCAGTGTGCCTCGGCCACGTCGTAGGCGAGCACCCCCGCGAAACCGGCGCGCGCGGTGATGTCGTCGATGACCGAGCGGACACGGACGGATTTCGTGGCCAGGCGGATCGGGACACCCGCCGACCGACGGGTGAGATCGGCGACGTTGTGCTCCAGGGCGGCCCGGTCGAGCGCGAGGACCGGTGCGTCGAGTCCCGCATCGGCGACCGCTTGATCAATTGCCGCCCAATAGGATTCGGGATCACTCAGCCACGGCGCGGGCGTCGGCGTCACCGGTGCCGCGTCGGGCGCCTCACCCGAAGCTGACATGGGTCATGAGCTGATCGGTGATCGAGCGGATGATCGCGTCGACGACCTTGTCGTCGGCGGTGCTGAGGTAGACGAGGGTGATCGAGTTCGTCGCCGCGATGATCAGCGGACCGAGGTCCTCGACCGGCGTGGTCCACTCCATGGGCGTCAGGTGGGCCATCGACCGCAGCCCGGCCGAGGCCACCCGGTAGAGCTGCTCGTACATGTGCTTGCCGACCTGCTGCAGCTCCGGGTGATTGTGCGCATAGATGCCGAGCGCGATGGTCGCCTGCATCCGGCCGGGATCGGCTTTGAGCAGGTCGTAGAACGCGTGGAACTGGCTCACCATGCTCGACCGCATCGTCTCCACGCCCGGCTCGGGTCCGTAGTCGGCGGCGGGCAGCACCGCGTGCAGCATGCGCTCGATGTCGGTGGGGACCGCCGTCTCCATGACCGCGCACAACAGTGCGGTGCGACTCTCGAAGGCATAGTGGAAACGTGCGAGCGGCATGCCGGCGTGGGCGCAGATGCGACGCGTGGTCGCGCCCTCGACCCCATGGTCGGCGATCACACGGTACGCCGATTCGAGAAGCGCGCTTCGACGTTGGTCGACGGACATCCGTGCCACTGCGGTATCTTCCTGACCACATGCGCCGGCGCATGCTCGGGTGGACAATATCGCCGCAGCCTATCAGTGCCGGTGAGGCGCACAATGCCGTTCACCCGGAAGAAATCGCAGATCACACCGGGGACACTCGGGAGGCGTGCACCGCACGGCGCGACCGCCGTCTGCCCGGGGTGACGCCACCGAACGCACTACTGTGTGAACGTGACCTCCACGACCGGTAGAAAAGGCACCAACGACCTGCGCCGCGACGTCCTCGCGCGTGCGGGTTCGGCGGGAGTGGCGGTGGCCGACGCCGTCGTGGCGCGGCTCGCCGCCGAGGGACTCGGTCCCGCCCGCGCGCTGGGCGCCTCCCGCGACCAGGTAGCGCCGCACGTGCGGCGGAGCCCGCATCTGCGGAACGGCGCCTTCGTCAACCCGGAACCCCCGTCGATCGCCGATCCGAGCCTGCAGGTCCTCACCGACATGGCCCGGCGGCCCGGCCGGCCGCGCCGACCGGTCATGGTGACGGTCCCACGCTTCGAGGCCCCCGGCGACCTCGCCGTCACCTGGCTCGGCCACGCCACCGCCGTCGTCGACATCGACGGCGCGCGGGTCATCACCGATCCGGTCCTCAGCCGCCGCTGCTCGCCCAGCCAACTCGTCGGGCCCGGACGCATGCACTCCGCCCCACTGGCGCCGCCACAGTTGCCGCCACTCGACGTCGTCCTGATCAGTCACGATCACTACGACCATCTCGACATGGACACCGTCGTCACGATCGCCGACACCCAGCCCGACGCGGTGTTCGTCACGACGATCGGGGTCGGCGCGCACCTGGCCTCCTGGGGGATCGCGGAAGATCGCATCCGGCAGGCGGATTGGTGGGATGAGGTGGTGGTGCCGACCGGCGCGGGCGAGCTGCGGTTCACCTGCGGTCCGGCGCGACACTTCTCGGGGCGGTGGCTGGAGCGGAATCTCACCCAGTGGGGCAGCTGGGCGATCACCGGACGGGAGCACAAGGTCTTCTTCTCCGGGGACACCGGCCACAGCGAGCGCTTCGCCGATGTCGGCGACCGACTCGGCCCGTTCGACCTCACCCTCATCGCCGTCGGAGCCTACGACGTGATGTGGCCGGACATCCACGTGAACCCCGAGGAGGCCCTGTCGATCCACCGGATGGTCTCGCCCGGTACGGGATCCGACTCGGTCTTCATCCCGATCCACTGGGGCACGTTCAATCTCGCGCGCCATCCCTGGGGGGAGCCCATCGCGCGGTTGCAGGCGGACGCCGGGCCGGACAAGCCGACGATCCTGGTGCCGCAACCGGGCGGTTCGATCGACCTGATGACGCGGACCGGTAGCGGTGTGGCACAACCCAATTGGTGGGAGGCTTCGGCGTGAGCTCGCCGACCGAGATCGCGGACGCCGGCCTGACCGCGGCCGAGGTGGCGCAGCGGGTCGCGGCCGGCCAGGTCAACGCGCTGCCCGACCGGTCCGGCCGCAGTGTGGCCGACATCGTCCGCGCGAATGTCTTCACCCGGATCAACGCGATTCTCGGGGTGCTGTTCGCGATCGTGGTGTTCACCGGATCGCTCATCAACGGCCTGTTCGGACTGCTGATCATCGCCAATTCCGGGATCGGCATCATCCAGGAGGTCCGGGCCAAGCGGACGCTCGACAAGCTCGCGATCGTCGGCCAGACCCGACCTCGAGTCCGGCGCGACGGCGAGGTCACCGAGGTACCGCCGGACGAGGTGGTGCTCGACGACATCATCGAGATCGGTGCCGGCGATCAGATCGTCGTCGACGGCGAGGTCGTCGAGGCCATCGCACTCGACGTCGACGAGTCACTGCTCACCGGCGAGGCCGACCCGATCGACAAGGACCCGGGAGACGCGGTGCTGTCGGGCAGCTTCGTGGTCGCCGGCGGTGGCGCGTACCGCGCCACCAAGGTCGGCGCCGATGCCTACGCGGCCCAGCTCGCGGCCGAGGCGTCGAAGTTCACGCTGGTCTCCTCCGAGTTGCGCTCCGGCATCGATCAGATCCTGCGGGTGATCACCTGGTTGCTGATCCCGGCCGGTGTCCTGACCATCGTCAACCAACTCTTCGTCAGCGACAACGGGTTGCGGCGGTCCCTGCTCGGCATGGTCGCCGCGCTGGTGCCGATGGTGCCCGAGGGGCTCGTCCTGATGACCTCGATCGCCTTCGCGGTGGGTGTGGTGCGGCTCGGTCAGCGGCAGTGTCTGGTGAACGAACTCCCGGCCATCGAAGGGCTCGCGCGCGTCAATGTGGTCTGTGCGGACAAGACCGGCACCCTGACGGAGAACGGGATGCGGCTGGCCGAGGTGCGTTCCCTCGGGACGGTGCCCGCCGAGACCGCGGGACAGGTGCTGGCCGCGCTCGCCGCCCACGATCCGCGGCCCAACGCCAGCATGATCGCGATCGCCGAGGCACATCCGATCCCACCCGACTGGTCGGTGGCGGCCATCAAACCGTTCACCTCGGCCACCAAGTGGAGCGGGATGTCGTTCCGCGGGAGCGGGTCCGGCCCGACCGCCGGCACCGACGACGGTCACTGGCTCATCGGTGCGCCCGACGTCCTGCTGGACCCGGAGGGCGAGACGGCCCGCCTCGCCTCCGACATCGGCGCCGCCGGACTCCGCGTGCTGCTGCTGGCCTGCACCGACGTGCCCGTGGACACCGAACCCGCGCCGGGTCGCGTCGCACCGGGGACCGTCTCCCCGGTCGCCCTCGTGGTCCTCGAACAGCGGGTCCGGCCCGATGCGCGCGACACGATCGACTACTTCGGACAGCAGCACGTCGCGGTGAAGGTCATCTCCGGGGACAACGCCCGGTCGGTGGGGGCGGTCGCCGCGTCGCTCGGGCTCGGATCGGCAGAGTCCTCGGTCGACGCGCGCGAGTTGCCCTCAGAAACAGGCGAACTCGCCGACGTCGTCGAACGGGGCGTCACGTTCGGGCGGGTCCGGCCGGATCAGAAGCGGGCCATGGTGAAGGCGCTGCAATCGCGGGACAACACCGTCGCGATGACCGGCGACGGCGTCAACGACGTCCTCGCGCTCAAGGACGCCGACATCGGCGTGGCGATGGGCTCGGGCAGCTCCGCCGCCCGGTCGGTGGCGCAGATCGTGTTGCTGGACAACAAGTTCGCGACCCTGCCGTATGTGGTGGGCGAAGGTCGGCGTGTGATCGGCAACATCGAACGCGTCTCCAACCTGTTCCTCACCAAGACCGTGTACGCGGTGTTGCTCGCACTGTTCGTCGGCGTCGGCGGACTCCTCGGCGCACTGTTCGGGTCCGACCCGCTCAGCTATCCGTTCCAGCCGATCCACGTGACCATCTCGGCCTGGTTCACCATCGGCATCCCGGCGTTCGTCCTGTCGCTGGCCCCCAACAACGAGCGGGCCCGGCGTGGTTTCGTACGGCGGGTGCTGCTCAGCGCCGTGCCCAACGGCATCATCGTCGGCCTGTGCACCTTCGTGACCTACGTGATCGTCAACCCCGGCGGCGCCGGCGTCGAGGTGGGTGGTGACGCCGTCGAACTCTCGCAGCCTCAGACGCAGGCCGCCACCGCGGCGCTGATGACGCTGATCGCGATCGCGGTCTACGTCCTCGCCGTGGTCGCCCGTCCGTACAACTGGTGGAAGGCGGTGCTCCTCGCGGTCTCCGCCGCCGCATACGTGCTGATCTTCGCGTGGCCGTTCACCCAGGACCTGTTCCGGCTCGACTCGTCGAACTGGGGGATGAACACGGTGGCCCTGCTCTCGGCGGCGGTCGGCATCGCGTGTGTCGAGGTCGTCTCGCGGGTGGCGCCCCGATGGGTCGCCACGCATGACAACGATCAGCACGGGGACGAAGCGCAGGTCAGCGGGGTGCTCACGTCCGACCGATAGAATCTGCGGCAAGTGGCCGGAAGGTGTCCGGCACGTCGATCAGAGGAGACGTCATGGATCTCAAGGGACTCGTCAACAAGGCCAGGGCCACGCTGCAGAAGAATCCGAGCCTGATCGAGAAGGGCGGCGACGCCATCGACAAGGTCACCAAGAACAAGTACTCGGGTCAGGTGGACAAGGCGCAGGACGCCGTGCGCAAGGCCGTCGGCGCGCCGGGACAGGGAAACCCGGGACAGACTCCGCCGACCAATCCCACCAACCCCGGGGAGCCGCTACCGGGTCAGCAGAGCCCGCAGCCCCAGAATCCCCGGCCGCAGAACCCCCAGCAGCCGCAGCACCCGCAGCGGTAGTCCGAGTAGTTTTCAGAGCTGCGCCCGCGGATGTCGGCGATACGCCGACACCGTGGGATCGGCGTCGATCCAGAACCGCCACGCCAGGTCGGCAGCGCGGCGGACCCCGACCCGAGGCCCCGCGACGACGCGTTCCCCCGGACGCGGTGCCCCGGGGTCGAGGGTGACCGGGGTCGACGGGTCGGCGAGATCGGTGTCGAGGTCGGCCATCGTGAGCCCGAGGGCACGGCACAGGTTGCCCGGCCCGCTGGCGAGCTTCGCGTCGGGGACCGGCCCCGAGCGCGTCGCACCGCGCCGGGCGCGTGCGAGGTCGACGCCGTCGACCACCGCGCCCGCGCGCAGCAACACCGCAGCAGCGGGTCCCGGCCCGGCGACGACGACGTTCGCGCAATGGTGGCCGTGGATGCGATAGACGTACAACCGTCCCGGGGGCCCGTACATGATCTCCGAGCGGGCGGTTCGGGTGTAGGCATGCGACGCCGGGTCGTCGGGACCGGCGTACGCCTCGACCTCGGTCAGCCGGATCGTCACCCCGTGCCCGGTCACCCGCGAGCCCAGCAGCGAACGTGCCTGTTCGGCGGCGGAGGCGGGGGCACTACTCTCTTGGGTCATGGCGAAGACGAGTGACTCCATCGGCGTTGATCTGTCACCGGAAGATACCTGGGCCGCGGCATCGGATCTCTCGCGGTACAGCGAATGGCTGGTGATCCACGAGACGTGGCGCAGCCCGATCCCGGCGTCCGCCGACCTTCGCAAGGGCACCGAGGTCTCCTCGATCGTGCGGGTCAAAGGCACCCGCGTCCGCTTCGACTGGGTGGTCGAGAAGTTCGAGCCGGTCTCGCACGTCCGCCTCAAGGGCAACGGCAAAGGCGGGGTCAAGGCGAAGCTGGATCTGGGCATCGCTCCCACTTCCAGCGGATCGGAAGTAACCTTCACTGTTGATCTGGGTGGGCTGCCGCTGATCGGGCCCGTGGGTAAGACCGCGGCCATGGCGGTGTCGGGGGATCTGCGTAAGTCGCTGCTGAAATTCCGCGAGGTGTTCGGCTGAGCCACGCGTGAACACGCGGGCCGCGACCGCCGATGCGTCGATGCGTCGTGCGGCGACCACGCGAGAGGCGGGTCTGCAGACCGCCGCCGTACGAGGGGAACGGGAAAAGAACAATGGGGCGTCACAGCTCCGGCGCCGATCGCGCCGGAAACGAGTGGAACGGGAACGACCGGTCGGGTGGGGCGGTTCCGCCACGCGCCCAGACTTCATCGGACAGAGGCAGGTCGAACGATGCCCGGTCGGGAAGCGATGACGACTTCGGCTTCGAGCACCGCAACACCGATGGGGGCCGCCGCGGGGGATGGCTGTGGGCGGGTGCGGTCCTGCTGGTCGTCGTAGCCCTGGTGACCGGCGTCATCATTTGGCAGACGGGTGCGGGTGGCTGCGGGGACCGGACCCGGGTCGCCGTCGCGTCGGACTCGGCGATGACCGGTCCGCTGCGCGAGGTGGCGCGGCAGGCGTCCGCGGACTCGTGTTTCGACTACGACGTGCAGACGGCCGCGGGTGCGGATGTGCCCGGCCTGCTCACCCAGGGTGCAGCGGCTCCGGACCTCTGGGTCGCGGACTCGCAGGTGCAGGCTCGCCGGGTGACGACCCAGGTGCGTCGTGACCTCGATATGGTGTCGCCGTCGATCGCGTCGACCCCGACCGTCGTCGCCGGCACCGACGTACCCGAGCTGGGCACCTGGGTCGAGGTCATGAAGTTGCCTGATCTGCGAACCGGCAGCCCGGTGGACACCAGCACCGGCGACGCCCCGATCATCGGTGCTCTCGCCGCGGTCGACTCCGGCGAGCTCGCCGACGAGGACTTCACCGAGGCGATGACCATCCTCGCCATCCAGCAGAACAATGCGCGCCTGGCCAACGACAACGAGGGCACGCGTCTGAACCTGGCCAACACCTCGGGCGTCCCGGTGGTCACCACCGAGCAACAGTTCGATCTGTTCATGCGCACGCACCAGGGTTCGCAGTTGACGTCGACGATCCCCGCGGCGGGCACGGTCATGCTCGACTATCCGCTGGTCAACACGGCTCCCGCGGCGCGCCAGCAGGCGGCCGCCGACGCCGGGGCGGCCCTCGTCACCGCGCTGAACACCGATGCCGGTCGCGCAGCGCTGGCCGACTCGGGATACCGCGACACCGACGGAAACGGTGTCGGTCAGCCGGTCAAGGAACTGGAGCTGCGCGACCCGTCGTCCGTCGACAAGGCATTGCGGCAGTGGCAGGTACTTGGTGTGCCGATCCGCTCGCTGGTCGTCCAGGACACCTCCGGCTCGATGGAGACACCGGCCGGCGGCACCACCCGGGCGGACCTGCTCATCGACGCCTCCCAGACCGGACTCAAGCTCTTCCCCAACAACACGATGATCGGCGGCTGGGCGTTCAGCGTGAACAAGGGCGGGCCCGGACAGGACTGGGAGGAGCTCGCCCCGATCCGCCGCCTCGATGCCCGCTCGGGGAGCGGTACGCATCGGGACGCGCTCGGCCGGGCCGTCGAAGAGGGGTTGTCGGACCTCGGGGGCGGGACGGGTCTCTACGACACGACCCTCGCGGCATTCAAGAAGGTGCAGGACACCTACGACCCGAACTACTCCAACAGCGTCATCATCATGACCGACGGTCAGAACGAGGACCCGGACAGCATCACGCTCGACAATCTGCTCGCCGAACTGAAGCGCCTGGAGGATCCGGCACGACCGGTGCTGGTGCTGACGATCGGTATCTCCGACGATGCCGACTCCGATGCGCTGAAGCAGATCGCCGAGGCCACGGGTGGCACCACCTACGTCGCGGAGAACGCGGCCGACATCCGCACCGTCTTCGTCGACGCCATCCAGGCGAGGGTCGCAGCCGCGGGACGCTGAGACCGTTCGGAACGCGCCGCGGCCGTCGCCGGGACCAATGGCCGCGCAATCGGCACAATTGGTGCATGACGCACACCCCAGAGCCAACCGAGACCCTCGACCCGAGCACGATCGCCGAACCGGGCCCCGGTTCTTCGCGCCCGTCCCGCAGCCCGCGGGGATCGTCCGTCCTCGCCCGCACCGGCGGGGTGGTCGCGGCGATGGCGGTGGTCGGACTCGTGGCGGGCGCATGCTCGTCCGAGGACTCCGGGTCGGACGACTCGGCCACCGGCACGACGACCGGCGCCGCGACGGGCAGCTCCGCTGCCACCGAGGCCGCCGACGCGGGCTCCGGCGAGTACGAGGACGGCGAGTACACGGCGCGCGGTGAGTACATCTCGCCGGGTGGTCCGCAGAGCGTCGGGGTCACCGTCACGTTGTCGAACTCGGTCATCACCGCCGTGTCGGTGGACACCAGCCAGACCAAGGGCCCGTCGCTCGAGTACCAGGGCAAGTTCGCCGGCGGCATCTCCGACGTCGTGGTGGGCAAGAACATCGACGAGATCGAGGTCGACAAGGTGTCCGGCTCGTCGCTCACCTCCGGCGGTTTCAACGAGGCGATCGAACAGATCAAACAGGAGGCGCAGGCCTGACCTCCGTCGGCACCGCGCACCACTGGGCGTTCGATGCGATCGGCACCCGGTGGACGATCAGCACCCCGGAAACACTTCCCGCCGATGTCGTCGACGCGGTGAACACCGAGATCGACCGGATCGACCGGGCCTGGTCACGGTTCCGGGACGATTCGACGGTCGCGCAGATGGCCAGAGAGGCGGGGCGATACCCGATCGCCGACTCCGACCAACCGCTGGTCGACTGGTACCGCCGTCTGTACGGCCTCACCGGCGGCGCGGTGTCGCCGTTGGTGGGGCGCACGCTCGCCGAGGCCGGTTACGACGCGGCGTACACGCTCCGCGCGTCGGCGCGGGTGCCGACGGCGCCGGCCTGGGAGGCGGTGATCGGTGAGCACGTCGGTGCGCTGGAGATTCGCGAACCGGCTCTGCTCGACGTGGGCGCAGCCGGAAAGGGATTCGCGGTCGACCGGGTGGCGGAGATCGTCGGCGGCCACGTCGACGACTTCGTGGTCGACGCAGGTGGGGACATGGTGATATCGCCGCGTTCCCGCGGACTGCGGGTGGCGCTGGAGCATCCGCTGGACACGACGAAGGCGATCGGCGTCGTGTCCGTTGCCGGCGGCGCGGTCTGCGCCTCGGCGAGCAATCGGCGGGTGTGGGCCGACTGGCACCACATCGTCGATCCGCGTACCGCCTCGCCCGCGCGGGAGGTGCTGGCGACCTGGGTGATCGCGCCGTCGGCGATGGAGGCCGACGGCCTGGCGACGGCGCTGTTCTTCACGCCTGCGGCGTTCCTGCGCGGCGATTTTGACCATCACCGTGAGGGATTTCATCACGTGACCATCCGACGCAACGGGAGCGTCGAACACACCGCCATCCCCGGATTGGAGTTGTTCCTGTGACAACGCTTCTGCCGCAGCTGCTCTCGCCGATCGACGCGGCCCGGCGGCACCTGACCCCGTATCGGGCGGTGCTCTGCGGGCTGGTGGTGCTGGCCGCAGTCGCTTTCGTCGTCTCGGCGACCGATGCCGACTTCGGTTACGGTCCGGACGAATTGGCGGTGTGGCTGGTCGTCGCGGTCGGGGTCAGCGGGGTCGTGAGCTACGTCTGCGCCGGCGTGCTGCGGGTGCCGCCGAACTCGGATTCGTGGCTGATCACGGGACTGATCCTGTTCTTCGTCCTGCCCGGCGGCTCGGAGGACACCGCCGTCGCCACCGTCGCGGTGGGCGCCGCCATCGCCGCGGCGTCGAAATATGTTCTCGCATGGCGTCGTCGGCTGATCGTCAATCCCGCGGTCACGGGTGCGGTCGGTTGTTACGCGCTGGCATACGCCGGTGTCGAGGGCATCAGCTTCCCGTTCTGGTGGGTGGCCGCCGATCCGCTGTTCGTCCCGATGGTCGTGATCGGTGCGGTGGTCGTGACGTTGATCCGCGAGTGGCGACTGGCCCTGGTGTTCATCGGCGCCTCCCTTGTCACGATCGGGGTCGTCGAACTGGTACGCGGCGGCCAGGATCTGTCCACATGGGTGGTGTCGAGTCCGATGCTGTTCGTGGCGGCGATCATGCTGCCCGAGCCGCTGACGTCGCCGGCCACCGAGCTGCACCGACTGTTGTACGCGGCGTTGGTCGGTGTGCTCATGCACTGCCAGTACACGATTGCGATCACCGACGCGTACACGTTGGCGTTCGTGCCCGAGGTGGCGTTGCTCGTCGGATGCCTGTACGCGTTCCTCGTCCGACTGGTGTCGGGCACTGCGCGCCGGGTGCCGCTCGACGTCGTCACCGTCCCGGTTGCCGACCGAACCTACGCGGTGCGCGGTGAACCGGTCGGTGGCGCAGCGGTGTTCCGGGCGGGGCAGTGGTCGAGTGTCAGTGTGCCGCGGTGGTCGGCGCCGGTGTGGTCGGGTTCGCGGCGGGTCTTCTCGTTCGTGTCCGCGCCTCGGCAGCAACCGGTGGAGTTCGGCTTCAGCGTCGCCGCGGCGCCGTCGACCTACAAGGCAGCGCTGGTCGACGGCAGCGTACGCCGGGTCTACGTCGACGAGATCGGAGGGGACTTCGTGCTGCCGCGGTCGTTTCCGGCGACCGGATCGGTGGTGTTGATCGCCTCCGGGATCGGGATCACTCCGTTCGTGGCGATGGTGCGGGAGCTGGTGCAGTCGGGCCACGATCTCTCCGGCCTGACCATCGCGCACGTGCTGCGAGATCAGGGGCGCGCCGTATACGCCGATGACCTGGAGAGCGCCCGGGCCGCGAACGCGCGCATTGCGGCCGTCGAGGCACCGGAACTAGCCGACGGGATCGACGATCCCGCCCGGCTCGCCGAACTCATCGGGCCCAGCGCTGCCGGCGCCCACTACTACGTGTCAGGTACGCCTGCGTTCGTCGAACGGACGTCGGCGGCGGTCCGCCGCCTCGACGGTACGCGGCGGTCCCGGCCGTGGCGTGTCCACACCGACTCGTTCTCCGGATACTGACCGCGTCTGATGGAGTTCGAATACCACTGCGAGATGGTCATATTCGTCGTCTCGCCGAAGCATGCCTACTTCGGTAGGCCGAAAGACGGCCCGGCCGACGAGGTCGAGACGCGCACCCCCGAATCGGTGGAGATCGTCGCCGACAAGGGGATTCGTGGTGATCGCTTCTACGGAATCCGGGCCCACACCGAGGCGGCCGTGACGTTTCTGGCGCTCGAAGCATGGATGGCGGCGGCGGCTGACGCCGATCCTGTTCTGGCCCGCCGCAACGTCGTCGTGCGCGGTGTCGAGCTCGATCCCTTGCGGGGACGGGAGTTCGAGCTGGACACCGGGTCGGGTCCGATCCGGTTCCGCGGCGGACGCCCTGCTCATCCGTGTTCGTGGATGGACACCGTTGCCGGGGACGGGGTGCGCAAAGCCCTGATCGGACGTGGTGGACTTCGGACGCAACCGCTGACGTCGGGGACGCTGAGCGTCGGTCCCGCGGTCTTGCGCACCGACGTCGAACTCGACGCCGCCCGCGCCGCCGACCAGGTGCGGCGGGCGCAGCCGATGTAGCTAGGGGCGACGATGGTCTGCCCCGCGGACTCCGTTCCCCTCTACATGTTGAGGGGAACGGAGCCGACTGCTATGTCTCTGTGGAGTTGTCAAGGGACGGATGCGGTCCCGGGGTGTGGCCCGGGTTCGGAAGGTGCTACGCGAAAGTGTGTGTCGGACGGCCGGTCAGGCGGCGTCGTCGAGTCGCATGGTGCGGCGGTTGTAGGCCGGTAGCGGTCGGCGGTGCGGGTCGATATTGGCGGGCGGGACGAGCCACGGGTGGCGGTCGAAACCCATGACAATGTCCCAGCCGTGATGGTGGACCTGGGTGTGGCAGCGTTGGCAGAGCAGGCAGCCGTTGTCGAGGTCGGTGGGTCCACCCTCGGCCCACGACTTGATGTGATGCACCTGCGTATGGGACGGCGGTGCACCACATTTGACGCAGCACGCGTCGCGGACGATGATCGCTTTGCGTAGGTGTGACGGATACAACCGGCGGGTGTGACCCATCTGTAGTGGTACGCCCTCACTATCGAGGATGATCTCCGTGAGCGAGCCGTCGCACGAGACCTGTTTCGCGGTGGCATGGCTGACCGATCCGGTCCACGGCAGCGTTGCGAGGTCTCCGGTCGCGGGGATGGTCAGCATCAATTGAGTGCGCGGGGAACCAACGGTATCGAGGGTAGCGCCGATCGCGGCTTGGTCGAGGATCAACTCGAAGGCGTCGGCGCGGCGTTGCTCGGCGGTGCGTCGATCTTCGGCGCCGTCGGGTTCGGGCCTGGGGCACGAGCGCTCATCGATCATCGTCAGGAACTTCTCGCCGACCACCTGGGTGAGCTCGGCGCGGACTTCGACGCGGCCGTCGTCGGTGGTGTGTGCGTTGACCGAGTTCAAGCTTGCATCGTCCGACGCTCGGATTCCTGCGCCACAAGCATCGGCGAGAGCGTTGCCGATGACGTGAGCATGCTTGAGCACCTCAGTCGGTGTTGCACCGGATAGTGCTTGGGCGATGAGTTCGAGCTCAAACCGCGAGCGCTCGTCGCCGGAAAGCGCCTCACCACAACGTCTATCGAGCTCGTTCATGCCGCGGACGATGGCATCGACGACCTCGCCGGACAGCCGCCCATCGGCGGTATGACGCGCCAAAGCGGGCAGGTTGGGCAGCGCGTCGACACTCCGCATGGTGCGGAGGGCGGAGGCCGGCGCATGTCCAGACTCGATCAGCAGCTTCTTGGTGGTGCTACCGGTCTTCTGTGCGACTCCGAGGGCGTCGAGTTGCGCTGCGTGCGCGGCGATCTGGTGGTCTGCGAGGTTGCGGATCAGGCGCCACGTGTCGAGGGCGTCGAATGTTGCTCTGCCCGTTGGGTCGTCGGTGGGTGGGGTGGTTCCGATGAGTTGATCGAGGAGAGTGGCTAGCTCTGGCATGACTCCAAGGTACAGGAACATTCGTTCGATTTCGAGGGTTTTCCACAAGCCGAGAACCGCGAATTCGTCCGCTGTGCAGTGTTTTTGGTTGACAGTGCGTCGATTCGCGTTGACTGTCGGGACTATCTCGCGTATCTGCCCGAATTGTGACCGACAGACTTCAACTCGACTCCCAGACCTCGATCGAAGTCTGCCGGTCGAGTTGAAGTCTGTCGGTCGCCGGCCCACCGCCCTCTGGTAGTTGCTGTGCTCGACCCCGCGGGCGGCTTTCAGCGCTCCGGCAACCGCAGATCCAGCGTTTCGGATCAGGAAGCAGTGGCCCAGTGCCGCACAGTCAACGAAAACCGACGCACAGTCGACTGGTCGGGGGGCCTCACCCGGCCAGTGCGCGCAGAAAGAACCCCAGGTTCGCCGGACGTTCGGCCAGGCGTCGGACCAGGTACCCGTACCACTGCTCGCCGTAGGGGATGTAGACCCGGACGCGTGCGCCGGCGGTTGCCAACCGGCGCTGCTCGTCGGCCCGGATTCCGTACAGCATCTGGTGTTCCCAGCTGTCCGGGGCGCGACCGAATTCGTCGGCGAGGATCCTCGCGGCGTCGATCATTGTGGGGTCGTGGCTGGCGACCATCGGATAACCGGAGCCCTTCATCAGTATCCGGAGGCACCGCAGATAGTTGTCGTCGACCTGGCGGCGGTCGGTGAACGCGACCGCGGCCGGCTCGGCGTAAGCACCCTTGCACAACCGGATTCGGGCGCCCGACGCCGCGAATTCGGCACAGTCGTCCTCGGTGCGACGCAGGCAGGCCTGCAGCACGGTCCCGGTCTCCGGGAACTCGGAGCGCAACGACCGCACGATCGCCAGCCGCTGGTCGACGGTGGTGTGATCCTCGGCGTCCACGGTGACCACGACATCCAGGCCATCGGCCGCCTCGACGATCGTGCGCGCGTTCTCCTCGGCGATCTTCGCGCCGTGCTCCGGCAGTGCGAGACCGAGCGCGGTCAGCTTCAGCGACACCTCCAACGACCCGGCAGGTGCCGGACGGCGTCCCGACAGAGACTCGAGCAGAGCCAGATACGCGGTCACCGTGGCGTCGGCCTGGGATTCGTCGGGGGTGTCCTCGCCCAGGAAGTCGACCGAGACGGAGAGTCCGTCGGCGAGTTCGGCGACGACGGCGGTCATGGCGGCGTCGAGCGATTCGCCCGGCACGAATCGGCGGACCACTCGTCCGGTGACCGGCCACCGCTGGGACGCGTCCTTGATCCGCTCGCTGCGCGATGCCGCGACGATCGCGGGCCGCAGCACCGTGTCGAAGACGGACCCCATCACAGCGCCGTCCAGTCGGCGACCATGTGCGGGTACGACGAGGTCGTGGGAGGTGAGAACGTCTCCTTGATCGTGCGGGTCGAGGTCCAGCGCATCAGGTTCTGCTTCGACCCGGCTTTGTCGTTGGTCCCCGACGCCCGGCCGCCGCCGAAGGGTTGCTGCCCGACCACCGCGCCGGTGGGCTTGTCATTGACGTAGAAGTTGCCCGCCGCGTTCCGCAGCCGGTCGGAGGCGAGCGCGACCGCGGCGACATCGGTCGCCATGACCGACCCCGTGAGTGCGTACTGCGCCGTCGAATCGACCAGGCCGAGAATGTTCTCGTAGTCGGCGTCGTCGTAGACGTGAACCGCGAGGATCGGACCGAAGTACTCTATGGCGAACGCCTCGTCGGTCGGGTCGTCGGACACCAAGACCGTGGGTCGGACGAAGTACCCCTCGGTGTCATCGCAGACGCCGCCGACCGCGACGGTCAGCGACGCCGACGACTTGGCCCGGTCGATGGCCGCGACCTGCTTGTCGAACGCGCGCCGATCGATCACCGCACCACCGAAGTTCGTCAGATCTCGGACGTCGCCATAGGCGAGTTCGTCGGCCTCGCCGAGGAACTCGTCACCCATCCGCTCCCACACCGACCTGGCGACATACGCGCGCGACGCCGCCGAACACTTCTGTCCCTGGTACTCGAAAGCGCCGCGCGTCAACGCCGTTCGCAACGCATGAGGTTCGGCCGAGGCGTGCGCGACGATGAAGTCCTTGCCACCGGTCTCGCCGACGAGGCGCGGGTAGTTCCGGTAGTGCTCGATGTTGGCACCGACCTCACGCCACAGATGACGGAACGTCCTCGTCGACCCGGTGAAATGGATCCCGGCCAGATCCTCGTCGGCGAGAACGACGTCCGAGACCGCGGCACCGTCGCCGTGGACGAGGTTGATCACCCCGGGCGGTAATCCGGCGGCCTCGAGCAGCGCCATGGTCAGCTGCGCGGAGTACGCCTGGGTGGGGGAGGGCTTCCAGACGACGGTGTTGCCCATCAACACGGGGGCGGTGGGCAGATTGGCGGCGATGGCGGTGAAGTTGAACGGGGTCACGGCGTAGACGAACCCGTCCAGTGGACGGTGGTCAAGCCGGTTCCACACCCCGGGCGACGACTCCGGTTGCTCGGCGAGGATCTCACGCGCGAAGGCGACGTTGAACCGCCAGAAGTCGACGAGCTCGCAAGGGGCGTCGATCTCGGCCTGCTGCACCGACTTCGACTGACCGAGCATCGTCGCCGCCGCGATCCGCTCGCGCCACGGCCCGGCCAGCAGCTCGGCGGCGCGCAGGATCACGGCCGCGCGGTCGTCGAAGCTCGTGTGAGCCCAGTCGGGGGCGGCGGCGCGAGCGGCGTCCACCGCGGCGCGGGCGTCGTCGTGGGTGGCGTTGGTGATGAAGCCGAGTACCTCGCGGTGTGCGTGGGGCTGGACGACGTCGATCTCCTCACCCGCCCCGAGGCTCAGGTGGCCGCCGATGATGTGCGGGAACTCGCGGCGGCCGGCATGCGACTGTAGCGCCAGCTCGTCGACGATGCGCGCACGCTCGGGCGAACCGGGGGCATAGCTGTGGACGGGTTCGTTCGACGGTCGAGGGGGAGTGGTGATGGCATCCATGACCTCAGTCCACCGTCCCTTTCGACGTCGCGATATGGCCGATCAGCCGAGGTGGGTCTCTTAGTCTTGTCCGTATGGACAAGACTGCCGGTATCGCGCTCGGGCGGTTGGTCCTCGCCCTTGACCAGACTGTCGCGACCCTGGTCTCGTCGCCCCGCGGTCTCGACGCGCCGGTGTCGACGATGGCGATGGTCGACGCCGACGACGTGCACTACGGGCTCGGGCACGCCGCCCGATCCGCCGACCTGTTCCTCCTGGTCGGACTCGCCGACGACGTCGTCGTGGAGTGGCTCGGCGGCCTCGGGGCGCACCGCCCGGTCGCCGTACTGGCCAAGAACCCCGCACAGACCCTGGTCGGCCTCGCCGATCGACTGGGCATCGCGGTCATCGCCATCGATCCGCACGCCCGCTGGGAACGCATCTACAACCTCGTCACCCGGGTGCTCGACGCCGCACGCGGCGCGGTCGGGAGCGGCGAGTCCATGGAGTCGGGAAGCACCGGCGACCTGTTCGAGCTCGCCGCGGAGGTCGCCCGCCGGACCGGTGGTCTGGTGAGCATCGAGGACGAGCACGCGCACGTCCTCGCCTACAGCTCGGCTGGCGAGGAGGCCGACGAGTTGCGCAGACTGTCGATCCTGGGCCGCGAGGGGCCGCCGGAGATGCTGGCCTGGTTGCGGGAGTGGGGCGTGATGGACGCGGTCCGGAAGTCGTCCGGAGTCGTGATGGTCGACGCACGCACCGATCTCGGACTTCGGCCGCGTCGCGCGGTCGCCATCCGTCCGGCGTCGGGCCCACACAGCGATCGCTCCGACGTCCTGATGGGGGTCGTCTGGCTGCAGGAGGGGTCGCGCCCGCCGGCCCGCGACACCGACGAGGTACTCGTCGGCGCCGCAGCTGTGGCGGCCCGGGTGATCTCGCGACGGCGTTCGGCAGGCTCCGACCACGATCAGCGGGTCCGGCGACTCCTCGGTGTCGGCGGAGTCCCGGTCGACACAGACCACCTCGCCGCCCAGCTCGGCATCGCGCCGACCGCCACGGTGACGGTCGTGGGGTTCACGGCCCCCGACGGCATCCGCGCCGGGCAGGTCTCGGCACTCATGCTGCACGCCAGCGCTTTCAGTCCGCTGTCGGTCACGGTCACGATCGGTGACCGCGCGTACGTCGTGCTCCCAGGCGTCCCGCTCGACGACGCCGTCACGTGGGCGCGGATCTCCGTCGACGCCGCCGACCGCCAATTCGGCGTGCCGGCACGCGCGGTCGTCGCCGGCCCCGACACCATCGCCGCCGCAACCGATCTGCGCTCTGCGATCGATCGTGTCCTGGACGCCGCCGGTCGCGACGCCGACCTGATCGACGACGTCACCACCGTCGAGCGATCCCGCACCGGGGTGCTGCTCGCCGAGATCATCGGATTGCTCTCGGAGAACCCCGATCTCGTCGACAGCCGGGTCGCCGGGCTCGCGGATCTCGATACTCGCAGCGGCAGCGAGTTCACCGCGTCGTTGCGCGCCTACCTCGACCATTTCGGTGACGTCCGCGCGGCGGCGGCGGCGCTGCACGTCCATCCGAACACCTTGCGCTACCGCATCCGTCGAGTGCAGACCCTGACCGGGATGGATCTCGACGACCCGGCGACGCGTCTCGTCGTGGCGCTGTCCCTGCGCGTTCGGTGAGAGTCGCTGCGCCCCCGAGTCCCACCCCGACCGAGTGCCACCCCGCCCGGCCGGCCGGTGGGTACCGTGGCGCCCATGCCCTCATCGTCGAAGTCCCTGTCCGACCTGACCGGCTCGCGGGTCGTCGTCACCGGTGCGACGAACGGTATCGGGATGGCCACCGCCCGCGCGCTCGCCCGGGCCGGTGTGCAGGTGGTCCTGGCCGTCCGCGACACCGATCTCGGCGCCCGGCGCGCACGGGAATTCGGCGGTGACTGCGAGGTGATCCGGCTCGATCTCGCCGACCTCGCCTCGGTGCGGACCTTCGTCGAGGAACTCGACGGCCCGATCGATGTGCTGGTCAACAACGCCGGCATGTTCCCGCATCAGCATCGGACGACGCGGGACGGATTCGAACTCGGGATGGGCACCAATTTCCTCGGGCCGTTCGCCCTGACCAACCTGCTCCTGCCACGCATCAGGCGGCAGATCGTGTCCGTGGGTTCGGAGGGGCATCGCCGCGCCCGCATCGACCCCGCCGACCTGGACCTCCGACGCACCCGGTGGTCGTCGCCGCGGGCCTACACCGGGTCGAAACTCGCGGTGATGCTGTGGGGTCTCGAACTCGACCGACGGTTGCGCGACGTCGGGTCGCCGGTGACCTCGATGCTCACCGATCCCGGCTGGGCCGCGTCGAACATCTCGAACAAGCCGGGCCTGGGCGTTCTGCACCGCGCGGCGCAGGGCCTGGCGGGTGTCGTCGGCAACGATCTCGACGCCGGCGCGGCACCCACCCTGCATTGCCTGACCGAGCCGATCCCGCCGGGCAGCTACGTGGGGGTCGACGGACCGTGGGGACTGCGCGGCCGACCGGTGCTGTCGGGCCGATCGCTCGCGGCGTGCGACTACGAGCTGGCCGGTCGACTCTGGACCGAGGCCGAGGCCGAGGCCCGCACCGGCACCCGGTGGCCGCTGGGGTAGGGCCCACGTGCCCGGCCGGATCACGCCGGATCGGTCAGTCGATCCGACAGCTGAGCGGTGAGTTCGTGCGCATATTCCAGTTGCCGCTCGAGCTTCTCGCACGCCAGTCGTGCGCGCTGCCGGAACTCCGCGACCGCCTCGAGCGCCGCCCGCCGGTCCGCCGGCGCCGCGTCGGAGTCGTCGAGGACGCTCTCGGCATGCAGGAGTGCGCGCATGTCGTCGAGGGTGAAACCGAGTGGCTTCATCCGCCGGATCACGAACAGCCGATCGATGTCGGCCCGGGTGTACAGCCGGAAGCGCCCGGCCGAGCGGGCGGACGGGACGACCAGACCGACCTCGTCGTAGTGGCGGATCGTCTTGATGGACAACCCGGTTTCCGTTGCCACCGTGCCGATCTGCAGGTGCTCGGCGGTGTCGGTCCCGTCGTCGGTCACGACCTGTCCTCTCTACCCGGTCAGCCCTCGCCGCCGAGCTGTCCGCTGAGGCGTCGATGACGCTCGGCGCTGTGGTCGTCGAGGCCGACGATGGTGGCGGTCTTGCCCTTGGCTGCGTACTTGGTGGTGACGGCATCGAGCGTAGCGACCGTCGACGCGTCCCAGATGTGTGCGCCGCTCATGTCGATGACGACGTCGTCCGGGTCGCCGACATAGTCGAACTGGTACACGAGGTCGTTGCTGGACGCGAAGAACAACTCGCCCCGCACCGCGTAGACGCGGGTTCCGGGTTCGGGATCGGCGACATCGACCACCTCCGTGAAGTGGGCGACCCGGCGCGCGAACAGGACCATCGCCGTCAGGACGCCCACGATCACCCCGTACGCGAGATTGTGGGTGGTCACGGTGACGACGACGGTCGCGAGCATCACGGCCGTCTCGCTCTTCGGCATGCGCCGCAGGGTCTTCGGGTTGACGCTGTGCCAATCCAGGGTGCCGACCGACACCATGATCATGACGGCGACGAGCGCGGCCATCGGGATCAGCGCGACGATGTCACCCAGCCCGACGACCAGGATGAGCAGGAAGAGTCCGGCCAGAAACGTCGAGATGCGGGTGCGGGCCCGGGACTCCTTGACGTTGATCATGGTCTGGCCGATCATCGCGCACCCGCCCATGCCGCCGAAGAGACCGGTCACGATGTTGGCGATGCCCTGACCGGTGGCTTCACGCGTCTTGTCGGAGTGGGTGTCCGTGAGGTCGTCGACGAGCTTGGCGGTCATCAGCGATTCGAGGAGGCCGACGAGTGCCATGGTGAAGGCGTAGGGCGCGATGACCGACAGCGTCTCCCAGTTCAGCGGGACGTCGGGAAAGAACAACGTGGGCAGACTGTCCGGCAGGTCGCCCTCGTCGCCGACGTCGGGGACGGAGAACCCGACCGCGAGCGTGACCGCGGTGAGCAGCACGATCGCGACGAGTGGTGATGGGATCGCCGTGGTGAGCCGCGGCAGACCGACGATGATCGCAAGCCCCGCCGCGACGAGGGGATAGACCAGCCACGGCACCCCCAGCAGGTGGGGGAGTTGAGCCGTGAAGATGAGGATGGCCAGTGCGTTGACGAATCCGACCATCACGCTGCGCGGGATGAACCGCATCAGACGGGCGACACCCACTGCGCCGAGGACGATCTGGATGACCCCGGCGAGGAGCACCGCGGCGATCAGGTGATCCAGGCCGTGACTGGCGACCAGGGGGGCCACCACCAGCGCCACCGCCCCGGTGGCGGCGGAGATCATCGCCGGACGGCCGCCGACGATGGCGATCGTCACCGCCATCGTGAACGAGGCGAACAGGCCCACCCGCGGGTCGACCCCGGCGATGATCGAGAACGAGATGGCCTCGGGGATGAGCGCGAGCGCCACCACGAGACCGGCGAGGACCTCGGTACGCAGGCGCCGCGGGGAGCGCAGGGTCGCCAGCACCGACTGTTGTCGGGCAGGAGTCAGCACCTCGGCCGTCATCGGCGTCTCGACTTTCGTGAGGTAACGGAAACGTCTGTCGCGGAAGGGGTCACCCACCCTCGCGGGCGTCGGGCGATTCCGACGGCCGACGCCGCCCCGCAGGACGGACCAACTCTACCCTCACGGGAGGGTAGAGATACAAATGCGGGTGTGCGGCTGGGCGTCACGCCACACAACTCCAGGCGCGCAACAACACGCCCCCTGCGCGATGCGCAAGGGGCGTGTCGACGATGCGGGATCAGAGAATCGTGAGCATCTCGTTGTAGGTCGGCAGCGGCCACAGATCGTCGGCGACGATGGACTCGAGGGTGTCGGCGACCTCGCGGACCGCGGCCATGGCCGGGACCAGTTTCTCCAGCGCGTACTTCGACTCCTCGAAGGTGGACTCGCCGTGCATGCCGGCGATACCGGCATCGAGGGCCGTCAACCCGTCGTGCAACGTGCTGATCAGTCCGGTCAGTTCCTCGAGCAACGGTGTGGGAGCCTCGATTCCGGCCATCTTGAGCGACGCCGCCGTCCCGGCGAGCTCACCCTGGTACCGGATCGCGGCCGGCATGATCATCGTCTTGGCGATCTCCGCGGTCTCCTTGGCCTCGACGAGGAGGGTGAGCGCGTAGTACTCGAAGATGACGTCCTCGCGGGCCTCGAGTTCGCGGGCCGACAGCACGCCGTACTTCTCGAAGATCTCGACGACGTCCGGCGAGGTGTACTCCGTCACCGCGTCGACCGTCGTCCGTAGGTTCTTCAGTCCGCGGGCGGCGGCCTCTTCCTGCCATTCGTCGGAGTAGCCGTTGCCGTTGAAGATGACCGAGCCGTGGGCATTGGCGATCTCCTGCAACACCTTCTGGACGGCGTCCGCGAGTTCGAGACCGTCGGCGAGGAGCTTCTCGAGGTCCGAGGCGATGAAGTCGATGGAGTCGGCGAGGATCGTGTTGATGGCGACCATGGGATCGGAGATCGACTGATTGGAACCCGGTGCGCGGTACTCGAATCGGTTGCCGGTGAACGCGAAGGGGCTGGTGCGGTTGCGATCCCCCGGATCGGCTTTGAGGGGCGGCAGGGTGTCGACCCCGAGTTCGATGACCCCCGCGGCCTTGGAACCGGTGGCGCCGCCCTTGGCGATCTGCTCGAAGACGTCCATCAGCTGGTCGCCGAGGAAGATCGAGATGATCGCCGGCGGAGCCTCATTGGCGCCGAGACGATGATCGTTCGACGCCGACGCGACCGCCGCGCGGAGGAGCCCGCCGTAGAGGTGCACCGAGCGGATGATCGCGCCGCAAAAGGTCAGGAACTGCATGTTCTCGTGCGGGGTGTCGCCGGGATTGAGCAGGTTGCCCTGATTGGCGTTGCCGAGCGAGAAGTTGACGTGCTTGCCCGAACCGTTGACGCCGGAGAACGGCTTCTCGTGCAGCAGGCATTTCATACCGTACTTCTCGGCGACGGCCTTCATCGTGGTCATCATCAGCTGCTGATGGTCGTGGGCGAGGACCGACCGCTCGAAGACCGGTGCGAGCTCGAACTGGCCGGGCGCGACCTCGTTGTGCCGGGTCTTCGCCGGGATCCCCTGCTTGAACAGCTCGCGGTCGAGTTCGATCATGAACGACAGCACGCGTTCCGGGATGGCACCGAAGTAGTGGTCGTCGAACTCCTGGCCCTTCGACGGCGGTGCGCCGAACAGGGTTCGGTTGCAGGTCATGAGATCTGGTCGCGCATAGAAGAAGTGCTCGTCGATCAGGAAGTACTCCTGCTCGGCGCCGGCGTAGGAGACGACGGTGTCGACGTCGTCGTGGCCGAAGAGGCGGAGCAACCGCATGGCCTGCTTGCTCATGGCCTGTTGGCTGCGCAGGAGCGGGGTCTTCTTGTCGAGGGCCTCGCCGGTCCACGAGATGAAGATCGTCGGGATGCAGAGGGTGTTGCCGTTCGGGTTCTCCAGGATGTACGCGGGACTGGTGACGTCCCAGCCCGTGTAGCCGCGGGCTTCGAAGGTGCCGCGCAGACCGCCGTTGGGGAAGCTCGACGCGTCGGGCTCGCCCTGCAGCAGCGTCTTGCCCGCGAACTCGGCGAGCGATGCGCCGGTGGAATCGGGTTCGAGGAACGAGTCGTGTTTCTCGGCCGTGAAACCGGTGAGCGGGTAGAAGACGTGGGCGTAGTGGGTGGCGCCCTTCTCGATGGCCCAGTCCTTCATGGCCACCGCGACGTAGTCGGCGAGGGTGGGGTCGAGCGCGCAGCCGGTGTCGACGGTCGCGGCGACCGCTTTGAAAACGTGCTTGGGCAGCCGCTTCTTCATGACCGACAGGCTGAACACATTGCGCCCGAACGTGTCTGCGAGGGGTTCGGTGAACCCCGGCGCCGACACGTCGTAGGTCGTCACGGCCTCGATCGCCTGTCGGCGGGACATGCTGCCACTCATGGACACTCCTGGATGATCTGGGCCCCCTGTGCGCGGGGGCGCACGACGACGTCGGTACGCCGTTTGTCGCAATTGCGAGCGCTTCGACGCTATGAGCTGGGTGTATGCGCCCGATTGCCCCCATGTGACGCCGAGGAAAACTAGTGCCCCTCGGAACCGGTCGAGGCAACGCCGTTTCCCGAAAACCCGTGGCGCGATGGTCTACCGCAGCGTCGCGTTGTCGCCCATCACCGCGCCCTCGCGGCGCGGATCGGCGCCGCCGATCCAGCCGCCGCCGTGTCGCAGCAGGGCGCTGAGCCCGCTCGACTGTTCCTCGACCGACACCTCGGCTCCGCGTTCCCGGAGGCCGCGGACCAACGGATCGTGTGCGCCGTCGTCCGTGGTGTCGACGAGCGGGTGTTCGCCGCCGACGTTGGAGGTCGGGGTGTTGGCCGAGCCGAAGTCGATCATCGACACGGCCTGCTGGGGATCGAGGCCCCAGTCCAGCATCCCGACGATCGTCTTGATGACGAACTGGATGATCACCGACCCGCCGGGGGAACCCAGGGCCGCGACCACCTCGGCCGGCGCTCCGTCGGCGCCGGGCTGCAGAACGAGTGTGGGCGCCATCGACGAGCGCGGCCGCTTGCCCGGCGAGACCCGGTTGGCGAGCAGCGTCCCGTCGTCGTCGCGGGGTTCGGCAGAGAAGTCGGTCAACTCGTTGTTGAGTAGGAACCCGTCGACCATGTGGTAACTGCCGAAGGCGGATTCGATGGTCGTCGTCATCGTGGCGACGTTGCCGTACCGGTCGGCGACGGTGATGTGACTGGTTCCGTGTTCGGTGCCCGGGTGCGACCCCAGGGGCACCGGTCCGAGGTCACCCGCCGGCGCCTCGCCGAGCGAGGAGTCGGGTGAGATGAGCGCTGCCCGAGACCGCAGATAGGCCGGATCGAGGATGGTCGCGACCCCGCGCCCGGGCAGCGGGACGAAGTCCGGGTCGGCCACATACTTGTCGCGATCGGCGTAGGCGAGGCGTTCGGCCTCGGTGACGAGGTGCACGGCGGCTGGGTCGGGACGCCCGCCGTCGGCGTCGAGATCGGACGGCGGCATCGACGGCAGATCGAAGTTCGCCAGGATGCCCAGCGCCGACGCGACGGCGATCCCGCCGGACGACGGTCCGGGCATGGCCACGATCTGTCGCCCCCGATAGGTGGTGACCACCGGCTCCCGGGCGATGGCACGGTAGTCGCGTAGATCCTGCTCGGTCATCAGGCTCGGTGTCATGCCGCCCGCGGTGCTGCCGGCCTCGGCGACGATGGCTCGGGCGAGCGGCCCGTCGTACATCGCGCCCGCGCCGTCGGCGGCGAGGGCGCCGAGCGTCTTGGCGTACGCGGGGTTGACGAGCCGCGTGCCCGCCGGCTTCGCGGCGCCGTCACTCGCGAGGAAGTAGGAGCGGGCCTCGTCGTCGGCACCGAGTTCGGCCGCCGACGCGGCGATCGCGGTCGCCAGCCGCGGGCTGATGTCGAACCCGTTGTCGGCCAATTCGATCGCCGGATCGAACAGATCTCGCCATGGTTGTCCGCCGAAGTCGGCATGGACCATCTCGAGCATGCGCAGCACGCCCGGCACGCCGATGGACCGTCCCGAGGCGCTGGCACTCGGCGCGGGTGGGGTGGGATCGTTGGGGGCGATCCGGGTCAGGTAGGTCTCGGTGGCCGCCGCCGGCGCCGTCTCGCGACCGTCGAAGGCCCGCACGCTCTTCGACCCCGCGTCGTAGTAGAGCGCGAAGGCGCCTCCGCCGATCCCGGAGGATTGCGGCTCGACGAGTCCCAGCACCATCTGCGCGGTGACCAGGGCGTCGGCGGCCGTCCCGCCGTCGCGCAGCACCTCGCAGGCCGCGCGGGTCGCGAGCGGATTGGCGGTTGCCGCTGCGTAGGTGTCGGTGACGACCGGTCTCATCCCTGTTCGGAAGCCGGACGCGACTTCCGGTCTGGTGGCGATGTCGGTGGGTGCGGCCGTCATCGTCTGGGCGTCGATCATCTCGCCGTTGGGGATCTCGGCGCAGGTGACCGGACTCGCTTCCGGCTCGGCTGGATCCGAGCCGCAGGCAGTCGCGAGGAAGGTGGTGGCCGTCGCGACGACGAGGACACGTACCACTCGAGAGACTCCGGACCCGGCCGTCATCGGCCAAGCGTACTGACCGAGTGGCCGTTCGCGACGCGAACTGGGTCGAATGTTCAGGACAGCGGCCGTGACCGCATAGGGTCGAGGCGGAGGGCCGCACCGGCATGGTCGGCCGGACGAGACGAACGGGGAGAATCGTGGGAGTGGTACGGCATCAGGCGAAGATCGACAGGCCGCGCGAGCGGGTCTTCGACTACATCGACGGTTACCAGAACGTCCCGGAGTACCTGCTCGGAGTCACCCGGTTCGAGCCGACGACGGAGAAGACCAGCGGACTCGGAGCGAAGTTCGCGGTCTCGATGGACGTCGGGCCGAAGACACTGAAGTCGGTGGTCGAGTGCACCGACTACGTCGAGAACGAGCTCATCGAGTTGAAGGCCGTCGAGGGTTTCGACGCGAACACGACGTGGCGTTTCGCCGACGCGGACGGTGGATCGGGCACCGAACTCGACGTCGAGATCAACTACAACCTCCCCGGCGGTATGGCGGGCAAACTCCTCGGCAAGGTCGTGGGACCGTTCGCCGCTCAGGCGGTGCGGCACACGGAAGCGACGATCAGGAAGAAGATCGACTAGGAGCCGGATTCCGGCTCGGGCTCGGCCGACTGCCGTTCGAGCGCCGGGCCGGGTTCCGGTATCCGGTTGGGCAGGTGCCGCGAGAACAGCAACGCCAGCACGAGCAGGCCGAAGACGACGAACAGCGACTGCTGCAGGGCCGCGATCTGCGAATCCGAATAGGCCTGTGACACCGCCTGTGCGGACTCCTCCGAGCCGCCCGCGTCGAGGACGAGGGTGCGCGCCTCGTCGGCGGAGATGATCGGCACTCCCTGCTCGTCGACGGCGGCGATGATGCGTTGTTGGTCGGTGGGGGAGAGGTTCTCGGCGTCGTCGACCGCCGACACGAAGCCCGACGACAGCATGAGCAGGAAGACCGATCCCGCGACCGCGGTGCCGAACGACGACCCCAGGTTCTGGAAGGTGCCCTGCAGGCCGCCGACCTCCGAGGTGTCCTTCTCCTCGACAGCGGACATGTTGACGTTGCCGAGTTGTGAAGCGAGCAGACCGAAGCCGGCGCCGACCACGAACATGCCCGCGGCGAAGGCGGCGTTGCGCAGATCGATTCCCACCGAGGCGATGACGAGGAGTGTCCCCAGCGCCATCGTGATCTGTCCGCCGCGCGCGATGAACCGTGCGGAACGCCGTGCGGTGAGCCAGGATCCAAGGATCGAGAACAGGACGAGCCCGACCGAGAGCGGCAGGATCTTCACCCCGGTCTGCAGTGCGTCGCGTCCGAGCATCGTCTGCAGGTAGACGGGGACCACGAAGAACAGGGCGGCGATCGCGAAGTACTGGGCGAGGAAACCGCCGAGTCCGCTTCGGAGAGCAGCGATGCGGAAGAGTTCGACACGCAGCAGCGGTTGGCGGCCGGACGTCGCCAGGGTGCGCTGCCGCAGGACGAACAACCAGAGCACGACGACCCCGGCGAGCAACAGGTATGCCACGGGGGAGACGCCCAGCGGGGCGATCTCGTCCCCGCCGATCTCCGGTGGATGCTGCGGCTTCAGCCATCCCCACGTCTTCGATTGCAGTACGCCGTAGACGATCAGCGACAGGCCGCCGGCGGATGCCACGACGCTGAGGGGGTCGATGCGTACCTCCGGGTCGCGGGGTACGTCACGAATCAGCTTGGCCGCGAACAGGACCGCCACCATGACGACGGTCTCGGCGACGAACACGTAGCGCCACGACAGGTATGTGGTCATCACGCCACCGAGCAGCGGGCCGACGGCGGCGGCCAGCCCGGTGACCGCGCCCAGGATCGAGAATGCGGTGACCCGGGCCTTGCCCGTGTAGTTGATGGCGGCCAGCGATGCGATCGCGGGGATGACGAGCACCGCGCCCAGCCCCTCGACGAGTGACCAGCCGATGAGCAGGACGGTCAGGTTGGGACTCAGCGCTGTGGTCAGCGAGCCGATGCCGTAGATGACCGCACCGATCTTGAATGCTCTTGCGCGCCCCATCAAGTCGCCGAGCTTGCCTCCGGTCAGCATGAAGGCGGCCATCGTCAGCGCGTAGAAGGTGATCGCGGCCTGCATGCCGGTGATCGAGGTCCCGAGGTCGTCGGCCACGACCGAGATGGACACGTTCATCACGGTGCTGTCGAGCACCATCACGAACTGTGAGACGGCCAGGATGATGATCACAGACCAAGAGCGCATCGTCAGTCTCCTCAGATGTGGTGAGCGCTCTGATCTTTACAGGTTCGGCGGTTTACTGCGCGGGATTGAGCATCGGTACGAGGAACTGGCGCGCCACCGTGGCGAGCTGCGCGTCGTCGGTGATGTCGACGACGCGGCTGGGCACGGTGAGGAACGACGCGGAGATGCGGACCATCATCTCGGCCACGAGATCGACGTCGAGTTCGTCGGAGATGTTGCCCGCCAGCTGTTCCCGGCGCAGCTGGGCGGCGACGAAGTGCTGGACCGTCGCGAGCAGCATGCCGTCGCCGCCGATCATCGATTCGATCAGCATGCTGGGCTCGGCGTCGCTGATCTCACCGATCAGCGGGTTGCCGGAGATCGCCCGCAGCGAACCGACGAACCCGACCACGACGCGGTCGGCCACGGTGTCGGCGCGGGGGATCTCCGCGCGGAACCGGTCGAAGTACCGACGGAACTCGCGGAGCACCACCTGGTCGACCAGGGCGTCCTTGGTGGCGAACTTGCGATACAGGGTGACTCTCGTGACGCCGGCGCTCTTCGCCACCTTCTCCATCGGCGTCCGTTGCACGCCCAGCCGGCAGAAGAGTTCGAAGGCCGCGTCGAGCAGACGTTCGGCGGTGGGATCGGCGGCCTCGTCGGATTGAGCCGCGGATTCGAGAAACGCCCGCTGGAGAAGCGAGCTGGACAGCGAAGCGCCGGACGGCTGCGTGGTCACTCGCCTCACCCCCTTCCTCACATCATGACCGCATGAGCTTCCATGATCGCAAAATTCGCGAAAGAGGTGTGTTCTGGACCACGCGGTGGTAACAATGATACAAGGATACGTTGTTTGTCACATTGATACATGGAAGTGATGGGACGGGGTCATGGAAGATCTGAACAGGCGGAACCTGATACGCGCGGGCGGTGTCGTCGGCGCAGCCGGTGCGGTCGCGGCGCTCTCGCAGACGACGCCGTGGACGTGGTCGCCGGCGAACTCGGTGCCCGGCCGCGGTCGCGGCGCGGACCCGCGGCAGCTGTGGGACGACGAGGCCGACCCGGTGATCGCCAAGGTCATCGACAGCGGGCAGGTGCGCAACGTCAATCGCCTGCTGCGCACGTGGCATCGCAACTCGCAGCCGCTGCCCGCCGGGCTGCCCTCGGAACTGCGCGACTTCATGGAGCACGCTCGTCAGCTGCCCGCGTGGGCCGACCAGGCCAAGCTGGCCGACGCGGTCCGATTCAACCAGAAGCGCGGAACCTACCTCGGCGTCCTGTACGGCTTCGCCAGCGGCATGATGAGCACCGTCATCCCGCGCGAGGCCCGGTCGGTCTACTACTCCAAGGGCGGATGGGACCTCAAGGACCGCATCACCAAGACCGCGAAGCTCGGATACGACATCGGATCGCTCAACGCCTATCAGCCCGGCGGCGAGATGATCGTGACCTGCGTGAAGACCCGTATGGCGCACGCCGGCGTGCGACACCTCCTGCCGCAGTCGCCGCACTGGGTGCACGGCGCGACGGAGAAGAAGCCGATCAGTCAGGCCGACATCATGGTCACCTGGCACAGCCTGCCGACGACCGTCATGCGCAACTTCGACAAGTGGAACGTCCCGATCGCGGCCGACGAATCCGCCGGATTCCTGCATTCGTGGCAGATCACCGCTCGCCTGCTGGGCGTCCAGGACGAGTACATCCCCGCCTCCTGGGCCGCCGCCGACTCGCAGGCGCAGCAGGTCCTCGACCCGATCCTGGCGCCGACCCCCGAGGGTCGCAAGCTCGCCGACATGCTGCTCGACCTCGGCATGAACCTCGACCTCTCGCTGATCTCGCGCGGCGTCCTGGGGGCGCTCACGCGATTCGTGCTCGGTGACAAGGTCGCCAACTGGTATCAGATCCCGCGGGAGCCCGTGTGGAGCCCGCTGCTCGAGACGGCGTGGGGTCCGTACGTACAGATCCGCGAGGGCCTGCTCAACGTCGGCATGCCGCGTGAGGCGTACTGGCTGTTCGACGAGTTCCTCCGCCAGTTCGTGCTCTTCTACATGTCCGAACTGCGGATGCCGATCAACATCGAGATCCCGGTGATCAACAACCCGAAGTACAACTAGCCAGAAACTAACCGGCGGACTTCTTCTCAGCCCCCGCCGACTCACCGACTTCCACCGCCCGGTCCTGCTTCTTCTTGTTCCGCTTCGGCAACAGGGGGATGCGGGGCCGGGCGGTGAGCCATTTGCTGAACGGTAGGCGTAGGAGCAGGTCGACGAGCGCCAGCGAGACCGCCAGAACCAAGGCGATCAAGATGATCGAGCGCAGGACCGCCGAGTGCGGGAACCAGTCGAAGAGTCCGCTGAGGAATCCCACCCGGCCCAGGATGTCGAGGACCAGCGGGTGGACTGCGAAGACGCCGAACGCGCGCAAGGTGGCCTGCGACACCAGCTTCCCGCCCGCCGGACGGCCGGCGGCGCGTCGGTCATCCCAGACCAGACCGATGAGCCACAACAGGACGAAGCCGCCGACGAACCAGGGCAGGGACACCGGGTTCCAGGCCGTGTTGGCCTTCCACGGCACATTCCCCGGCGATGTCGCCAGCAGGTATCCGGCAACGGTGAAGGCCGCGCAGCCCGCCGCGACCAGGACGACCGTCGCCATGTGGTCGCGGAGCCAACGGTCCACCGCCTCGCGATGCTGCGCGGCCAGCACGCCCATGGTGATGAAGAGCGCGTACATCGGCAGCGTCTTCCACAGGTGCTGGTAGGCGACGTCCCAGACGTGACCGGAGGGTCGGGGGAGGTACTGGTAGACGACGAACACTAGGAGTTGGATCGCGGTCCCGCCGGCCAGCAACAGCCATGGGTGATTGCGGCCGCGTTCGAAGACCCACGCGATCAGTGGGAAGAACAGGTAGATCTGCATCGAGATCAGCAGGAAGTACAACTGGTACTTGCCCTCGCCCACGAGCAGGTCGTGCCCGAGCCGGGGCAGCATCTCACTGATCGGCGGGAACGGATTGTCGGCGATGATGATGTGGTCGGTGATCGTGTAGATCAGCGTCCATGCCAGGTAGGGCCCGACGACGAGCCCGAAACGACGCCGCCAGAACTGCCACGGCGACATCTCCCGACCCTGCATGCTCAGCACGAGGACGTAGAGGGTCACCGCCACGAAGCCGTATCGCGTCAGGTGGCACAGGGTGCCGACGAGATTCGCGCCCCTGATCTCGTCGGCACCGCCGTTGATGGCGTTGATGCTGTGCGCGACGACCACGAAGGTGAACAGGACGACCCGGACGAAGTCGGCGGTGTGCGCGCGACCGCGGGGCTTGGTCGTGGGCGAGGGAGGGGCCGACTCGGCGGGACGGGGTGCCACGGAGTCCGCAGACCCTTTCGCGCTGGTCGTGGTCTCGTCGTCGGCGGTGGGTGCCGACCCTGATGCCGCGTGCACCAACGAAAAGACCTCCCCGGGTGAAACGGTAGAACGTATGCGGTAGGCAGTGTACGGACACAGGCTGGCAGGAACCTCAACGCCGGGGTGTCCTCAGTGGTGACGATCACAGCCGGAAATGTCCGGTTCGCGTCGGGGTCGATCGTACCGGTCCTCGCATTCCGACGCCGGGCGTCACACATCGTCGTGGGTGTTCCCGGCGACGGGGGCGAACTACACGATCTTCACCATCTGAGGTGTGTGGTGTGGCCGGGTGAGGTCGCTCGCGTAGACTCCCGCTGTCGGGGAGCCGCGCCACCGTGGGCTCTTCGCGGTCCGCCTTCGTAGCTCAGGGGATAGAGCAACCCTCTCCTAAAGGGTAGGTCGTAGGTTCGAATCCTACCGAGGGCACCAGTCTGGCCGTTCCACTGCGCGAGTGCCGTCTCGCGGGGTTTCGGCCTACGAACTCACGCCGGATTTCGCGAACCGCCGACGGTAGACGAGTGGCGAGACGCCGACACTCGCGGCGAAATGGTGTCGCAGCAGCGTCGCCGACGTGAAGCCGACCTGGCGTGCCACCTCGTCGACGCTGGCGGTGGTCGTCTCGAGCAGGTTCTTCGCCGACAGCACTCGCTGTTCGGTCAGCCAGCGGCGAGGCGAGATGCCGACCTCGTCGACGAAGCGACGCGCAAAGGTACGTCCGGACATGTGCATCCGGGACGCCATGTCGTCGATGCTGATGTCGCGGTCGAGGTTGGCCGTCATCCAGGCCAGAAGCGATCCGAAGCCCTCGTCGGTGCACGCCGGCATCGGGGCCTCGACGAACTGGCGTTGTCCGCCGTCGCGGTGCGGTGGCACGACCATGCGCCGCGCGATGCGGTTGGCGACGGCCGGTCCCCAGGATTCGCGGACCAGGTGCAGCGAGGCGTCGATCCCGGCGGCTGTGCCGGCGCTCGTGGTCACGGGTCCGTCGTCGACGAAGAGGACGTCGGTGTCGACCTGCGCCTGGGGGAACATGCGCGCGAGATGGTCGCCGTAGCGCCAGTGGGTGGTGCACCGACGGCCGTCGAGGAGTCCGGCCGCGCCGGCGACGAACGCGCCCGAGCAGACGGTGAGGACACGTCCGCCGTTGTCGACGACCGCACGGATGGTGTCCAGGATCTCGACGGGGTAGTCACCGCTGATGCTTCCGCCGGGGATGACGACGAGATCGACGTCGCGGCACTCGTCCAGGGTGTGCGACACCTGGATCGACACCCCGTTGCCGACGGCCAGCGCGGTTTCGGGATCCGGCGTGGCGACCCGGAAGTCGAAGGCGGGGACGTCGTCGTCGGTGCGGTCGAGGCCGAACACCTCGTGCACGACGCCGAACTCGAAGAGCGCGACGTGTCCGTACAGGAGGACACCAACCGAATGCAGCACCTGACCAGTATGGCAGATAATTTGCGAACATTGACTGAACTGCCACTGGTGGCCGAAATGATGTGGGCGGAGGATTACTGCCATGACACTCCTCTTCGTTCTCGCCCTTGTCGTGGTCGCCTCGGTCGCCGGTGCAGCCGGCCTACTGAGTCTCACCGCGCGACGTACCCCCGTCGGCCAGCGGACGCCGGGCCAGCGGATTGCCGACTGGTTCACCCGGAATCCGCGGCGCCCCTACGGTCCCGACACTGAGCGAGTGGCAGCAGAACTGAGCATCCTCACCCGCCGGTACGACAAGCTCATCTGACCCGTCGGCCGCTGCGCTACCGTTGCGGTCGTGAGTTCACAGACAGTCCTCGTGACCGGCGCGACCAGTGGCATCGGGGCCGAGGTCGCCCGCCAGTTCGTCGCGAGGGGACACCGGGTCTACGGCACCACCCGCAATCCGGATTCCGTACGCAACCCGATCCAGGGCGTCACCTACGTCCGGCTCGACAACGCCGACTACGAATCCGCCGAGTCCTGCGCGGCCCTCGTCGGCGACGTGGACATCCTGATCAACAACGCCGGCGAGTCCCAGGCCGGTGCGCTCGAGGACACCTCGATGGCGGCCGTCGAGGATCTGTTCCGGGTCAACGTCTTCGGGCCGATCGCGCTGACCAAAGCGGTGTTGCCCGGCATGCGTCTCCGGCGCCGGGGCACGGTCGTGATGGTCGGGTCGATGTTGTCCAGCTTCCCGGTCGCCTTCCGGTCCAATTACGCCGCGACCAAGTCGGCGTTGAAGGCTTTCGCGCTCGCGTCGCGACGCGAGTTGGCGCCGTACGGGATACGGATGATCAGTGTCGAACCCGGCACGATCGCCACCGGCATCGGTGATCGCCGCAGCATTCACATCGGCGACGACTCGCCCTATCGCGCCGAGTACGAGACGCTCGCCGCCGCCACCCGGCGCAACGAGGACGCGGGCATCAGTGCGGCGAGCATGGCCACCCAGATCGTCGGCGCCGCCCTGTCCGAGCATCCGAAGCCGTTCTACGCCAAGGGTAATCAGGCGGGGGTGGTCTTCCTGCTCCGGCGGCTCGCGCCGCGACAGCTGATCCTGGACATGACCGCGCGCAAGCACGGACTCCCGAAGGTGAAGATCTGACCGTGCGACTCACGTTGCGAGTCATCGGGATCGGACCCGGCGGACCGCGTCAGATCACGCTGCAGGCGATCGACGCGATGGCCGACGTCGATGCCTTCCTCGCGTTGGAGAAGGGCCCGGCGAAGAGCGGCCTGCTCGACGCACGCCGCGCCATCCTCGACGAGCATGCGCGACAGGGGCATTCGCTGGTGGAGATCCCCGATCCGCCACGCGACCGGGAACCGGACGACTACGACGCCGAGGTCCGGCGCTGGCACGCCGCGCGCGCCGAGCTGATCGCCGGCGCCCTGCGCGACGAGGTCGGCGACGGGGGAGTGGCCGCCTTCCTCGTCTGGGGCGACCCGGCCCTCTACGACAGCACGCTGCGGATCGTCGACGATCTCGCCGCCCGCGACGACCTCGAACTCGAGGTCGAGGTCATCCCCGGCGTGACCAGCGCGAGCGCGCTCACGGCGGCCCACGGCATCGTCGCCAATCGCGTCGGCGAACCGATCCACACGACCACGGGCCGACGCCTCGCGGAGACGCCCGCGGGCGCCGACGCGAATCAGATCGTGATGCTCGACGCCGACCTCACCTTCCGGCACACCGCCGACCCGGAGGATCACATCTGGTGGGGCGCCTACGTCGGCACCGAGGACGAGATCCTGATCAGCGGCAAGGTCGGTGAGGTGACGGACCGGATCGTCGAAGCTCGCGCCGAGGCCCGGGACCGGATCGGCTGGATCATGGACATCTATCTGCTGCGGAAGAGTCGCCAGTAGCCGGACCCTTCGTGACGCGCCCTCCGCAAGCTCCGGGCGCTCCTCAGGGAACGGAGGGGCTGCGCTCGCTTCCTCGCACCTCGGGGCCCACCCCGCTCCCTGAGGAGCGAGCTTGCGAGCGTCACGAAGGGTCCTGGTGAGATGCGTCGCCAGATCACAGGTGTTCTCGCGCCACCAGTTCCACCGTCACGAGCATCGCGATGGAACTCACCGCGAGCAAGGCGATCAGCACGAACATCTGCATCGCCGCGGCCGCCCACACCGACGCCCCGCCGAGGACCATGCCGACGAACGCGCCGGGGATCGTGACGAGTCCCACCGACTTCGTCTGATCGAGGCCGGGGACGAGCGCGGTCGCCGAGGGCGGGCCGGCGATCTCCATCCGAGCGTCCCGCGGGTCGAAGCCGAGCGACAGCGCGGCTTCCACCTCGCCGCGACGGACCGACAGCTCGTCATGCGCCCGGCGTCCGGCGAGCGAGGCGGTGACCATCGCGCCGCCGAGCATGATGCCGGCGGTGGGGATCACGGCGATGCCGCGAGCGGGAAGCACACCGACTGCCACCAGAGCGGTCACGATCGCGATCGTCGGCGCCGCCACCGGCCCGGCACACCACGCGGTTCCCGCCAGGCGGGGACCCCCCGGTCGCACGCGTCGGGCCGAGGTCCAGGACGCGGCGGTCGCCATCACCGCGACGAACAGCGCCGAGGCCCACAGGTGGGGGATGACGGCGGCGAGCACGGCAGCCAGCGCCGCGAGTTGCGCGCCGGCCCGGAGCGTGGCGACGACGGTCTCCCGGGCCAATCCGCTCCGACGGTTCACCAGCACGGCGACCACGGCCAGCAGTACGACGGCCACCACCAGTGCGGGCCCGATGCGCACCACCGCGTCGCCGATGCCGTTCACCGGTTCAGTTCACCAGATCTGACGCAGCGCGCCGAGCATCTCCTCGCGGATCTCGCTGCGGCAGATGACGAAGTCCGGCATGTACGGATGCCGGTTGTTGTACACGATCTCCGACCCGTCGAGGCGACTGCAGTGCAGTCCGGCCGCCAGCGCGACCCCCACCGGCGCCGCGTTGTCCCACTCGTACTGACCGCCGGCGTGGACATAGGCATCGGCATCGCCGCGGACGACGGCCATCGCCTTCGCGCCGGCCGAACCGACCGGCACCATCTGCAGACCCAGTCGGTTCGCCACGTAACTGGTCTCATACGAGCCGCCCCACCGGGAGGTGACGAGACGCCGGGTCAGTTCGCCGGTGGTCTCCGCGACGGTGTCGGAACGGAACAGTTCACCCGTCGCGGGCAGCGACACCGACGCCTCGGTGACGATCCCGCTCTCGGTCAGCGCGACGTGTACGGCCCAGTCCGGCGAGCCGCCGGCGAATTCCCTTGTGCCGTCCAGGGGGTCGATGATCCACACGCGCGACGCGGTGGCCCGGTCGCCGACGTCGGCGGCTTCCTCGGACAACACCGCATCGCGTGGCCGGTGTTTGCGGAGCACCGTCGAGATCCAAGCCTGCGCAAGCGCATCGCCCACATCGCCGAGCATCGCGCCGCCGAGCAGGTCGCCCGAACGGATTCCGAGGAGTACTTCGCCGGCTCCCTGCGCGATCCGGGCGGCCAGCTCGGCGTCGGAAAGTCGGGAGTTCATCCCACAACTAGAGCACACTGGTGGCATGCCTGAGCTCCCAGAGGTGGCCGCCATCGCCGACTACGTCGACGGCCGTGCGGCCGGACTCCCGATCCGCCGGGTCGACGTCGCGTCGTTGTCGGTGCTGAAGACCGCGGACCCGCCCTACACGGCGCTGATGGACCGGATCGTCGAATCCGTCGGCCGGGTGGGGAAGTACCTGGTCATCCGTACCATTCCCGGTTCGGCGGCCACTGCGTCAGAGCCGTTGCTGCAGCTGGTCATCCATCTGTCGCGGGCGGGCTGGGTGCGGTGGAGCGAGGACTTGTCGCCCAAACCCCTGCGGCCGGGCGGGAAGAGCCCGATCGCCCTGCGGGTGCACTGCGGCCTACCCGGCGAGGGGTTCGACGTCACCGAGGCCGGGACGCAGAAGCGACTCGCGGTGTGGCTGGTCCGCGACCTCGCCGACGTCGAACGGATCGCCGGTCTGGGACCCGACGCGCTCGAGCTGACGTCCGAACAGTTCGCCGAGATCCTCGCCGGCACCACCGGCCGGATCAAGAACGTGCTCACCGACCAGCACACCATCGCCGGGATCGGCAACGCCTACTCCGACGAGATCCTGCACACGGCACGCCTGTCGCCGTTCGCGTCGTCGAAAACACTGAAGGCCGACCAGGTCGCGACACTCTACGATGCCATGCGCGGCGTGCTCACCGACGCGACCGGGCGTCTGGAGGGGCAGGCCGTCGCGCGGCTGAAGTCCGAGAAGCGCACTGGTCTGCGCGTGCACGCCCGCACCGGCCTGCCGTGTCCGGTGTGCGGCGACATCGTCCGCGAGGTGTCGTTCGCGGACCGGTCCTTCCAGTACTGCGCCACGTGCCAGACGGGCGGGAAGGTGCTGGCGGACCGTCGGATGTCGCGGTTGCTGAAGTAGGTCGCGCCGGGCGACCGGGAAGGCAGAACTTACCGGCCGGTAGCCTGGTCCTCGTGACGACACGGCAGAGGATTCTCATCACGGGTGCGAGTTCGGGGCTCGGGGAAGGCATGGCCCGACGCTTCGCCGCCCAGGGACGTTCGCTCGCCCTCGCGGCGCGCCGCCGCGAGAAGCTGGACGCGCTGGCCGGCGAACTGCGGCCCACCGCCGCACAGGTCGAGGTCGCGACGCTCGACGTCACCGACGTGGACGCCGTCCCCGAGGTCTTCGGGAGGCTGGCCGACGGTCTGGGCGGTCTCGACCGGGTCATCGTCAACGCCGGACTCGGCAAGGGCGCACCCCTCGGCACCGGCAAGGCCGCCGCGAACATCGAGACCGTGCAGACCAATCTCGTCGGCGCGCTGGCCCAGGCCGAGGCGGCGCTGGAGATCTTCCGTGCCCAGAACGCCGGGCACCTCGTGCTGATCAGCTCCATCTCGGGTGTTCGCGGCATGCCCAAGGCGCAGGCCGCCTATTCGGCGTCGAAAGCCGGGCTGACGGCGCTGGGGCAGGGACTCCAGGCCGAGTTCGCGTCGTCGCCGATCACGGTGTCGGTGGTCGCGCCGGGCTACATCGAGACCGATATCAACCGAGGCGTGAAGACGTCCCTGATGGTCGAGACCGACAAGGGCGTCGACGCGCTGGTCAAGGCGATCGAGGCGGAGAAGGACTGGGCCCCGGTGCCCGCGTGGCCCTGGACACCCATCGCGGCCGCGCTGAAGTTCCTGCCGGCGTCGGTCAGCCGCCGACTGGTCTGACTTGTGTAGTTCGTTCAGACAGTGGATGTTTCGCGTTCGACCCCGGCGACGGGCTACCGTCACGGGATGGGTGTTCATCGGTTCGAGCGGCTGACGGCCGTCCTCGCCGCGTGCGCCGCGGGGTCTGGCGTTCTCGCGGGTTGTGCGCCTGCGGCACCGCACGATCGCGATCCGATGCCCTCGCCTCCGGCGTCGACGTCAGCGCCGCCGCCCTCCACCAAGATCGTGACCGCCGGACCACAGCGCGACGAGGGGCCGGTGATCAGACGGTTTCCGCTCCTGCAGGGCTCGGTGATCGAGGGCTGGACGGCCGGCACCCTCGGTGGCAACTCGTCGGACAGGGTCCCCGGACCATCCACCTACTGGTTCGACGCGGTCGTGCACGTCGGTACCGACCGCGCGGCAGCATGGGCGGGGCAGTACGACGCCGACCCGGTGGCCCCGCCTGACTCGGTGGCGGGCGCGTTGCGCGACCTGGTGCCGCCCGGCGGCTTTGTCGGCGGGCCCGCCCTCGACCGTGCGTTTTCGTCACCGGAGTGGCGCGCGACGGTGTACCTGTCGCTGACGACGGGTCGCGTGGTCGTCCTGGGTATCGACGACTGACCTGCGTAAGGTGGCCGTCGTGGCGAACAAGCAGGGACAAGTGGTGGCCTCGGGCGCGTTTCAGGTGTTCGGCGCTCGACAGCGGGATCAGGTCGGCGAACTGCTCGGCGAGATCTTCGACCGCACGGACATCGCGGCCTTGGGCTCCGACTGGCGGGGCATCGTCTACTTCACCCTCTCCGACGACGAGACCACCGCCGCCGACACGGTTCTCGGCTTCGACCCGTCGAGCGGGACCTCGGGTGAGCTGGCCACCGTCGACGAGGTGTCCGAGGCCGTCCGGACCGGTGACGTCGCCGAGGCCGTCGACGTGGCGAGCTTCGATGCGTGGCGGGAGGCGACCGGTACCCGCGCCCTGGACATGGGTGCCTGCGTGCCACCCGCCCTGTATGAATTCCTCGGCGGTGATCCCGCCGAACGAGACGTCGAGCCAACCGATCTCGTCACCTACGTGGCGACCGCGGCCGCGATCATGGGCCGCATCCAGTCGCTCGGCGTCGAACCCGGGGACGAGATCCCCGATGCGGTCTTCGACGAGGAGTACTGGAAGTAGCTCAGACCGCGCGGCCCCGTCGCTCCCGGTACCACGCGACGAGGGCGTCGGTCGACGAATCGTCGTGTGTGTCAGGCGCTTCGGGACGGGTGATGGTACCGAGCAGTTCCTTGGCCTGGGTCTTGCCGAGTTCGACGCCCCACTGGTCGAAGGGGTTGATGCCCCAGATGGCGCCTTCGACGAAGACCTGGTGCTCGTAGAGCGCCACGAGCTGGCCGATCACCGAGGGGGTGAGCTGGGGGGCGAGGATCGAGGTGGTGGGACGGTTGCCCGGCATCACCTTGTGGGCCACGACATGTGCGGGCACGCCCTCGGCGGCGATCTCGTCGGCGGTCTTGCCGAAGGCGAGCACCTTGGTCTGGGCGAAGTAGTTGCTCATCAGCAGGTCGTGCATGGAACCCGAGCCGTCGGGGGAGGTCGGCAGGTCGTCGGTGGGTTCGGCGAAACCGATGAAGTCCGCCGGCACCATCCGCGTGCCCTGGTGCAGCAGTTGGTAGAAGGCGTGCTGCCCGTTGGTTCCCGGCTCGCCCCAGAAGATCTCGCCGGTGTCGGTGGTGACATGGTGGCCCCCGGCGGTGACGGACTTGCCGTTGGACTCCATCGTCAGCTGCTGCAGGTAAGCCGCGAAGCGGGCCATGTCGTTGCTGTACGGGAGCACCGCGCGAACGCCGACATCCCAGAAATTGTTGTACCAGAGGCCGATCAGGCCGAGGATGACCGGCGCGTTGCGTTCGAGGGGCTGGGTGCGGAAGTGCTCGTCGACCTGGTGGAAGCCGTCGAGGAACTCGGCGAAGCGTTCCTTGCCGATCGCGGCCATCACCGACAGCCCGATCGCGGAGTCGACCGAGTACCGGCCGCCGACCCAGTCCCAGAAGCCGAACATGTTGTCGGTGTCGATGCCGAACTCCGCCACTTCGGCGGCGTTGGTGCTTACGGCGACGAAATGCTTTGCCACGGCGTCGGAGTCGGCGTCGAGCGCCTGCAGGAGCCAGGTGCGCGCGGCGGCGGCGTTGGTGAGTGTCTCGAGAGTGGTGAAGGTCTTCGACGCGATGATGAACATTGTCGTCTCGGCGTCGAGGTCGGCGAGGGTGCCGACCATGTCCGCGGGGTCGACGTTGGAGACGAAGTGGCAGCGGATCCCGGCGTCGACGTAGTGGCGCAGCGCCTGATAGACCATCACGGGTCCCAGGTCGGAGCCGCCGATGCCGATGTTGACGACGTCGGTGATGGGTTTTCCGGTGTGTCCCTTCCACTCTCCGCTGCGGAGGCGGTCGGTGAACTCGCCCATCCGGGTGAGGACCTCGTGTACGTCGGTGACGACGTCCTGGCCGTCGACGGTCAGTGTCGCATCGGCCGGCAGGCGCAGCGCGGTGTGCAGGACGGCGCGATCCTCGGAGGTGTTGATGTGGGCGCCGGCGAACATGTCGTCGCGGATCTCCTCGAGACCGACCTCGCGGGCCAGGCTCATCAGGAGTTCGAGCGTCTCGCGCAGCACCCGGTGCTTCGAGTAGTCGATGTGCAGATCGCCGACGTCGACGGTGAGTTCGCGCCCGCGCGCGGGATCGATCGCGAACACCTCACGCAGGTGCATGGCGTACACATGCGGCTGATGAGCCGCGAGCGCCTGCCAGGACTGCGTCGCGGTGATGTCGCCGTGGTCGGTGCCGGTGAAGTCGCTGCCAGGTGCCTGGGTGCTCATGACCACCAACCTTATGTGCTCGGCGTCGCGGCCGCGACGGTCGTCACACGTGGCGCCAGGCGTCACCGGATCACCGCGTCGTCGGTGTCCCGGGGCCGACAGGTCAGCGGCCCAGTGGCCCTCGCCCCAGACGCAGCAGCAGCATCGCGAGGGTGTGCCCCTCCTGGCCGAGATCCTGGAAACGCTCGAGGACCTTCACCTCGCGGCTGTGGACCAGGCGAGGGCCGCCGGAGGCCATGCGTGCGGCACCGATCTTCTTCGACACCGCCGACCTGCGCTTGATCGCGGCGAGGATCACGGCGTCGAGCCGGTCGATCTCGAGCCGCAGCTGGTCGATGTCGTCGGGCAAGTCGCCGACCTCGGACGAGAGCTCGTACTTGTCGAGGTCGATCGAGTGCTCGAACGACGTGCCGCCGGACGGGCGGGGGTCCTGAGCGCCGGGGCTGGGGCTGCGGTCGGTCACGCGCCCGATTTTGCCACGACGCCCCGCGACGACCCGCACGCGGCCGAGTCACCCGACCCGACCACGACGCCGCTCGCGGCACATGGAAACTGGAGCGCATGCCCAATGCTCGGATGGTGTCCCTCGTCGCCCTGTCCCTGATCGTGGGTCAGCTGATCATCCGGGGCTGGCTCGTCGCGACGGGCAACTTCTACTGGGACGATCTGGTCCTCGTGGCACGCGCGTCGTCGAACCCGATCCTGTCCTGGGAGTACCTGGGCCACAGTCACGACGGGCACTTCATGCCGGCGGCGTTCCTGCTCGCCGGGGTGGCCACGTGGCTGGCACCGCTGAACTGGGTGCTGCCGGCGCTGATGCTCGTGGCGATGCAGGCGATCGCGTCGGTGGCGGTGTGGCGGATGGTGCGGGTCATCGCGCCGCGCGCCCGCATCGGTGCGCTCGTCGCGCTCGCGTTCTATCTGTTCAGTCCGATGACGGTGCCCGCCTTCGCCTGGTGGGCGGCCGGCCTCAACACCCTGCCCCTGCAGGCGGCGATGGCGTGGATCGTCGCCGACGCGGTCCGCCTCGCACGCGGTGACGTCGACGACGCGCGACGACGGCTGGTGTGGATCCGCTCGACGATCGTCTTCCTGATCGCGCTGGCGTTCTTCGAGAAGTCGTTGTTCATCCTCCCGGTGGCGCTGGTGGCCGCGGTCCTCGCGAACGGCGGTCCCCGCGCGACGACGGCGACGCTGCGGGCCGCCCGGGAGCTGTGGCTGGCGCTGACCGTCGTCGCCGCGTCGTGGGTGGCGGTGTACTTCGTCACCACCGACCCGACGTCGGGTGAGCATTCGGTGGCGCAGACCGCGCGCCTGGTCTGGCGGTCGGTGACCGATGCGATCGTGCCGTCGCTCGTCGGCGGGCCGTGGGAATGGGAGCGGTGGACGCCGAGTCCGCCGACCGGCTTCCCGCAGATGTGGATGATCGTCGGCGGCTGGCTGGTGCTGGCCGCGGTGACCTGGTGGGCGGTGGCCCGCAAGCGCGGCGGCGCGGCGATCGTCGTGTGCGCGTTGATCTACGCCGTGGCCGCCCAGATCCCGGTGATGTGGAACCGGTCGAGCCCGCAGACGGCGATCGAACTCGCCCAGCACATGCGCTATCTCCCGGACACGGCGCTGGTGTTCACCATCGCTCTGGCCCTGCTGTGCGCCGCGCCGGCCCGGACGACCGAGGTGGGCGGACGGCATGCGCGCACGTCCGACGCCGCGGCCGGGCGCGATGAGGAGCGGTCGGCCGCTCTGCCCGCGTTCGCGTCCGTCGTCGGTGCGCTCGTCGTGGTGTCCGCGCTGGTGTCGCTGGTCTCGTTCGCGTCGTCGTGGCGGGACAACCCGACCGGCGACTACCTCGAGACCGCGACCGCATCGCTGCACGACGCCGCGACGCAGGGACCGGGCGGCGTGACCATGCTCGACCAGTCCGTGCCCCTGGAGATCCTGCAACCCTTCGTCTACCCCGACAACCAGGTCAGCCGCATCTTCGGCCGCGTGGAGCCCCGGCCCGACTTCGGGGTGGCCACCGACCGGTTGTTCGTACTCGACACCGCGGGAAATCTCGTGCCCGGCGGCGTGACGCAGCGCCGCACCATCTACGCGGGGGCGGGGACCTGCCGGACCCCGGAGGTCGCCGGACCCACCCGACTGCGACTCGACGGTCCGCTCTTCTCCTGGCCCTGGACGATCGCGCTCAGCTACTGCGCGACCCGGGACGGCGAGATCGAGATCGCGCTCGCGGACGGGGACGCGGTGCGGGCGCCGGTCCGGGCGGGCCTGGGGTCGGTGTATGTCCGGATCAACGGTGGCGGCGACCACGTCGATCTGCGGCCCCTGACGCCGGGGCTGCGGCTGCACACCGGCGCCGGCCGGGTGGGCGAGGCCGCCGAGGCGCGCTTCGCCGGCGGCTGAGTTCTAGTGGTGTGTCTCGGAAATAAGCGACTGGTCTCCGGCGCTCGATCGGCGCCTGGCTGCGTTGTCGTCGGTCGAGATAGCTCCGCTATCCCTCCCTCCTCCGCCTTGCCAGACCACCGATCGCTCCACCGGATACCGGCCACCTATTTCCGAGACACACCACTAGTCGTAGTAGAACGCGGAGATGTTGTCGCTCTGGTTCTCCGCGGCGATGAGGGCCCGCAGCGCCGACGCGGTCTCCGCCTCGGCGACGAAGTAGACGACCTGCGCGTCGCCCGCCGCGGCGACCTGCTGCTCCATCTGCTTGCGGAGCACCTCGGTGCCTTCCCAGGACGGATCGAAGGTGCCGCCGACGATGTGGTCCTGATATCCCTCACCGAAGGTGATGTGCATGTTGCCGTCGGTGCCGATGCCGTCGAAGACGTAATCGCCGCGCTTGATCGCGTAGTAGCTCGGCAGGCCGGTCACACCGGAGCCGAACCGGGCCTGTGCCGGTTCCTTGTTCCCGGTGCGGACGTAGACGATCTCGGTGTTGGTCTGCTTCTCGTTGTTGTCGATGAGATCGTTCAGTTCGTCTGTGGTCGCGTCGATGAACGCGAGATAAGTGAAGGTGTACCGCGACGCGATGTTGGTGTCCGGCGGGAGGTTGGTCGCCGCGCAGCGGGTGGTTCCGTTGCGTCCGAAGTCCACCCGCAGGACCACCTTGCACTCACCTCCGACGGCGCCGGGCGGGCGGTTGCCGACCGCGAAGTTCAGCGTCAGGCCGTAGTTGAAGTGGCCGCGGACGTCGTCGGCGTACGGGCTGCCCTGCACGGTGTAGTCGAAGGCGCAGGACGAGGTGGTGCATGCACCCGTCTGGCGCGAGGACACCACCGGCTGCTCCATCCAGAGGCCGGGGGCGGGCACCGACAGCAGGTCCGAGACGAGTGCACGCTGGTTCGCGAACACCTTCTGGGCCTGGTCGGCCGGCTGCAGGCTGACCGCGGCGTCGATGTCGTAGGTAACCGGGCCCTGCACGCTCTGACCCTTGACGTTCGTGACGTTCTTCGTCTCCGGGTCGAAGGTGACCTCCCACGCGCCGATCTTCACCTTGTCGTCGCCGACGAACTCGATCGGCGGGTCGGTGGTGGGCCAGCGCCGGGCGTCGGGGGTGCCCTTGTTGGGCGCCGGGAGCTCGGCCCCGAGCTGCGGCGCGTCGCCGTTCTCGATGTTGCCGATGTCGCCGGCGAGGTTGTCCGGGCCGAGGATCGTGCCCAGGCGCGGCAGGCTGGTGAAGCGGGTGGAGGCCCACTTGTTGTCGAGCGGGGCGGCGTCGAGATTCGTCTTCTCGGCGTCGACGAGGAGTTCGTCCCACAGAGCGCCGGGGGCGCTGAGGAACGGGCTGTTGCCGATCTGCCGGTACTCGCCCTGTTGCGAGCCCAGGGTGATCGTGCCCTCGGCGGTGTTCGACGTGGTGACGATCAGGTCGTCGAACTCGACCGTCCCCTCGCCGCGCTCGTCGTCGTACTTGTAGGTGACCTTGCCGGTGAACTTCGCCGCCGGGCTCGTCGCCATCTTGAACAGCACCTCGTCGAGGCTCTTCTGCGCACGGAACGCGGGGGTGGGCTCCACGGTGCCGGCGCTGCTGAACGGGACGAACGACAGGACGAGCGCGATGACGAGGGCCAGTGCTCCGACACCGAGGGCGATGGCGGCGGGGACGATGGACGGTCTCTTCATGGCGCCTCTTCCTGCTCGCCGGGGCGTCGTCGCCGCGTGCGAGTTGTTCGCAGACAGGGCACCCCGAGCCGGTGATACCGCGTCATATTAGCCGCGGGACACGGCGATCGGGGCCTCAACCCACGGGGCCGGTCGGCTGTTCGGTCGACCACGTGCCGGGGTGGAGCGGACCGGCCGACGGGGGTCTGTCGGCGGTGGCGGGTAACCTGGACAACCGATGAACAGCTCTTCTTCTGCCCCTCTTCTCGCCGGTCGCGCGGGCGCCGCTCCCTCGGGTGCGGCCGCCGACGACCGGGTCGCGCGCCTGCTCGACGGTCTCAACCCGCAACAGCGCGCCGCGGTGCTCCACGCCGGCGCGCCGTTGCTGATCGTGGCGGGCGCGGGCTCGGGCAAGACGGCGGTGCTGACCCGCCGGATCGCCTACCTGCTCGCCGCGCGGGACGTCACGCCCGGGCAGATCCTGGCCATCACCTTCACCAACAAGGCCGCCGCGGAGATGCGCGAGCGGGTCATCGACCTCGTCGGCCCCCGCGCCGCCTACATGTGGGTCTCGACCTTCCACTCCACATGCGTGCGCATCCTCCGGGCGCAGTCGGGGTTGCTGGAGAAGATGAACTCCAACTTCTCCATCTACGACGCCGACGACTCGAAGCGGTTGTTCGGCATGGTCATCCGTGACCTCGACCTCGACCCCAAGAAGTTCAGCCCGCGCGGCGTTTCGGTGGCCGTGTCGAACTTCAAGAACGAACTCATCTCGCCCGACGAGGCGCTGGCCGCGGCGCCCGAGGACGACCCGACGTCGACGACGATCGCGCAGATCTACGCCGAGTACCAGCGCCGTCTGCGCGCCGCAAACGCCTTCGACTTCGACGATCTGATCGGGGAGACCGTCGCGCTGCTGCATCGGCATCCGCAGGTCGCGGAGTATTACCGGCGCCGATTCCGTCACGTTCTCGTCGACGAGTACCAGGACACCAACCACGCGCAGTACGTGCTCATCCGCGAACTGGTGGGGGAGCAGACCACCGCGAGTGGTCTGGAGCCCTCGGAGCTGTGCGTCGTCGGCGACGCCGACCAGTCCATCTACGCCTTCCGCGGTGCCACCATCCGCAACATCGAGGAGTTCGAACGCGACTTCCCGTCCGCCGAAACCGTTCTGCTCGAACAGAACTACCGGTCGACGCAAACGATCCTGTCGGCGGCCAACGCCGTCATCGCGCGCAACTCCAACCGGCGCGAGAAGAAGTTGTGGACCGACTCCGGTGACGGCGAACTCATCGTCGGCTACGTCGCCGACTCCGACCGCGACGAGTCGACGTTCATCGCCAAGGAGATCGAGGAACTCACCGACTACTCGATCGGCGGGTCGTCGAGTCACAAATACTCCGACATCGCGGTGTTCTACCGCACCAACACCGGTTCGCGTGCGATCGAGGAGGTGTTCGTCCGGCACGGGATTCCGTACAAGGTCGTCGGCGGCACCAAGTTCTACGAGCGCAAAGAAGTGCGGGATGTGGTGGCCTACCTGCGGGTGGTCGCCAACCCCGACGACTCGGTCAGCCTGCGCCGGATTCTCAACACGCCTCGGCGCGGTATCGGCGATCGCGCGGAAGCCTGCGTCGCCGTGCATTCGGAGAACACCGGACGGAGCTTCTACGAGTCGCTGATGGACGCTGCCGAGGGCAAGGTCGCATTGCTCAACACGCGGGCGGTCAAGCAGATCGGCGGGTTCGTCGAACTCATCGAAGGGCTCCGGTCGGACTTCCTGACCCACTTCGGCGAGGCCGGCTCGGAGGACGCGGATGTGGCCTTCCTCGACGCCACAGAGGAGTCGGCCGACATCGGCGAACTCGTCGACGCGATCGTCGAGCGCACCGGCTACCGCGCCGAACTCGAGGCGTCCAACGATCCACAGGACGGCGCACGCCTCGACAACATCAACGAACTCGTCGCCGTGGCACGGGAATTCAGTGCCGACGCCGCGCAGGTCGACGCCGATGCCGACGACCCCGAGGTCGAGGTGGACCGCGAGGGCGAGCCCGAACCCGGTTCGCTCGCAGCGTTTCTCGAGCGGGTCTCACTCGTCGCAGACGCCGACCAGGTGCCGGATGAGGGCGAGGGCGTGGTCACGATGATGACCCTGCACACCGCCAAGGGCCTCGAGTTCCCGGTCGTCTTCGTCACCGGTTGGGAGGACGGTCATTTCCCGCACATGCGCGCGCTCGGCGACCCGGCCGAGCTGAGCGAGGAGCGGCGCCTGGCCTACGTCGGGATCACCCGCGCCAAGCAGCGTCTGTACCTCACCCGGTCGGTCACCCGCGCCTCCTGGGGGCAACCGGTGTCGAACCCGGAATCCCGTTTCCTGCAAGAGATCCCGCAACACCTCGTCGACTGGCGCCGAACCGAACCCAAGCGCTCCATGCGCGGCTTCGGCGGATCGTCGGGCGGCGTGTTCGGCCGCGACGGGGCATTCTCCGGTTCGGGTGGTTCGTCGATGGGCCGTGGCCGCTCGTCGTACTCGTCGGATCCGGCCCGCGGACGCAACAAGCAGGTTCAGCTCGACATCGGCGACCGACACAACCATCCGAAGTACGGCATGGGCAAGGTCGTGGCCAAGGAGGGCAGCGGCGCCACCGAACGCGTCACCATCGACTACGGCGGCAGCGCGGGACGCGTCACACTTCTCACCGCGGGCGGGATTCCCGGGGACAAGCTCTAGGGCTGGGTCCGCAAGGAGCGCACGCCCCGCTCCCTGATCCGGAAGAAGTGACCCCCACTGCTCCCTGAGGAGCGCCCGGAGCTTGCGGAGGGCGCGTCACGAAGGGTCCTGGCAACCGAGACTGCGAATGCCCTTCGTGACGCGCGCGAGCTCGCCCCTCAGCAACCGCGCCTGACGGCCATCGTGGACTACGAAAGAACTCGTTGTGCTCGGAGCGGGCCCAACCACTGCTCCCTGAGGAGGCCGGAGCTTGCGGAGGCCGTCACGAAGGGTCCTGGTGAGACCGCGTCGCCAACCCCTCGTGGCTCGACGCGACCTGTGGGGCCCTTCTGCTAGCCGGTGTAACCGGAGAGCTTCACGCCCTTGGCTGCGAGCCAGGGCACAGGGTCGATCTTGGTGTTGCCGTTCTTCCACACCTCGAAGTGCAGGTGCGGGCCGAACGAAAAGCCCTCGTTGCCCACCAGGGCGATGACGTCGCCGGCGGTGACGCGCTGGCCTTCGGTGACCAGGACGCCCGAGGAGGCCATGTGGCCGTACATGGTGACCGTGCCGTCGGCGGCCTGGATCTGAACCCAGTGGCCGTATCCCGACGCGGGCTCGGCCTTGATCACGACACCGTCGGTGGCGGCGTGGATCGGGGTGCCGAGGGGAGCGGCCATATCGATGCCGCCGTGCATGGTGCCCCAGCGCATCGCGAAGGCGGAGGTGAAGTCGTAGCTGCCGAGCGGGATCGGCGAGGTGAAGAGCGGGCGCCGGGCCAGGGCCTCGCGACGATCCTGGTCCGCCGCCATCTTGGCGCCCACACCCAGCTGATTGGTGAAGACGTTCATCTGGTCGGTCTGTGCGGTCGCAGCAGCGACGCCGGGGCCCAGCTCCGCGGGTGCGGCGCCCGGGGCGGTGGCGTCGTTGACGGCCGCGGCGTTCACGGGTGCGGGCGCCTCGTCGCTCGTGCCGACCTGAGCGACCGCGGCGACGGCCGCGCCGGCGGCCATGGCGATGAGAGCTGCGCGTCCGCCCTTGAGGGCGTTCGGCGGCGCCGCGATGCGGTGCTTGCCGCCACGCCGGACCCGTTGTCCGGCCGGATTCGTCCGGAAGGGGCGATGCTCGGTGTCGTCGTCGAGATCGTCGTCGTCGAGCGAACGGAGTTCGCCTCCGTCGAAGATGTCGAGCTCGGCGCCCTCGACGTCGAACGGCTCGTCGTGCTCGTACTGATCGAACTCGTGCTCGGGGATCAGGATGTCCTGAGTGATCTCCGAACGGGTGGGACGGTAGTAGCCCTGCCACGACGACGGCGTCCAGCCGGCGTCGGAGTGCTCGCGAGTGGAGGTGTCGGAGTCTGCGAAGTCGAACTCGTAGTCGGTGAGGTCGTACCCGGCCGCATCGTCGGTGTCGACAAGGGGGATGATCGTGGTCATCTCTTCCGCTGTGACGTCATCGATCAACCCGCCCGATCGGACGCGGCCCGATCCGCGTGAGACACCGAGTCCCGCCAAATCGTCCACCTCATCTCTTCGCTACCGCATCTCGTCGCCGGCGGATCGAAGTCACCGTCCGTAATCCTTCTGTGACCACCGCTGAGAGCCGACGGTAACGAAATGATTGCGGCAAGTCCAACCGTAGAAAGCGACAAACCGGCATATTGTGAGCTGAGTCACATGGCTGGTCGCCAAGTATGGAAATTGCCGGATTTTCTGTTCACTACAGCAAATTCAACCTGTGAAGACCGCGCGCCGATGAATTCTGCGGTCGTCGCAGTTCATGGGGTCGGACCGACGCTGCGGACCTCACGTCACGACGTCAATACTGTGAGAACCGACCGAGCGAGTGATCTGTCGCACAAGCGCAGGGTGCGCGCGGGGTGGCGATTCCCGACAGGTTTAGAGTCCGATATGGCCCGCATTACACCCTTGCGCGGGCAAATCTACGAGATGGTGAGCTGAATGGATCTCTTCGAATACCAGGCGAAGGAACTGTTCGCCAAGCACGGGGTTCCCACCACACCCGGTCGGGTGACCGATGATGCCGCCGATGCGCGGGCGATCGCCGAGGAAATCGGCAAGCCCGTGATGATCAAGGCGCAGGTCAAGACCGGCGGGCGTGGCAAGGCAGGCGGCGTCAAGTACGCCGCGACCCCGGACGACGCGCAGTCCCACGCTTCCAACATCCTTGGCCTCGACATCAAGGGCCACGTCGTCAAGAAGCTGCTGGTCGCCGAGGCCAGCGACATCGCGGAGGAGTACTACATCTCCTTCCTGCTCGATCGCACCAACCGCTCCTACCTGGCCATGTGCTCGGTCGAGGGTGGCATGGAGATCGAAGAGGTCGCGGCGACCAAGCCCGAGCGCCTCGCGCGGGTCGCCGTCGACGCCGTGAAGGGTGTCGATCTGGAAACCGCGCGCTCGATCGCCGAGCAGGGCCATCTGCCTGCCGAGGTGCTCGACGCCGCAGCGGTCACCATCGCGAAGCTCTGGGAGGTCTTCGTCAAGGAAGATGCCACCCTGGTCGAGGTCAACCCGCTCGTCCGCACCCCGGACGATCAGATCCTCGCCCTCGACGGCAAGGTCACCCTCGATGCCAACGCCGACTTCCGTCAGCCCGGCCACGAGGAGTTCGAGGATCGCGACGCCACCGATCCCCTGGAGCTCAAGGCCAAGGAGAACGACCTCAACTACGTCAAGCTCGACGGCGAGGTCGGCATCATCGGCAACGGCGCGGGACTGGTCATGTCGACCCTCGACGTGGTCGCCTACGCCGGTGAGAAGCACAACAACGTGAAGCCCGCGAACTTCCTCGACATCGGCGGCGGCGCCTCGGCCGAGGTCATGGCTGCCGGCCTCGACGTCATCCTCGGCGACGAGCAGGTCAAGAGCGTCTTCGTCAACGTCTTCGGTGGCATCACCGCATGTGACGCCGTCGCCAACGGCATCGTCGGTGCTCTCGAGAAGCTGGGGTCCGACGCCAACAAGCCGCTGGTCGTACGCCTCGACGGCAACAAGGTCGACGAAGGCCGCAAGATCCTGGCCGATGCGAACCACCCGTTGGTCACGCTCGCCGAAACCATGGACTCGGGCGCCGACAAGGCCGCCGAGCTGGCGAGCAAGTAAGGGAGCCACGGAATATGTCGATCTTTCTGAACAAAGACAACAAGGTCATCGTCCAGGGCATCACCGGCGGTGAGGGCACCAAGCACACCGCTCTGATGCTCAAGGCCGGCACCAACATCGTCGGCGGTGTCAACGCGCGCAAGGCCGGCACCACCGTGTCGCACGTCGACGCCGACGGCAACAACGTCGAGCTGCCGGTGTTCGCATCGGTCGCCGAGGCCATGAAGGAGACCGGGGCCGACACCTCGATCGCCTTCGTGCCGCCGAAGTTCTCCAAGGACGCCATCATCGAGGCCATCGACGCGGAGATCCCGCTGCTCGTGGTCATCACCGAGGGCATCCCGGTGCAGGACTCCGCCTACGCGTGGGCCTACAACGTGGAGAAGGGCGAGAAGACCCGCATCATCGGCCCCAACTGCCCCGGCATCATCACCCCGGGTGAGGCGCTGGTGGGCATCACGCCGAACAACATCACCGGCAAGGGGCCGATCGGTCTGGTCTCCAAGTCGGGCACCCTGACCTACCAGATGATGTACGAGCTGCGCGATCTCGGCTTCTCGACCGCCATCGGCATCGGCGGCGACCCGGTCATCGGCACCACCCACATCGACGCCATCGAGGCGTTCGAGAAGGATCCCGAGACCAAGCTGATCGTGATGATCGGTGAGATCGGCGGCGACGCCGAGGAGAAGGCCGGCGAGTACATCAAGGCCAACGTGACCAAGCCCGTCGTCGGCTACGTCGCGGGCTTCACCGCCCCCGAGGGCAAGACCATGGGCCATGCCGGCGCCATCGTCTCCGGCGGTGCGGGCACCGCGCAGGGCAAGAAGGAAGCCCTCGAGGCTGCGGGCGTCAAGGTCGGCAAGACGCCGTCCGAGACCGCCGCGCTGGCGCGGGAGCTCTACGAGGCACTGTAAGAAGTCACGGAAACCGAAGAACCCGAGCGGGTCTGCCCGCTCGGGTTTTTTCGTGGGCCGACCGACCGGATCGGCGCGTGCGATAATTCGTCGGTGAACTCCCCGGCGCGACGCGGCGCGATCTCCCAGCTGGCAGGGGAGTCGATGCGGTTCGCCGGGGTGGTGGCCGACGTCGCGGAACGTCTACCCCTCGCGGGCGGGGTCGTCGGGTCCGTCCGTGCGCGGCTGGCCGAGGCCGCCGACACCGCTGTCACCGTGGTGGTCTCGACGACGCGAGCCGTTCTGGGAGTCGTCATCCGTGAGGTCGTCGACGCATTGGTCGAGGAGGTCGACCTCACCGACCTCGTCCTCACCCACGTCGACCTGAAACGACTCATCAGCGAGGTCCTCGCACTCATCGACATCGACGAGGTGATCACCACGGTCGATCTCGATCGGGCTGTCGCACAGGTGGATCTGATGGCGGCGATCGATCTGGTGGACCTCGACAGGGTGATCGGCAAGGTCGATCTCGACTCCGTCGCCACCCGGATCGACATCGACGCGATCGCGGCCCGGATCGACATCGACGCCATCCTCGGGCGCGTCGACCTGATCGGACTCGCCGAAGAGATCATCGACGGTGTCGACCTCCCCGACATCATCCGGGAGGCGAGCACGTCGGTGACCGCCGATGTGATGACCGACGTGCGCAGCACCAGCGAACGTGCCGACGACGCGGTGGCCAACGCGGTCAACCGATTCTTGCGTCGCCGCGGTGCCGCGGCCATCGAGGCAGCTCCCGATGAGGAGGGGCCACGATGACCGCGGAACCGAAACCGACAGAGCCGCTGCAGAACTCGTCCCCGACGACGCCCGGTCTGCCGCCCGTGCACAAGGCCCATGCGGTGCAGGACCGGGACAAGAACGCGGGCATCGTGAGCCGGGGTGTCGCCTCGTTCCTCGACCTCCTCGTCGTCTGGACGATCCTCGGTGCCGCCTATGCGGGCCTGTCCCTGATGAAGTTCGTGCTCTCGGTCAGCGAATTCTCGTTGCCGGAGGTCAATCTGGTCTTCACCACGACCGGCTTCGTGCTGGTGGCGGTGCTCTACCTCGCGACGTGCTGGGAGGTCTCCGGACGCACCCTCGGGTCGGTCGTGATGGGCCTGCGGGTGGTCAATTCAGAGGGTGCACGCATCCGGCCGACCATCGCGGTGCTGCGCGCCCTGCTCTGTACGTTCTTCGCGATCGGTCTGGTGTGGGTGGTCGTCGACCGGCGTCGGCGGTCGGTGGCCGACGTCCTCCTGCGCACCCGGGTCATCTACTCTCGCTGACCGCCTTGAGCTGAGTCAGTCCCTTCTCGAAGTCCTTGCCCAGCATCTTGTCGAAGATGCCGAAGAACCCTGCCACGCGGCTGAACAACGTCTGTGCGCCGACCATCGTCCAGGACACCCGCGTCGCCTGTCCCTCCGGCGCGAGTTCGAAGGTGACGGTGTTGGTGGCCTTCATCGGCTTCTCGAAGGCAAGGTGCACCTCGACCTCGCGCGGCTCGTCGACGCGCGTGATCTCCATGGCGCCGCGACCGGCCTTCTTGTTGCCCGACCACGCGTACTTCGCGCCGACACCGGATTCCGCACCGGAGTAGTCGCGCGTCATGTCGGGGTCGACGCCCTCCCACGGCGACCAGTGCACCCACTGGTGGAAGTCGACCAGGTACGGCAGCACCGCAGTGGGCGGTGCGTCGACGATGGTGGATCGGGTGATGCGGAAGGTGTCGGACATGCGGGCCCCCGGAAGATCGGTCGGATGGTACGGAACGGGTGTCGGGCTGACGAGAGTATGACACCGGGCGCCGACGAAAATCATCGCGTCGGGGCGTCGCCGGGGGTCGACGTCAGGCCGGAGCCACCCGGCCGTGGCGGGATACGGTGTGAGGCATGGGTGAGCGGGCACGGCTGACGGCGACAGACCTGCGCGAGATGATCATCGACGACGACACGTGGGAACCGTGGGATGCGCCGGTCGGTGAGCCCGCGACGACGTCCGATGGTGCGGACGACACCTATGCCATCGAGCTCGACCGGGCACGCCGAAAGAGCGGTTCGGACGAATCGGTCACCACCGGCGCCGGCGCGATCGGCGGCCGGCGAGTGGCGATCGTGCTGGTGGAGTTCGAGTTCCTCGGCGGGTCGATCGGGCGCGATGCGGGGGCCCGGATCGTCGCAGCGGTCCGACGCGCGACACGCGAACGACTCCCGCTGCTGGCGTATCCCGCCTCCGGAGGCACCCGGATGCAGGAGGGAACCGCGGCGTTCCTGCAGATGGTTGCCATCACGGGTGCCGTGACCGACCACAAGGCCGCCGGCCTGCCCTACCTGGTGTACCTGCGTCATCCGACCACGGGCGGGGTGTTCGCGTCGTGGGGTTCGCTCGGCCACATCACCTGGGCGGAACCCGGAGCGCTCATCGGTTTTCTCGGGCCGCGCGTCTACGAAGGCCTGTACGGGGAGCCCTTTCCGGCCGATGTCCAGACCGCGGAGAATCTGGTCCGCACAACGGTTGTCGACGACGTGGTCGATCCCGTCGATCTGCCGGCCCGCCTCGCCGCGGTGCTGCGACTGCTCGACGCGCGTGACCGGCCGTCGTCGGACGACTCGGTGACGGTACGTCCGCAGCGCACGCAGTCGGGGGAGTCGGAGGACACCTGGGCCTGTGTGCTCGCCACCCGCGAGGCCGGACGCGCGGGCCTGGTCGAGTTCCTGGCCGGCGGGGATTCGGCGCCACTGTCGGGTGCCGGGCCACTGCGCTTCTCGCTCAGCGACTTCGACGGTCGGGTCGCGTTGGTCGTCGGCTACGACCGGACGTCACAGGAGGCGGGGAACCTCCCGGGGCCGCGACATCTGCGCGAGGCGCGGCGGGCGATCATGGCGGCCGACGACCTCGGACTCCCGGTGGTCACCGTGATCGACACCCCGGGCGCGGAACTGTCGGTCGTCGCCGAGGAGGGTGGCCTCGCGGCGCAGATAGCGCGCTGCACAGTCGAATTGCTCAGTGTGCGCGTGCCGACGGTCTCGGTCCTCCTCGGGCAGGGTGCGGGCGGCGCCGCGCTCGCGCTGTTCCCCGCCGACGTCCGGGTGGCGCGCGCCGACGCCTGGCTCTCGCCGTTGCCGCCCGAGGGAGCGAGTCTCATCGTGCACCGTGATCTCGACCATGCCGGTGAGATGGCCTCGCGGCAGGGCATTCTCGCCGGGCGCATGGCCGCGCAGGGCATGATCGACCACGTCGTCGACGCCGGATCGGACGACGAAGCGCTGTCGGCGATCCGCGACTGGATCGGCCGGTATCTCGCGGGATCGCCGGTTCCGGACGACGAGGCACGAACACGCGTGCCGACGAAAGACGCGCGATGAGCGCGCGCACCGTCGCCGTCGGGGCGCTCATCACCGACGAGTCAGGACGGATCCTGTTGATCCTGAGGCGGAACGAGCCGTCGGCCGGGCACTGGAGCCTCCCCGGCGGCCGGGTGGAGCCCGGGGAGTCGCTGGAGCAGGCGGTGGTCCGCGAGGTCGAAGAGGAAACCGGCTTGCGGGTGACGGTCGGCGAACCGGCCATCCAACTCGAGATCCCGGTCGGCGACGGACGGGTGTACGAGGTCCACGACTTCCGTGCCGAGATCCGTTCCGGGGAACTACGTCCAGGTGACGACGCCGCGGACGCGGCGTACTTCACACCGGCCGAGGTCCGTCGGGCGAAGGTCACGAACAGGTTGGTGGAGTACCTGGAGCAGGCCGGTGTGTTGCCGCCGGAGTCGCCCTGACGGCGCACCCGCCGACGGTCCCGGCGCAGCGGGGCCGACGTGGTGCACGGACATGGTTTTGTGCAGGATGGAGGGATGACCGATCTACTGCCCCTGGACCCTGACCAACTCCTCACCACCACCCGCTCGGTGCGCAAGCGTCTCGACTTCGAGCGTTCCGTGCCGCTCGACGTGGTCAAGGAGGCGCTCGAGGTCGCGTTGCAGGCACCGACCGGCAGCAACAGCCAGACCTGGCACTGGATCGTGCTCACCGATCCCGAGCTGAAGCAGAAGGTCGCGGACTATTACGCGCAGTCGTTCGCCAAGTACTACTCGGGCCAGGCCCCGCGGGATGAGACCGGCAAGCGCGTCGCCTCCAGTGCCCAGTACCTCGCCGACACGATGGGTCAGGTCCCGGTGCTCGTCATCGGCGCCATCTACACCGGTGGCGACCTGCCGGCGGGTAACCAGGCCGGTGTCTGGGGTTCGCTGCTGCCGGGTGCCTGGAGCCTGCAGTTGGCGTTGCGTGCTCGCGGCCTCGGATCGGCGTGGACGACCCTCCACCTGAACTACGAGAAAGAGGTGGCCGAGCTCCTCGGCATCCCGGCCAACATCCATCAGGGCGTGTTGCTGCCGGTGGCCTACAGCAAGGGCACCGATTTCAAGCCCGCGCCGCGGAAGTCTCTCGACTCGGTCCTCCACATCGACGGCTGGTGAGCGCGAGGTGCCGGATCACTTGTGATCCGGCACCTCACACCGCAGAGCCGCCAGTGCCATCGCGGTCAGGAGCCGGCGCAGTCCGTCCTGGTCGAAGTCGGGTAGGCGAGGCGAGGAGTTGAGCAGCCCGAACATCGCGTGAACGCGCACGCGGGCTTCCTCGCGGTCGAGTGTGCCCCCGTTCTCGTCGACCACCGCGAGGAGCACGTCCACCCACCGTTCCACATAGCGGCGCTGCAGCAGCCGGACCCGGTGATTGGCGTCCGGGGTCATCGACGGCAGGTCCCGATCCTGCACCGTGATGAGGTCGGGACGGGTGACGAGGACGTCGATGTGAAAGCCAATGAGCGCCACCAGGGTTTCCGACGGTGAGCCGCCGCGGTCGGCGACCTCGCTGCCGCCGTCGTGCAGTCGCTGACTGATGTCGATGAGCATCTCGTCGAGAAGCTCGGTCTTGGAGGAGAAGTGGCGGTACATGGCCGGGCCGCTCACCCCGACGGCTCGGCCGATGTCCTCCAGTCGCACGCCGGCGAATCCGCGCTCGGCCATCTGGTGGGCGGCGGCGGACAGCAATTCGGCACGACGGGCCGCCTTGGCCTGGGTTCGGCGCGTCGGCGGACGATTCGTGATCTCCGATTCGTCCTCGCGCGGTTCATGCGTCGCGGACATCGATCCCGAACTCTACGCGTTCGCGCGTGCGGACGAGATGCAGCGTGTCCGACGTCGGCGCGCGGGGTGGGTGACCCGGTCGAATGAAAACTGCGCCGGCCGGTGCTCACGAGGCCGGGAAGGGCCTAGTCTTGCGCATGATCGCGCGCCGGACGGCGGGCGCAGAACAGTCCGAAAGGGCGGCGGGCCGAGTCCCGCAGCAGCGAGGAGGAGCGGATCGTGAATCCAGGCGAACCCCAGCACCCCGGCGGTCAGTGGTCAGGCGTTCCGCAGGGCCCACCGCAGACCGGGGGCTTCGCCGACAACCAGGATCAGACGGCCCACGTCCAGCACCCGGGCACCGGGAGTCTTCCGCCTCAGCAGTGGAACCCCGGCGCGCAGTACCCGCCTCCCGGTCCCGGCTGGGGACAGCCGGCACGCGGACCACGTGCGGACCTGTCGGTGATCTTCGCGCTGGCCTCCGCGGTCGCGGGGGTGGTCACGTACTTCATGGGCTTCCTCGGGTGGATCTCGGTCGGGGTCGGCTCCGAGGAGGAACTCAACCGCTGGGGAACGGATTTCGAGGAAGGGCAGGGCGGTATTCCCGCGTACTTCTCCTACGAGATCGTCCTGAACCCCGGCAAGTTCTTCATCCTGCTCGGGGTCGTCGGCATCGCGGCGACGTTCGTGCTGGTTCCGAGCTATCGCAAGGCGCTGCCGTTCCTCGCGGTCGTCGGAGTCGCCGCGTGGCTGGCCCTGTTCGCCGCGGCACTGATCACGCCGCCGTTCCTCGACCTCGGCGCCGGTGCGATCGTCGGGCTGATCCTGGGATTCCTGCAGGTGGCGCTGCTCATCGCGGCGGCCTTCTTGTACGGTCTGAAGAAGGATGACGCGCCCAACCGGGGATGACGGCCCCGACGATCCGATCGTCGGCCTCCTGCGTCGTGCGGGATGTGTCTTCGCCGACGAAGAAGCCGCGGTGCTTCGCGAACACACCACCAACGCAACCGAACTCGACGCGCTCTGTGCCCGACGCGTGGCCGGCGTGCCGATTGAGCATCTGGTGGGCTGGGTGCAGTTCGGCGAGTTGCGGTTGTCCGTGGGCACGGGCGTCTTCGTGCCGCGGCAGCGTTCCCTGTTGTTGGCGCGCACCGCGATCGCCGCAGCAGATGCGTGCCGGTCGCCGACCGTACTCGAGGCGTTCTGCGGCGTCGCACCCATCGCCGCGAGTGTTGCGGCCGCGGTGCCCGGCGTCGAACTGCATGTCGTCGATGCTGACGACACCGCCCTCGGCTTCGCGCGCCGAAACCTGCCGGGCGGGACCGGGATTCACCTCGGTGCCGGGCTCGTCCCGCTGCCGGCAGCACTACGCGGCCGCCTGGACGTGATCGCCGCAGTACCTCCCTACGTGCCCGAGTCGGCGCTCGGACTGCTGGCGCCGGAGGCGCGGGATCACGAACCGCGCGGCGCGCTGCTCGGCGGCCGGGACGGCCTCGACCACATCACGGCCTTGATCGCCGACGCCCGGAGATGGCTCGCCGTCGGTGGCGAGTTGCTGATCGAGATGAACACCGCGCAGTACGACCTGGTCGCCGTCGCCCCGCCGACCAGAGCGCACTACGAGTGCGAGGTCGTCTCGGGCGACGACGGCCAGACCGCCGTGGCGCGTCTTCGGCGGGCACGCTGAGGCCGGCCGGTGTGAGCGAAGCGCTCCTATCTGCCTAGAGGTGTGAGCGAAGCGCTTCTAACTGCTCCCTGAGGTGTGAGCGAAGCGCTTCTAACCGCTCCCTGAGGAGCGAGCTTGCGAGCGTCACGAAGGGTCATGGTGAGCCGGGTTGTGAAGACCCTTCGTGACGCGCCCTCCGCAAGCTCCGGGCGCTCCTCAGGGAGCAGGGGCAGGTCGTTCTTTCGGATTGGGGAGCAGTTGTAACCAGGTGTTTCGAATCACGGACCGATGCTCAGCCTCAGATCCCCAGCACCTCCCGCTGCCGTGCGACCGCTTCCCGGTAGCGCGCGACGTTGGCCATCTTGATCCCCTCGTAACCCCGGACCATGTCCGGTAGTTCCGCGAGGTCGACGACCGCGGGTACCTGGTCCGCGCCGATGCGCCCACTCGCGAGCGCATCGAGCGCGGCGTCGACGAGTTCCCGGTACTCGACGATCAGCGCGCGTTCGGTGCGTCGGATCTCGCTGCGGCCGAACGGGTCCAGTCGGGTCCCCCGGAGCCGCTTCGCCTTCGCGAGCGCGCTCAGCGGGGTGTCGGCCCACGATCCCAGCGCCAGCTTCTCGCGCATCCCCATACTCCGTAGGGTCGGTGGGTGGAGGCGTACCGCGACCTCGGCGTCGGCGCCGAATTCGTCGGCGATGCGCGCGGCGAACGCCGGATCCTGCGTGAGCCGGGCGACCTCGTACTCGTCCTTGTAGGCCATCAGCTTGTACAGGTTTCGGGCGACGGCGGCGGTGAGCGGGGCGTCCGATGCGACGCGTCGTACGCGGTCGACCGTGTCGAGGTAGGTTCGCGCGTATCTCTCGTCGGAGTGGGCGGTCAGCTCGTCGTACCGGATCGCGATGGTGCGCCGGAGGTCGGCGTCGATATCCCCGAGCGCGCTGACCACCTCGAGGGCGTGGCGGCTCGGTTCGATCTCGGCGACCCCGCGACCGTGCAGTCCGTCGATGGTGCCGGACACGGAGTCGGGATCGGACACGACCTGCCGGCCGCGCCGGAACGCCTGGACGTTCGCGTCCACGGCCACGCCGTTGAGCTCGATCGCCCGCTCGATGGATTCCGCCGAGATGGCCAGCGCCCCGGCTTGATACGCAGCACCGACCATCAACATGTTGGCGTACTGCTCGTCGCCGAACAAGGCTGTCGACACCGCTCCCGAATCGAGGTACACGGTCCGCGCGACCCGGGAGTCGACCGCGGAGTGGACGGCGGAGTCCGCCGGGAACCCGACCGAGGTGTCGATGACCATCAACCCGGTCGGCACCTGGGTGGTCGAGACGATCGCGACCGTCTTCTCGGGAGCGGTGACCTTGAGGTTGACCGGGTCGGTGCCGACCAGCGGATCGCACACGAGGTACAGGTCGCAGTCCTCGGACGCCACCTTCGCCGCCTGCTCCAGCGGATACGGGGCCACCTTGATGTCGCTGACCACGGCGCCGCCCTTCTGCGCGAGCCCGGTCATGTCGACGGTCCGGGCCGAGTGGCCGTCGAGGACGGCAGCGGTGGCCAGGACCTGGGACACGGTCACCACGCCGGTACCGCCGATACCCGTGATGCGCAGGGAGAAGGTGTCGCGGATGGCGGGGACCGCGGGCATCGGCAACACGGTGTCCGCCAGATCGGCTGCGCGCGTGCGGATGCGGTCGGTGCCCGGGGTGACCGTGACGAACGACGGGCAGTCGCCCTTGAGACAGGAGAGGTCGAGGTTGCACGAACTCTGGTCGATGCGCGTCTTGCGTCCGAACTCGGTCTGGACCGGGTGCACCGAGAGGCAGTTCGACTTCTCGCCGCAGTCGCCGCACCCCTCGCAGATGCGTTCGTTGATCACGACGCGACGAGTGGGGGTGGGCATGGCGCCGCGCTTGCGCTTGCGGCGCTTCTCGGCGGCGCAATGCTGATCGTGCACGAGCACCGTGACGCCCGCGACGCCCGCGAGTTCGGTCTGTACCTCGAGCAGGTCATCGCGGTGGCGGACCTCGACGGTGTCGGGGAGTCCCAGCGTACGAACATGTTTCGGGTCGTCGGAGGTGACCACGACCCGGCTGACACCTTCGTCGAGCAGCAGTGACGTCAACCGCGGCAGGGTCATCCCGCCCACCGGGTCCTGTCCGCCGGTCATCGCGACGGTGCCGTTGTAGAGCAGCTTGTAGGTGATGTTCGCGCCCGACGCCACGGCCGCCCGCAACGCCAGCGACCCCGAGTGCGAGAAGGTTCCGTCGCCGATGTTCTGCACGAAGTGGTCCGCGGACACAAACGGGGCCATGCCGATCCATTGCGCGCCCTCGCCGCCCATCTGGGTGACCCCGGCGATGTCGCCGACCTGCCGGGGATCCATCAGCAACACCATCGCGTGACAACCGATGCCGGCGCCGACCAGGGTGTTCTCGGCGACCTTCGTCGAACTGTTGTGGGGGCAGCCGGAGCAGAAGTACGGGGTGCGCACCGCCAACGGGAGTTCGATGCGGGTGCGGCGAGCGGCTTTGCGGTCGAGCCAGATCCGCGCGGCGTCGACCCCGTGGCGGGCGAGACGGTCGGCGAGTCCTCGGGTCACCGCGTCGACGTCGAGTTCGCCGAAGCGGGAGAACAAGGTCGATCCGTCTTCGTGCACCTTCCCCACGATGCGCGGGGCCCGCGGGTGGCGGAACAGGATGTCGCGCATCATCGTCTCGATGAAGTCGCGCTTCTCCTCGACCACGATGACCTCGTCGAGATCACCGGTGGCGGTGTCGAACATGAAGCGATTCAGGATCTCTCGCTCGATCGGGTAGACCATGCCGAGCTTGAGGATGCGGATTCCGAGCCGGCGCAGATCCTCGTCGTCGATCCGCATCAGACGCAGTGCTTCCCGGAGATCGAGGTAGGTCTTTCCCGCGGCGACGATGCCGATGCGGTCGTCGGGACTCGAGACCACGATCCGGTTGAGGCCGTTGAGCCGTGCGTACTCCTGCGCACGCGGGAGCCGGGTGGTCAGCTGATTCTGTTCGAGTTCCATGAGGTGGGCGCCGAGTAGGCGCCCGCTGGGCACGTGGGGGCTCGTCCCGAGGTCGCCGTAGACGGGCACTATGCGGTCCGGGTCGACGCGTGCGGTCGACGCGCCGTCCGCGACGTGCGCGGAGATCTTGAGCGAGGTCCAGACCCCGCTGGTGCGGCTCATGAGCGCCGCATGGACACCGAGATCCAAGATGTCTTGGGAATCGGCCGGATAGAGGATCGGGATGTAGAGGTCGGCCAGCGCCATCTCCGATGCGCACGGGACCGTCGAGGATTTCGCGCCCGGGTCGTCACCGACCAGCGCGACCGCGCCACCGGTGGAATGGGTTCCGATCAGATTCGCGTGCCGCAGGGCGTCCGTCGCGCGATCGAGACCGGGCGCCTTGCCGTACCAGTATCCGACGACGCCGTCGCGGGGGAGCCCGTCCGCGGACGGCGTCAATTCGGCACCGCCGATGACCTGTGCGGCGAGCTGCGAACCCATCACCGAGGTCGCGGCGAGCTCTTCGTTGAGACCGGGCCGGTGGATGACGTCGTACGGGGCGAGATGCTCGTGCCGTCGGGCGAGTTCGAGATCGTAACCGGCGAGGGGAGAGCCCTCGTAGCCGGAGATGAACGAGGCCGTCCGGAGGCCGGAACGGCGGTCGACGCGAGCGCGGTCGCGGACCATGCGTACCAGGGCCTGGATGCCGGTGAGGTAGATGTCGCCGGACTCGCGGGTGTAGCGGTCGTCGAGCGAGAACCCGGTGGCTGCCGTCTCGGGCGGCGTGCCGGGGGTCGGGACGTGCTCGGAGCGAGCGCGGTCGTCTGCGAGGGTCATGGGGTCACCTGGCCTTCTGTGTGCGGTGGCCGGTCCGGGGTTCCGGGGTGTCGGCGCATCGGTTGTGTCGGCCCGGGGGTGGTGGGCCTGCCACAACAGTACGAGAAGACGTGATGCGCGTCACGTAGGTCATGTCGACGCGGTGGATGAACCGGGGCGTGACATGGGCCACTTCATCGCGTACGATCACTTTCAGTTAATAGCCACTAACTGAAGGGTCGACGGTGACCAGCACGCTCGACGGCTTCCGGGCCGCACACCAGCGCAATCTCGACCTGCTCGACGAACGCCTGCGAGAGGTGTCCGCCGGCGGCGGCGCGAAGGCTCGTGATCGCCACGTCGCTCGCGGAAAGTTGCTCCCGCGGGACCGGGTCGACGGGCTGCTCGACGTCGGGTCGCCGTTCATCGAGGTGGCCCCGCTCGCGGCCTTCGGGATGTACGGCGGCAAGGTGCCCGCCGCCGGGGTCATCGCCGGCGTGGGGCGCGTCGCGGGTCGAGAGTGCATGATCGTCGCCAACGACGCCACGGTCTCCGGCGGCACGTACTACCCGGTCACGGTCAAGAAGCATCTGCGTGCGCAGGAGATCGCGGCGGCCAACCGGCTCCCGTGCATCTACCTCGTCGACTCGGGCGGCGCGATGTTGCTCCAGCAGGACGAGGTGTTCCCCGACCGGGATCACTTCGGACGGATCTTCTTCAATCAGGCGACCATGAGCGCCGCCGGCATCCCGCAGATCGCCGCGGTGCTCGGGTCGTCGACCGCCGGCGGGGCCTATGTCCCGGCGATGAGCGACGAGACGGTGATCGTGCGCAATCAGGGCACCATCTTCCTCGCGGGCCCGCCACTGGTGAAGGCGGCGACCGGAGAAGATGTCTCCGCCGAGGACCTCGGCGGTGGTGCGATGCACTCATCGGTCTCCGGTGTCACCGACCACCTCGTCGACAACGACCAGCAGGCGCTCGCCAAGGTCCGCGAGATCGTCGCGACGCTCGGGCCCCGTGAGGCGCCACAGTGGGAGACGATCCCGGTCCGCGAGCCGGTGCGGCCGCAGACCGACATCTACGACGTGGTGCCCACCGACCCGCGAACTCCGTACGACGTCCGATCGGTCATCGAGATCCTGTGCGATGGAGGAGAATACAACGAGTTCAAGGCGAACTACGGCACCAGTCTGGTGACGGCGTTCGCGCACCTGCACGGTCACCCGGTGGGGATCGTCGCCAACAACGGTGTCCTGTTCAGCGAATCCGCGCTGAAGGGAGCTCATTTCATCGAACTGTGCGACCAGCGTCGCATCCCGTTGCTGTTCCTGCAGAACATCACCGGCTTCATGGTCGGCAAGGCCTATGAGCAGGGCGGCATCGCCAAGAACGGGGCCAAGATGGTCAATGCCGTGGCGTGCGCACGCGTGCCCAAGTTCACCGTCATGGTCGGCGGCTCCTTCGGCGCGGGCAACTACTCGATGTGCGGACGCGCCTACTCGCCCAGATTCCTCTGGATGTGGCCCAACGCCCGCATCTCGGTCATGGGCGGACCGCAGGCCGCCGACACCCTCGGAACGGTGCGACGCAACCAGATCGAGCGATCCGGCGCGGAATGGTCCACCGAGGACGAGGAAGCGTTCAAGGCCCCGATCCGCGAACAGTTCGAACAACAATCGGATGCCTACTACTCGACGGCCCGGCTGTGGGACGACGGCATCGTCGACCCCGCGCAGACCCGGACACTACTCGGCCTCGCTCTCGAGACCGCCCGCTACGCACCGCTCGCCGATCCGCGCTACGGCGTCTTCCGGATGTGACCGCCGATGCCGACGCCGCTCCGCCTACCCCGAGGACTTCGACCGTGAGTACCAGACCCATCCGCAGTGTCCTGGTGGCCAACCGTGGTGAGATCGCCTGCCGGGTGATCGACACCCTGCGCCACATGGGAATCCGCAGTATCGCAGTCTATTCCGACGCCGACGCGCAGGCGCGCCACGTCCGGGAGGCCGACGTCGCGGTGCACATCGGCCCGGCCGCCGCCACCCAGAGCTACCTCGACATCGCAAAAGTGGTCGACGCGGCACGCAAGACCGGTGCCGACGCCGTCCACCCGGGCTACGGATTCCTCTCGGAGAACCAGAAGTTCGCGGCCGCTCTGGCGGAGGCGGGCATCGTCTTCATCGGGCCGCCCGCGGAGGCGATCGCGACGATGGGAGACAAGATCACGGCCCGGGCCGCCGTCACCGCTCGCGACGTGCCGGTGGTGCCGGGTCTGTCGCGCCCCGGCCTGATCGACGACGACCTCATCGCCGCGGCCCCCGACATCGGGTTCCCGGTTCTCATCAAGCCCAGTGCGGGTGGCGGTGGAAAGGGCATGCACCGGGTGGCCGAGGCGTCGGAGCTGCCGGCCGCGCTGGAGCGGGCCCGCCGTGAGGCCGCCGCCGCGTTCGGCGACGACGCGCTGTTCCTCGAGCATTTCGTCGACACCCCGCGCCACATCGAGGTGCAGGTCCTCGCCGATCAGCACGGGAACGTCATCCACCTCGGCGAGCGTGAGTGCTCATTGCAGCGGCGGCACCAGAAGGTGATCGAGGAGGCGCCGTCGGCGCTGCTCGACGCCGAGACCCGTGCTCGCATCGGTGAGGCCGCGTGCGATGCCGCGCGCAGTGTCGGCTACACCGGGGCGGGCACGGTCGAGTTCATCGTGTCGGCGCACCGGCCCGACGAGTTCTTCTTCATGGAGATGAACACCCGCCTGCAGGTCGAGCACCCGGTGACCGAGCTCGTCACCGGAGTCGACCTCGTGGAACAACAGATCCGCGTCGCCCGCGGAGAAGTCCTGGGTCTGACGCAGGACACGATCACCCTCAGCGGCCACGCGATCGAGGCACGCGTGTACGCCGAGGACCCGGCCCGCGGTTTCCTGCCGACCGGCGGCACGATCGAGCATCTCGTCCATCCCGACACCTCGGCCGGTGGCGGCATCCGCGTCGACTCGGCCATGCTCGACGGATTGCGCGTCGGCAGTGACTACGACCCGATGCTCGCGAAGATCATCGCCTACGGTGCCGACCGGGAGGAGGCGCTCGAACGTCTCGATCAGGCACTGGCCCACACACGCGTGCTGGGCGTGGTCACCAACATCGACTTCTGCCGCTTCGTCCTGCGCCAGCAGGCGGTCGTGGACGCCGACCTCGACACCGAGCTGTTGGACCGCCTCGTCACCGATTACGCTGCGCCGGAGCCCATTCCCGAGGCACAGGTGCTCGTGGGTCTGGCACGGATCGGCGCTCGCGATGCCGACGACGTCTGGTCCTCGGCGGTCGGATGGCGGGTCGGTCGATCCGCTCCGGTCCGCACCCGCCTCGTCGCCGGCGGACGACATTCGACGGTGGCCATCCAGGTCGATGCCGCCGACGAATGGTCCGTCTCGGGAACCGCCACCGTCACCTTCGACGACGACGCCGAGGCGCCGTGGACCGGGCACGTGGTCTACCAGCCGGCGCAGCCCGGCGACGGTCGCGGATCGGACCGCCTGGTCGTCGACGGGGTGACGCAGTCGTGGTCGAGTGTTCGAGTCGGAGAGAGCTGGTGGGTGGGAGGGCCGTCGGGCACCTGGGTCCTCGAACTCGCGAAGCCCCTGCTCGACGAGGCCGCCGACGAGCACGCCGGCGAGATCACCAGCCCGATGCCGGGCACCGTGGTCGCCGTCGCCACCGAGATCGGGGCCGACGTCTCCGCCGGCCAGTCGATCGTCGTCGTCGAGGCGATGAAGATGGAACATGCACTCACCGCGCCGGTGGACGGCACCGTCGACATCTCCGTGAAGGTGGGGGACAAGGTCGACGCGGGACAGATCCTCGCCGTCGTCACCGCCGGCGATCCCCTTGATCCCTGAGGTGCGAGGAGCGAAAGCGACGAGCCTTTACTGATCCCTGAGGTGCGAGGAGCGAAAGCGACGAGCCACGAAGGGCCCTGAACCACCCGTCGAACAACCTTCCCAGGAGAACACTCACATGGAACTCACCCAGGAGTACACCGACCTCATCGCGACGGTCCGCGACTTCGCGCAGACCGTGGTGGCGCCGGTGGCCGCGAAACACGATGCCGAGCACAGCTTTCCGTATGACGTCGTCGCCCAGATGGGCAAGATGGGACTGTTCGGGCTTCCCTTCGACGAGAAGTACGGCGGCATGGGCGGCGACTACTTCGCCCTGTCACTCGCGCTGGAGGAACTCGGCAAGGTCGACCAGTCCGTCGCCATCACCCTCGAGGCCGGGGTGAGTCTGGGCGCCATGCCCATCTACCGATTCGGCAGCGAGGAGCAGAAAGAGCAGTACCTCCCCGAACTCACCGCGGGCACGGCGCTCGCCGGCTTCGGGTTGACCGAACCCGGGGCGGGTTCGGATGCCGGGGCCACCGCGACCACGGCCCGTGACGACGGTGACTCCTGGATCATCAACGGCGGCAAGCAGTTCATCACCAACTCGGGGACCGACATCACCTCACTGGTGACGGTGACCGCGGTGACCGGGGTGAAGGAGAACGGCAAGAAGGAGATCTCCACGATCATCGTGCCGTCCGGCACGCCGGGTTTCACCGCCGAGCCGGCGTACAACAAGGTCGGGTGGAATGCCTCGGACACCCATCCGCTGACCTTCACCGACGTGCGCGTTCCCAAGGAGAACCTGCTCGGTGTCCGCGGCCGCGGATACGCCAACTTCCTGTCCATCCTCGACGAGGGGCGGATCGCCATCGCAGCCCTCGCCACCGGCGTCGCCCAGGGGTGCGTCGACGAGAGCGTGAAGTACGCCAAGGAGCGACAATCCTTCGGCAAGGCGATCGGTGAGTACCAGTCGGTGTCCTTTGCGATCGCCCGGATGGAGGCGCGCGCCCATGTCGCGCGGACCGCCTACTACGACGCGGCGGCGAAGATGTTGGCGGGCAAGCCCTTCAAGAAGGAGGCGTCGATCGCCAAGATGATCGCCAGTGAGGCGGCGATGGACAACGCCCGGATGGCCACGCAGATCCACGGTGGATACGGCTTCATGAACGAATATCCCGTCGCCCGGCACTACCGCGATTCGAAGATCCTCGAGATCGGTGAGGGCACGACCGAGGTGCAGCTCATGCTGATCGCGCGCGAGCTGGGGTTCGCATGAGCGACACCACCGGCGGGCGTCGAATCGTGCAGCGCGGGTTGTGGTTCGGCGAGTTCGAGGAGGGCACGATCTACGCACACCGGCCCGGACGCACTGTCACCGAGGCCGACAACGTGCTGTTCACGACGCTGACCATGAACACACAGGCGCTGCACCTCGACGCCGCCTGGTCGGCCGAACAGCCGGGTTTCGGCGGGCAACGCCTGATCAACTCCATGTTCACCCTGTCGACGATCGTGGGATTGTCGGTCTCCCAACTCACCCAGGGCACCCTCGTGGCGAACCTGGGCTTCAGCGAGGTCGCCTTCCCGGCGCCGTTGTTCGCCGGCGACACCCTGTACGCGGAGACCGAGTGCACCGGTAAACGCGAATCGCGGTCGCGTCCGGGTGAGGGCGTGGTGAACTTGACCCACATCGGACGCAACCAGCACGGCGAGGTCGTCGCCCGCGCCGCACGAGCAACGCTGGTGCGCAGGCAACGGACGGAGTGACGACGATGTTCTTCGAGGACTCACCCGGCGGCCCGGTCGCGGGTTCCGGGTTGTCGGGGCAGCTCACCAACGCGTGGCTGCCGCCCGGGCCGGCGATGTTGTTCTGCCCGGCGGACCGTCCCGAGCGATACCAGAAGGCCCTCGACCGGGCCGATGTCGTCATCCTCGACCTCGAGGACGCGGTGTCGCCGACGAACCGCGCCGCAGCCCGGGAGGCTCTCGTCGCCAATCCGATCGATCCGGACCGCACCATCGTGCGGATCAACCCGGCCGGTACCGGCGACTACCGGCGCGATCTCGCCGCCGTCTCGGAGACGAACTACCGGGTGGTCATGCAGGCCAAGGCCGAGGACGTGTCCTCGATCCTGGACACCGCGTTCCAGACGATCGCACTGATCGAGACGCCGCTCGGCGCGACCCGCGCCCGCGACATCGCCGCCACCTCCAACTGCATCGGACTGATGTGGGGGGCAGAGGATCTCGTCGCGGGCCTCGGCGGCACGTCGAGCCGGTTCGGTCCGGGTGAACCCCGGCCGGGTGAGTACCGGGACGTCGCGAGTTGGGTCCGGTCGATGGTCCGCATCGCGGCCGCCGCGTACGGAAAGTTCGCCGTCGACTCGGTGCACCTCGACATCGCCGACGTCGACGGACTCGTCGCCGAGGTCCGCGACGCGGTGGCCCTGGGTTACACCGCGACCGCATGCATCCATCCGTCCCAGGTCGATCACATCCGGAACGGTTACCGCCCGTCGGACGAGGCGGTCGAGTGGGCGCGCAAGGTCCTCGACGGTGCGGCCGAACACGCGGGCGGGGTGTTCAGCCTCGACGGTCAGATGATCGACGGGCCGGTCCTGCGCCAGGCGGAGGTCGTCCTGTCCCGTGTGAGCGGTACGCGTACCGATCCCGCCCCCGAGAACTGACGAAGCCCCCGACCATCCGGGCATCCACCCCCCGAGAACAGACCGGAGCAAGAACATGAGCACCGAGGCTCACCCGAAGCCTGCACACACGCGCGGTGAGGAGACACCGGCACTGCTCACCGAGACCATCGGAGCCACCCTGGCCCGAACCGTCGCGGACCACGGCGAGCGAACCGCGTTGATCGACGCCGCCGCAAGGCGGGAATGGCGATACACCGAGTTCCACCGTGACGTACGCGCGCTCGCGGCCGGACTGCTACGACTCGGCGTGTCGGTCGGCGACCGCGTCGGGCTGTGGTCGCCGAACCGGTTCGAATGGGTGTTGACCCAGTACGCCGCGGCCGAGATCGGCGCCGTGCTGGTCAATCTCAATCCCGCGTACCGGCAGAACGAGATCGAGTACGCGCTGCAGCAGTCCGGGACGAGCGTCGTCCTGGCCGCCGAGAGCTTCAAGGACTCGGCCTATTCGACGATGCTCGAACAGGCCCGGCCACAGTGCCCGGAGCTGCGCGAAGTGGTCCTGTTCGAATCCCCTGGCTGGGATGCGCTGTGTGTCGAGCCGAGCGCCGACGAGCTCACACGCGTCGACGAGATCGCTGCGTCGCTCTCACCCGACGACCCGATCAACATCCAGTACACCTCGGGTACAACGGGTTTCCCGAAGGGTGCGACGCTGTCGCACCGGAACATCGGGAACAACGGGTACCTCGTCGGCGAACTGCTGAACTACACCGCCGACGACCGGATCTGCCTACCCGTGCCCTTCTACCACTGCTTCGGCATGGTGATGGGTAACCTCGCGGCGACGAGTCACGGTGCGGCGATGGTGATTCCGGCGCCGGCCTTCGACCCGCGGGCCACCCTCGAGGCGGTCGCGGAGTACCGCTGCACCAGCCTCTACGGCGTGCCCACCATGTTCATCGCCGAACTCGGCCTGCTCGACGACGGGCTCGACATCGACCTGTCGAGCCTGCGCACCGGCATCATGGCGGGGTCGCCGTGCCCCGAGTACGTCATGCGGCAGGTCGTCGACCGCATGCACATGCGTGAGGTGTCGATCTGTTACGGCATGACCGAGACGTCGCCGGTGTCGACGCAGACGCGGGTCGACGATCCCCTCGAGTTGCGTGTGACCACCGTCGGGCGGGTCGGCCCGCACCTGGAGATCAAGGTCGTCGATCCCGGAACCGGGGAGACCTCGGCGCGCGGCGAGACGGGCGAGTTGTGTACGCGCGGTTACTCGGTGATGACCGGATACTGGAACGACCCGGAGAAGACGGCCGAGGCCATCGACGCCGACGGCTGGATGCACACCGGCGACCTCGCCGACATGGACGAGAACGGTTATGTCCGGATCACCGGGCGCATCAAGGACATGGTGATCCGCGGCGGGGAGAACATCTACCCGCGCGAGATCGAGGAGTTCCTCTACACCCATCCCGACATTCTCGACGCCCAGGTGATCGGGGTGCCCGACGTGAAATACGGCGAGGAGCTGATGGCCTGGGTCCGGTTGCGCGACACCGCAACCGAATTCACCGCCGACGACCTGCGCGAGTTCGCGACCGGCAAGATCGCGCGACACAAGATCCCGCGGTACGTCCATGTGGTCGAGGAGTTCCCGATGACCGTCACCGGCAAGGTCCGCAAGGTGGCGATGCGCGACGAGGCGGTCTCGATCCTCGAGCAGTTGCGATGAGCACGTCGAGGACTGCGGAGCGGGTCACGAGCACCCAGATGGACCGGTTCGGTCGCTTAGTCGCCGAGCGATTCGGGTCCGGCACAGGCGATTACGACGACCTGTGGTCGTGGTCGGTGGAACATCCGGCCCGGTTCTGGCGTGCCGTCTGGGAATTCTTCGACCTCGACGCCCTCGCCGCGGAGCCGCTCGGCCCCGGGGACGAGGCGGTGCTCGCCGACGACCGGATGCCCGGTGCGGTCTGGTTCCCCGGGATGCGGTTGAACTACGTCGATCAGATCCTCCGGCACGCCGCCCTGCCCGGTGCCGCGATCGTGGGCATCGACGAGGCCGGTGACCGTTCCGAGATCGCGTGGGCGGAACTGCCGGCGCAGGTCGCGGGCCTGGCCGCGGCCCTGCGTGCGCGCGGAGTGGGGTCGGGGGACGTGGTGGCCGCCTACCTCCCCGACATCCCCGAGGCCGTCATTGCCTTCCTGGCCACCGCATCCCTGGGCGCGATCTGGTCCGGATGTGGACAGGACTATGCCCCGCAGGGGGCAGCCGGCCGACTCGGCCAACTCGCACCCAAGGTCCTGTTCACCGCCGCCCGATATCGCTACAACGGCAAGGTCGTCGACAAGCGCGCCGACAGCGCCGAGCTCGCCGGGCTACTGCCGGACCTGGTCGCGCACATCACGATCGGCGCGACCGAGGAGTCTTCGTCGGCCCTCGACTATGCCGACGCCGTCACCAGCGACCCCGGCGACTTCCACCCCGTCAAGGTGCCCTTCGATCATCCGCTCTGGGTGCTGTTCAGTTCCGGCACCACCGGACGCCCCAAAGGCATCGTGCACGGACACGGGGGAGTCCTGCTGGAGCACCTGAAAGCCGGTGCCCTGCACGGCGATCTGTCCGCAGACGACGTGTTCTTCTGGCAGACCGCGCTCAGCTGGATGATGTGGAACTATCAGGTCGCCGGACTTCTCTGCGGTTCGCGGATCGTCTGTTACAGCGGTTCGCCCCTGTACCCCGACGCCGACCGCCTGTGGCAGGTCGTCGACGACGAGCACGTCACCTACTTCGGCACGAGTCCCGGTCAGCTGCAGGCCTCGCGGAAGGCGGGTCTGGAACCGGGCCGCCGGCACGACCTCGGTCGGTTGCGCACTCTCGGGAGTACCGGATCATCGCTCGCCGCAGATCTTTTCACCTGGGTCGACGACCACGTCGGGGCCGGACTGCCCATCTCGTCGATCAGCGGCGGCACCGACATCGTGTCCGCGTTCGCCGGCGGCTCCACCGGTGTACCGGTCGTCCCGGGGGAGCTGTCGGTGCGCTACCTCGGTGTGGCACTGGAGAGTTGGTCGCCCGACGCCCGCCCGCTGGTGGGGGAGGTGGGTGAACTCGTCGTCACCGCGCCGATGCCGTCGATGCCCGTGAGCTTCTGGGACGATCCCGACGGTGCGCGCTACCGCGCGGCTTATTTCGCCCACGAATGGGAGGGCGGTGCGTCGAATCCCGAGAAACCGGTCTGGCGGCACGGCGACTGGGTGACGGTGACCGAACGTGGGTCGCTCGTGATCCACGGCCGCAGCGACGCGACGTTGAACCGCCACGGGATCCGGATGGGATCGGCCGACATCTACGAGGTCGTCGAAGCGCTCGACGAGATCGCCGAGGCCTTCGTGCTCGGTGTCGACGGACCGGACGGCGCCTACTGGATGCCGCTGTTCGTCACCCTGGTCCCCGGCGCGACGCTCGACGACGCGCTGATCGGCCGGATCGCGGGCGCGGTCCGCGACCGCCTCTCCAAACGCCATGTGCCCGAAGAGGTCATCGAGGCCCCCGGGATTCCGCACACCCGGACCGGAAAGAAGCTCGAGGTTCCGGTCACCGCGATTCTGGCGGGCCGTTCCGAGGTCAACATCGACCCCAAGGCGGTCGACGACTACGCGCTGATCAACTGGTACGCCGAGCAAGGGCGCGCGCATCGCTGGTGAGCGGGATTCGTGGCCCGGCGGGGCGACCCCGATGTGCAAGGGTCATGGGACCCGGCTGGTATGTGTACTAGCGTGGTCGACAGTTCTGCGCTCGTGGGGGGGCGACGGCCGGACGCCGTCACCTCGACGCGACCCGCTGATCCTGACCGACCGACCCGACCAGGAGATCGTCATGACCTACCCACCCGGCGGCTACGGGCAGCAGCAGCCCGAGTCCGGCCAGTCCTACGGCCAGTACGGCAATCAATCCGGATATCCCCAGTCCGGCGCGCACAACACGGGTCCGCAGGCGAGCCCCGCGCCCGGTTCCGATCAGTACGGTCAGGCCCAGCAGTACGGGGGTCAGCAGTACGGGGGCCAGCAGTACGGTCAGAGCGGACAGTCCTACGGCCAGGGGCAGCCGGGTTACGGCCAGAGCCCCGCGCCGGGATATGGCCAGCAGGGATACGGCCAGCAGGGGTACGGCCAACCCGGATACGGCCAGGACCAGCAGGGCCAGCAGGGCTACGGCCAGTACGGATACTCCCCGCAGCCGACCAAGACGCCGAGTCAGGGACTGCCGGCCATCACCCCGGTTCTCCTCGCCGCCGCGATCGGCGCCTTCGGCCTCATCGTCCTCTTCAGCGGGTTCCTGTCCGCCGCCGAGACCTATGACTTCGCGCTCAAGCTGTTCCAGACCCAGTACAACGCGCCGTACACGCTGATCAGCGTTGCCGGAATCCTGGCGCTCATCTCGCTGATCCCGGGCATCAAGGTGCCTGCGGCGCCGATCGTGGCGTCGCTGGCGATCACCTCGTTCCTGATCACGCTGTTCCAGTTCCTCAACATCGACGACAACGGTGCCGGGGCGATCGTGCTGCTGATCTTCACCCTCCTGTCCGCGGTTCTCGCAGTCGTGTGGTTGCTCGTCGACGCCGGCGTCATCAAGGTGGCGCCCGCGGTGGGCTCGGCGACCGCCGCGGTAGCCCCCGGCTCGTCGGCCGCGCAGTCCGACACCGGCGCTCACCAGCAGACCGGTGGCTACGGTGAGGCGCAGACCACCGCCTACGGCACCGGCAGCGCGCAGGCTCAGTACGGCCAGCAGTCGTCGGCGAACTACGACCCGTCGGCCTACTCGCAGTCGTCGGGCGCGTCGACCGCCGGTCAGAGCGGTTACTCCGGCGGTGCGAGCGAATCGTCGGCATCGGCCTCCGGTCACGGCGAGTCGGGCTACGGGGACTACCGTCCCGGCCAGTACGCGGCCGGCGCCTCGGGCGCATCCCCGGCCGCGCCCAGTGGATCCGCCAGCCCCTCGGGCACCGACACCCCGGCCGGAGACCACTCCACCACGGTCTTCCAGAAGCCGGAACCGCCCACCGGCAGCGGCAACTGACAGAACCCACAGTGCCCCGTCGACCATCGGTCGACGGGGCACTGTCGTTGTGCGGACGGTCCAGCGGTGAGCTGACTCCCTTTCGCAGCCCGCTCGGCGCGTCTACGACGGCCTCGGCCGGGACCGTGTCAGGCTCATGACGATGCCCTCCCTCAAGTCGGACCCGACCACGGACAATCTGGCGTCGCAGCTGCGTAACCTGCGGCGATCACGTCGTGCGCAGCGCACGGCGGCCGAGGGCTCGGCCCGGCAGCTCGCGGTTGTCGCGTTCACCGTTCCCGCGATAGCGCTGGTGACGCTGATCGTCGTGATGCTCTCGGTGCTGCTGCTGGCCGGCAGCGGCCTGACCGGACTGCCGAGTGCGATCGCCTCGGGCTGGCTGGCCGTCCACCAGGTGCCGGTCACGATCAGCGGGGTCACCATAGGTGTGCTGCCGCTGCTGCCGACGCTTGCGGTCGCCGCCGGCACTGCCTGGCTGACGGCCCGGGCCGTCGCCGGTGGCACGAACTCGAACGAACGCGATCGGCACGACCTGTTCGACCTCGGCGCCGTCGTGTTCTCGGCGGTGATCGGTCCCGTTCTCATCACCGCGATGTCCCTGGCGGTCGTCATGGACGGCGGGTCGGTCCTGCCGGTGCAGACGCCCAACGCGCTGCTCGCGTTCCTCTACACCCTCGGCGTACACGGCGGTGCGGCGGTCGCCGGTGTCGTGTGGAGCCGACGACGCGACTTCGCCGTCCGCGGGGGCGTGACCCACGCCGATCGTCGCGGTTTCCGGTACGGGCTGGTGGCGGCGCTGCTGCTACTGGTGGCCGGAGCCGTGCTGGTGTGTCTGCGAATGTTGATGAGGCACGGGCAGATCGGTGAACTGATCGAGACCGGTTACGACTTCGACGGGTTCCTGGGACTCACCCTGCTGTCGATGCTCTACCTCCCGAACGTGATGGTCGCCGCGATGGCGGTGCTCGTGGGTTCCGACGTCCAGATCGGTGCGACGACGGTCGACCTGTTCACGGTCCGCGGTGACGCCGTCCCGCCCGTCCCGGTTCTCGCGGTCCTTCCCGACGGGCCGGGTGCCGGGGTATGGGGATTCGTCGGACTGCTCGTGCCGGCCGGTGTCGCCGCGTTCGTCGGCTGGCGATGCCGCGACCTCGATCCCATGGCCCACGTGCGTTCGGTGGGTGTCGCCGCGGCGGTCGCGGCTTCGGTGGTCGCCGTTCTCACCGTCTCGGCGGGTGGAACGCTGGGGGAGTTCGGCGAGGTCGTCGTGACGGTGTCGGCGGCCGGGGTCTTCACACTGGGTTGGATCGCGGTCGTCGGCCTGCTCATCGTGCTCGTCTACGCCTTCCTGCCGTCGACCCGAGCGGCACGTCTCGCTGTCGGCGAGGAGTACTTCGAGGATCCCCTCGACCTCGGTTACGAGGACGAATACGTCATCGTCACCGATCTGGACGAGGACGACGAGTACGCCGAGTACGCCGAGTGCTCAGAGGTCGAGGACGGCGAATTCGAGGACGGCGAGTACCAGGACTCGGACTACGACGACGGTGAGTTCGACGACGGTGAATTCGGGGACGCTGACCTCGCGGACGACGACGCGGAGAACGTCGCCGGGTTGGACCCGGACGACTCCGATCTCGACACCGCATCCGGGCGCGCGCCGGCGAAGAACCGCGTGTACGACGACGATCTCGACGTGGCGGATCTCGCCGTCGACGTGGATCACGACCTCCATCCCGGTTCGCACGGGGCCTCACGGCAACGCTGACAGCGCGCTTCCCAGGCGTGCCCCGGCGGCGCCACCCGGCGCGGGCGGCCCAACGTGCGGCGATTAGTCTCGACGACGTGGCATCCCCGACGGCACCTGGTCGCACCCCGCTGGTGGTGATGGCGTCGGGCACCGGTTCGCTGCTGGAATCGCTGATCGCGCGCGCCGGTGACGAGGATGCCCCGTTCCGTGTCGCGGCGATCGTGGTCGACCGCTCGTGCCGGGCGCAAGAGGTCGCGCAGCGCCACGACATCCCGCTCATCACCTGCCGTGTCGCCGACCACGCCGACCGTGCGACGTGGGATCGTGCGCTGACCGACGAGGTCGCCGCGATCGAGCCGGAGTGGGTGGTGACCGCCGGTTTCATGAAGATCCTCGGCCCGGCTTTTCTCGGCCGGTTCGGCGGTCGCGTCGTCAACAGTCATCCAGCGCTGCTACCCGCGTTTCCGGGCGCCCACGGGGTCGCCGAGGCGCTCGACTACGGCGTCAAGGTCACCGGCGCGACGGTCCATCTTGTCGACGAGGGCGTGGACACCGGCCCGATTCTGGCGCAACAGGTGGTCAGCGTCGTCGACGACGACACCGCCGACAGCCTGCACGAGCGAATCAAGACGGTCGAGCGCGTGTTGCTCGCCGACGTGGTGACCGCACTGGTCACCAGAGGAGTAGTCATCGATGGACGAAAGGCCCGCATCCCGTGAACGCACCCAGCTCTGACAGCTCTCGTCGACCGATTCGGCGCGCGCTGGTGAGTGTCTACGACAAGAGCGGTCTCGCCGACCTCGCGACGGCACTACACGCGGCCGGAGTGGAGATCGTGTCCACCGGGTCCACCGCGAAGACCATCGCCGGCGCGGGCGTGCCGGTCGTGGAGGTGTCCACGCTGACGGGCTTCCCCGAGTGCCTCGACGGCCGCGTCAAGACCCTGCACCCCAAGGTGCACGCGGGCATCCTCGCCGACACCCGCAAGTCCGATCATGTGGCTCAGCTCGACGAACTGGGCGTCGCCGCATTCGATCTCGTCGTCGTCAATCTCTATCCGTTCACCGAGACGGTGGCGTCCGGTGCGACTCCGGACGAGTGCATCGAGCAAATCGACATCGGCGGCCCGTCGATGGTGCGTGGGGCCGCGAAGAACCACCCGTCGGTCGCCGTCGTGGTCGATCCCGATGACTACTCGCTGGTGACCGAGGCCCTCACGGCCGACGGGTTCTCGCTCGTCGACCGGAAGAAGCTTGCGGCAAAGGCTTTCCGGCACACCGCGGACTATGACGTCGCGGTCGCGTCGTGGATGTCGAGTGTGGTTGCGCCCGAGGACGAGTCGCAGTTCCCGGCGTGGGCCGGTGCGACCTGGACCCGCTCCGCGGTGCTGCGTTACGGCGAGAACCCGCACCAGCCGGCCGCACTGTATGTCGGTAACGCCGGGGCCGGCGGGGTTGCGACCGCCGAGCAACTCCACGGCAAGGAGATGAGCTACAACAACTACACCGACGCCGATGCCGCGTGGCGCGCCGCCTACGACTTCGATGCCCCGGCGGTCGCGATCATCAAGCACGCCAACCCGTGTGGCATCGCCATCGGCGCCGACATCGCGGAGGCGCATCGCAAGGCGCACGCGTGCGATCCGGTCAGCGCCTACGGCGGCGTGATCGCGGCGAATCGTGAGATCACCGTGGCGATGGCCGAGCAGGTCGCCGAGATCTTCACCGAGGTGATCGTCGCGCCCGGCTTCGCCGACGGTGCGCTCTCGGTGCTGACCCGTAAGAAGAACATCCGCGTCCTGGTGGCCACCCCGCCGGCGGCGACCGGGATCGAGACGAAGCCGGTGTCGGGCGGACTGCTGATGCAGCAGCGCGACGTCCTCGACGCCGACGGCGACAATCCGGCCAACTGGAACCTCGTGGCGGGTCCGCCGGCCGACAACCAGACCCTTGCCGACCTCGAGTTCGCCTGGCGTGCGTGCCGTTCGGTCAAGTCCAACGCCATCCTGCTGGCGTCCGACGGTGCGTCGGTCGGCGTCGGCATGGGCCAGGTCAATCGCGTCGACTCCGCGCACCTGGCCGTGCAACGCGCCGGCGACCGGGCAGCGGGGAGTGTCGGGGCGTCGGACGCGTTCTTCCCCTTCCCGGACGGACTGCAGGTGCTGCTGTCGGCCGGGGTGAAAGCCGTTGCGCAGCCGGGCGGTTCGATTCGAGACAACGAGGTGATCGAGGCGGCCGACGAGGCGGGCGTGACGCTCTACCTCACCGGGGCGCGTCATTTCGCTCACTGATCTCGCTCTACTGGTCGTCGCCGGTTTCGGCGCCGGCCTGATCGGCTACATCACCGGGCTGGCGTCGATCGTCAGCTATCCCGCACTGCTCGCGGTCGGACTCAGTCCGATCGCGGCCAATGTCACGAACACGGTCGCGCTGGTCGCCGTCGGGGTGGGCAGTACCGCACAGTCGGGACGCTCCCTCCTCGACGGTGACCGCAGGCGGCTGATCATCGGCGCGATCGCCTCGCTCATCGGCGGCACGGTCGGGGCGGTGCTGTTGCTGTCGACGCCGGCCGAGGCGTTCGAGACCGTCGTGCCGTTCCTGGTGGCGATCGCCGCGATCGCCCTGCTGGCGCAACCGGTTCTGCGGCGGTGGGCCACCTCGCACGTCGAGCGTCCCTGGGTGTTCATCCTGGGCCTGACGCTGATCTCGGTGTACGGCGGGTACTTCGGGGCGGGCGCCGGCATCATGATTCTCGCGCTGATGCTCGTGGTGACCAGCGAACCACTGTGGCGCGCAGCGTTGTCCAAGTCGTTGTTCCTCGGCATCGCCAACACCGTCGCCGCCATCGGTTTCATGATCTGGGGTCCCGTCGACTGGTGGGCGGCGCTCGCCATGGCCGTCGGCTGTCTTGCCGGCGGGTGGTGCGGCCCGCCTGTCGTGAAACGGCTGCCGCCCGGGCCGCTCCGGATCGTGGTCGGGGTGTGCGGGCTCGGACTCGCGGCGTGGCTCGCGGTCAGCTGACGTCGGCGTGATGAGCAGGCGGTTGTCGTCGGTGTGCCCGCGGCAGCCCCTGCTCCCTGAGGAGCGTCCGGAGCTTGCGGAGGGCGCGTCAGCCCCTGCTCCCTGAGGTGCGTCCGGAGCTTGCGGAGGGCGCGTCAGCCCCTGCTCCCTGAGGTGCGTCCGGAGCTTGCGGAGGGCGCGTCAGCCCCTGCTCCCTGAGGTGCGTCCGGAGCTTGCGGAGGGCGCGTCAGCCCCTGCTCCCTGAGGTGCGTCCGGAGCTTGCGGAGGGCGCGTCAGCCCCTGCTCCCTGAGGTGCGTCCGGAGCTTGCGGAGGGCGCGTCAGCCCCTGCTCCCTGAGGTGCGAGGAGCGCAGCGACGAGCCACGAAGGGTCCGGCGACCGGCAAGCTTCAACTCGACCGGCAGACTTCGATCGAGGTCTGGGAGTCGAGTTGAAGTCTGTCGGTCACAAGTCGGGGCAGGTATGCGAGACAGTCCCGCCGGTCGAGGTCGACTGCGCTCCTCGGTTGAGCCTTGCGGCCGGGGGTGGGGCAGCCACGCTTCCTCGGATCGGTTGCGTATGTTGTCAGTAGCGCACGTTCGGCCGAAGGAGCGCTTCAATGTCGGGGGCACGGGCATACAGCGATGCCGGTCTTTCCATTGGGCGCAGTTGTCTAAGAGCAACTTCGGCCTGCAGGTGAAGCTGCCCAACAGGGTGCGCTACCGGACATCGATTTGCCGCAGTCGGAAGTATCGCGGCCCACTGACGGGGCGGCAGCCCATTTGGCAGTTCACGGCGGCCGTCAGCCCGCATGTGGTCCAGGTGCAAGGGCGGGGTAGCGGCGAGGGTTTCACAGTACGGCCCCGTTCCCGGTCCACGATCCGACCGGGAACGGAGCCGACTGCAGTGTCGCTGTGGAGTTGTCAAGGGACGGATGCGGTCCCGGGCGGGCGCCGGGAGCGAGGCTGCTACGCGAACGTCTGGTGGTCTGTGGCGGCAGCGGTCAGGCGGCGTCGTCGAGTCGCATGGTGCGTCGGTTGTAGGCGGGTAGTGGTCGGCGTTGCGGGTCAATACTGGCGGGTGGGACGAGCCAGGGATGGCGGTCGAAACCCATCACGATGTCCCAGCCGTGGTGGTGGACCTGCGTATGGCAGCGCTGACACAGCAAACAGCCGTTGTCGAGGTCGGTGGGTCCACCGTCGGCCCACGACTTGATGTGGTGGACCTGGGTATGTGACGGTGGTGCACCGCATTTGATGCAGCAGGCGTCGCGCACGATGATTGCTTTGCGGAGGTGTGCCGGATACAACCGACGGGTGTGACCCATCTGCAGCGGTACGCCCTCACTGTCGAGGGTGATCTCGGTCAGCGAGCCGTCGCACGACGCTAGTTTCGCGGTGGCATGGCTGACCGTCCCGGTCCACGGCAGCGTTGCGAGTTCTCCGGTGGCGGGGATGGTCAGCATCAGTTGCGTGCGTGGGCTTCCGACGGTGTCGATGGTCGCGCCGATCGCTGCTTGGTCGAGGATCAACTC
>NZ_MVKV01000012.1:0-147957 GCF_002009645.1 Gordonia sp. IITR100 | reverse complement strand
CCCGTCTCCGGGGCAACTCTTCCAGCCTACCAGACCCCACCCGCAGCCCGCAACCCCGAAGAATTCCGAACCACTGAAAGACCCAGCAACCCCAAACACTCTACCCGAGCCACAACGACTCAAGCCAAAACACTCAGGGGCGGCCAGCCAAGAAACCCGGTCTCCACTCCCCACCTCAGACCCTTCCAGGCCCTTCCGGGGCGGCGCCGTGGCTCGCTGACTCGACATAAGTTACGCACCGCCGTACCCGTCGTCAAATCGCCTGGTCAGAGTGGGTACAACGCTCGATGCGACGACCTGGGAGTGCAGATTTCGCAGACTGTTCGGTCGGCAAGCCGGCCGCGACGGTGCCACGGGGACCGACCAGAGCGGATGATCCGCCCGCCGATGCGGCCGCATCCGGGCCTGCCCGGTTGGGTTCCGGAAGCGTCGGGCTTGTCCCGCCTACGACAGGACCGCACATAGCAAGAACCCCCGCCCGGGCGTCCCGGGCGGGGGTTCTTGGTGTTGGTAGCGGGGACAGGATTTGAACCTGCGACCTCTGGGTTATGAGCCCAGCGAGCTACCGAGCTGCTCCACCCCGCGTTGGTGAACACAACGTTACACACCGGTTTGTCAGCGATGCAAATCGGTACTCCAACCCCACCCGACCTGGGGAAACACCAGTGACGGCGGTCACTCGCACCTCGATAACCCCAGGTGACGTGACGACCCGAACGGCCCGTCCGTCGCCGCGGTGCAATGTGATGCCAGTCACATCAGGCGTACACTCGGCTCACGAGACGCCCCGCCGAGGAGGAACCATGAACACCCACCGCTTCCACCACGAGAGCCACGGGAACCATCCGATGAGTTTCGTCGGGTTCGTCTTGGCACTGACCGGATTCGCCATGGCCGCGCTCTGGCTGGTCCACATGGCGGTCGGCAATGTCGGCCCGGCGATCATCTGCGGCCTGCTGATGGTCGCGGCTTTCACCACGGCGGTGTCGATCTTCTTCTCGCTGGGCCATCGGCACCACCACAGCCCGGTGCTCCCCGACAACACCCCCAACGAAACCGAGCGCTACCTGCGGAAATACCGCGGATAGCGGTATGACTCGCAGATAGCGCCCGGCCTGGGTCGTCGTTCGACTAGTTGGGAGCCGCCAGCGACTCGTAGCGGGCAACCGCCTGACTCAGCTGGTCGAGCGCCTCGCCGTATGCTGCGAAGTCGCCACTCTGCTGAGCCTGGCGTAGCGCCGTGATCGCGTCACTGATGGCGTTTGCCGCGTCGTCCCGCTCGGGCGAATCACCTTGCTGCGGAGGTTGATTCGGCGTCGGCGTGGCCGGTGCCGGCGTTCCGGCCTGGTCCGGCGCGGGCGGTGCCTGCTGATCTCCGGGGACCACTCCGGCAGCGGGCGTGATGCCGACCTGCCGCAGAGCCTCGCGGGTCGTGGGTGCATAACCGATCCCGGATACCCGGTCTGCCGATTCGAACCTCGTGATCACACGGAACAGACGGGGAAAGGCCTCTTCGCCCTGGGCCTGTGCGTACAACGGGACGACGTACAGGATGCCGTTGTCGCCCACCGGAAGCGTGAGGAGATTACCGAAGGTCACCGTCGCCGTGTTCTCGAGCGACTTCAGTGATTCCGCCACCGTTCGGTCGGTGCGCATCGGGTTGAACGCCTGCTGCGGACCGGACCGTTGGGAGTTGCTGGGCAACTGCTTGACCGTCATCTGACCGTAGTTCTCGGGATTCGACGACACGGTCACATAGGCGCCCAGGATCGGTCGGTTGAGTCGCGTCAGCACCGAGGTCAGCTGGAACGTCGGCTCACCGCTCTCCGGGTCCGAGGCCACGAAGTAGTACGGGGGCTGGTCCAGGCCGCGCTGCTCGGCGTCCGGGTCCGTCGGATCGGAGGGCACCGACCAGAAGTCGCTCGCCTGGAAGAACGTCTGAGGCGAATCGACGTGGTAGCGGGTCAGCAGCGACCGCTGGATCTTGAAGATGTCCTCGGGGTAGCGGACGTGATCCCGCAGGGAGGTCTGCGCGTCGAAGTCTGCGCGGGACTTGACCGTGTCGGGAAAGACCTCCATCCACGTCTTCAGCACCGGGTCATCGGTGTCGAACTGATACAGCTCGACCTCGCCGGTGTAGGCATCGACGGTCGCCTTCACCGAGTTGCGCACGTAGGACACGGTCTTGTTGATCTGCGTCCGACCGGTCTGCCCCGGGTTGAGGTCCTGGGCGTCGGCGGTCGCGCTCTGCAACGACGTGGGCTGCGAGTACGGGTAGTCGTCTAGGGTGGTGTAACCGTCGACGATCCACTTGATCGAGCCGTCCTCCATCACCGCGGGGTACGTCTTCGAATCGACCGTCAGCCACGGTGCGACCTGTTTGACGCGGTCCCGGGGATCGCGGTTGTAGATGATCTTCGATGCCGAGTTGATCTCGCCCGACAGCAGGAAGTTCCGCTCGGCGTACTTGCCGGCATAGAGGACTCGGGAGAACCAGTTGCCGAGCGAGACTCCCGCCGGCCCCTGGTAGGTGTACTTGTCGTCCCCGATGTCGTGTTCCCGAGCCTGCCCGTCGTCGGAACCGACGATCGCGTAGTCCGGGTCGATCTTCGCGAGCAGTTCGCCGAAGTAGATCCGCGGCTGTGACACCTTGATCGGGGCGTCCCGCTTGTACTCCTCGGTCTGGTAGTTCGAGGTGTCGCTGACGTAGTAGAACGGATCGCCGCCACCGTCGACGTTGTTGACGTCCGTCGACTCCTTCACCCGGTTGGCCGGGGCGGCGACGAACCCGTCTCCGTGGGTGTACACCAGGTGCTTGTTCAGCCAGTTCTGCTGGTTCTCGAGATAGCGACTCGGATCGAGCTCGCGCACCGACACCACGAAGTCACGGAGCTCGCCGTCGATGCGATAGCGGTCGACCGCCAGCTGCGTCGGGAATCCGTAGAAGTTCTGCCGCTGCTGCTGCTGGATGAACGTCGGGGACACCACATTCGGGTCCAGGATCCGGACGTTCGACAGCGTCGGTTCATCGCTGTTCACCAGCGCCGGGTTTGCCGGTCCGGCGGTCCAGCCCGGCTGGGTGATGACCTTGTCCGGCCCGATCCCGTACGCCTCGCGGGTCGAGGTGATCGCGCGTTCTATGTACTCGGCTTCCTTCTGCGCGGCATTCGGCTTGACCGAGAACTGCTCCATCGTCAGCGGCCAGCCGACCCCGATGAGCAACGCGGAGAACAACATCAAGACGGTGGCCAGTGCCGGCACCCGCAGGTCGCGGAGCACGATACCGGCGAAGAACGCCACCGCACAGATGATCGCGATCGCCATCAGGATGAGCTTCGACGGCAGCACCGCGTTGATGTCGGTGTAACTCGCCCCCGGGAAGATCTCGGCCTTCCGCTGACTGGACAGCAGGGTGTACCGGTCGAGCCAATAGGCGGCCGCTTTCAGCAGTAGGAAGGTGCCCGCCAGCACCGCGAGCTGGATGCGTGCCGCGGTCGTGACCGAACCACCGCCTTGCCCCAGGCGGATACCTCCGAACAGGTAGTGCGTGACCAGGTTCGCCAGGAACGCCACCACGACCACGACGAACAGCAGGTTGAGCACGAAGCGGAAGAACGGCAGGTCGAAGGCGTAGAACCCGATGTCGAGATTGAACTGAGGGTCTGTCCGACCGAACGACTGACCATGCAGGAACATCTGGACGGTCGCCCAGGACCCTTGCGCGACCAGGCCGGCCAGGGCGCCGATGATCACCGCCGGGACGATGGCGAACCAGCGGACCTTGCCCATGATGGCCGTGCGGTACCGGGCGAGCGGATCGTTCGGACCCGCGGTCGGTACGAACACCGGGCGACTGCGGTACGCCAGGGAGACCGCCCCGAAGATGATGAGTCCGACGACGATCGTCGTGATCAGGAAGAGGATCACGCGCGTCCAGATCACCTTGGTGAAGACGCTCGAATACCCGACGTCGGAGAACCAGAGCCAGTCGGTCGCGAGACCGATCAGGCGTGGCCCGACGAGCAACAGCACCAGGACGGCCACGCCGAGCCCGATGATGATCTTGCTCCTGCGTGACAGTGTCGGCATTCCCGCCGGCCCTCGGACGCCCACCAGACCCACTCTCCAAAGCTCTCAATCCGGACACCACCCGCGCACACGTGCCTGCTGGGCGTGGTGCCCACTGTACTGGCACCACCCGGGTGACCAACTCACTCGGGGCGCCCGCTCAACGATCGCCACACGTCAGCGGTTCCCTGGCGGCGTCGCAGACTCGCGGTCGCACCGCGATCCGGGGCAGGATGAGCACGTGCCCGACCTCCCGACGACCCCACGCGCCTTCTCCACCGACGATCTCGGCAGCGCGTTGAACGAGATCATGGAACACCTCGACTCCCGTGGCTGGGGTCAGTCACCGTCCGTGTTCGCGCTGGCGCCGACCGCCCTCCTCCACGCACAGCTTCCCGAGGTGATCGCCGACGACGGTTCGGTGTTCACCCCGGTGGAGGAAGATGTCGACGACCTCGACGAGTTCCTCGCCTCGGCGGTCTGGCCAGAGGAGGTCGCCGGGGCGGCGGTGAGTATGGAGATCGTCATCGCCGATCCCGAAGACGACGACGACCGGACGCCCCGCTTCGAGGTCACCGACACCGGCGATCACCATCCGGGCGAGGAGGTTGCGCGGCTGGTGGTCGGGGTGCTGCGCACCGGCGCCGATCTCGCGCTGATGCGTCTTCGACCCGAACCCGACGGGGAACCCGAACTGCTGACCCACCCGCAACTGGCACTCGAACTGCGGGCCGCGCTGCGCGACACCTTCGCTCCCGATCTACCGGAGTCGTCCGACCGGGGCTGACGCGGCAGTCCTGGCAAGCCTCAGCAGCTCGGCGCCGGACGGCCCGCGCCGACCGCGTTCAGCGCGTCGACAGCGCCCTCGAGAGTGTCGACCTTCACCAGCTCCAATCCGTCCGGTCGCTCCGAGACCGCCTCGGCACAGTTGCGGGCGGGGACCAGGAAGACGGTCGCGCCGGCGTCGCGGGCGGCCCGGGTCTTGTGCGTGATCCCACCGATGGGACCGACAACCCCCTCGTCGGTGATCGTGCCGGTGCCCGCGATGAACTTGCCGGAGGTTAGCTCGCCGGGACTCAGCTGGTCGATGACCGCGAGTGCCAGCATCATCCCCGCCGACGGTCCCCCGATGTCCCCCACGTTGTAGGTGACCTCGAGGCGCGGATCGGCATCGACCACCTCCGGAACGACGCCCAGGTATCCGGCCTCGGAGTCGGCCGGATGCGTGCCGAGGGTCACCGACACGGTCTGCCGGGCACCGGCGCGGACGATCTCGATGGGCAGGACGGTCCCCGGCGGATTGTCGCCGACGACCTTCCGCAGATGCTCACCCGTTTCCACCGGCACGCCGCCGGCCGCCACGACCTCGTCGCCGGCGCGCAGCACGTCGACCGCGGGCCCGTCGGGTGCGACGCTCGCGATGCGCAAAGCGGTGGGACGATCGAGGTAACGGAGCGCGGCGACCGTCGCGTTCTCCTCGGACCCCGTCATCTGCTGCGCGTTCTCCTCCTGAACCTGCTCGGTGGTGCGGTCGGGCGGATAGACCTGGTCGCGCGGCGTCAGCGAGTAGGTGCCCGACACCCACATGCCCAGGGCGTCGAACAGCGAGATCCCGTCCCGCACCGAGACGGTGGTGAGGTTGAGGTGGCCGGTCGTCGGATCGGTCGGCGCACCGTCGATCTGCACGACCTTGCGCTCCACCACTGCCCCGTCGTCCTCCACCTTCGTCGTGCCGAGGGTGTTGAGGGTGGGTCCGGGCCCGAGCGCGGCGTAGGGCACCTGCACCTGCGTGCCGAGCACCAGCAACGCCAGCAGGACCACGGTGGAGACCGCGGCCGCGGCGATTCTCCGGAATCGGGGGCTCGAACTCATTCCGCACACGATAGTGCCCCGCAGCGACCACGAGTCGGCTGCGCCGGCGACCATGAGCCGGCTACGCGCAGGGCGAACAGTCGTCGCCGTTTGCGGGCCTCACCGGGCGGTACGGTGGAACCCATGAGTGATCTGCCCTTCGGCTTCTCGTCGTCCGGTGACGGCGATGACGACCGCGACAAGAACAGCGGTGACAAGAACAAGCCGGGCGACAATCCCGGTGGCAACCCGTTCGGCGGGGCCAACCCGTTCGGATTCGGGGGCGGGCAGGGGTTCGGCGGCGGTCCCGGCGGCGACTTCGACCCCTCGAAGTTCGATCCCAACATGATCGGCCAGATGTTCTCGCAACTGGGCAACATGTTCAGCGGTATGGGCGCGGGCATGGCGGGTGGCGGAAACGGTCCGGTGAACTACTCGGTCGCGACCAATCTCGCCCGCCAGCAGATCGGTTCGTTCACCCCGATCCTCGAGAAGGAGATCTCGGCCTCGGCCGACGCGGTCCGGCTCGCCGACGTCTGGCTCGACGACGCGACGAATTTCCCCAGCGGCGTCACCCAGACGGTGGCGTGGACACCGGTCCAATGGCTCGAGGAGTCGATGGACACGTGGAAGGGTTTGTGCGACCCGGTCGCCGAGCAGCTGGCCCGAACCTGGCAGGACAACCTCCCCGCCGAGGCGGCCCAGTTCGCCGGCCCGATGATCGGGATGCTGACCCAGATGAGCGGCATGGCGTTCGGCACCCAGCTCGGCCAGGGGCTCGGTCAGCTCGCCAAGGAGGTGCTGACGTCGACCGACGTCGGGCTGCCGCTGGCGCCCGAGGGGATCGCCGTCCTGCTCCCCGAGGCGATCGCCAAGTTCGCCGAGGGTCTGGAGCAGCCGGCGCAGGAGATCATCGTCTTCCTCGCCGCGCGCGAGGCCGCCCATGTGCGCCTGTTCACCCACGTCGGCTGGCTGCGTCAGCGGTTGCTGACCACCGTCGAGGAATACGCCCGCGGCATCAGTATCGATTTCAGCGGCATCACCGACGCCACCGCCGGGATCGACCCGACCCAATTGCTCTCCGACCCTTCGAAACTCGAGGAGATCATCAGTTCGTCGACGTCGTTCGAGCCGACCACGACACCTGAGCAGAAAGCGGCCCTCGGCCGTCTCGAGACCCTCCTCGCCCTGATCGAGGGCTGGGTGGAGCAGGTCGTGACCCGAGCGCTCGGCGACCGGATCCCGAGTACCGGGGCACTCACCGAGACCATGCGGCGTCGGCGCGCGTCGGGCGGGCCGGCCGAGCAGACATTCGCAACCCTCGTCGGTCTCGAGCTTCGGCCCCGCAAGGTCCGCGAGGCGTCGGAGCTGTGGCGCCGCGCGCTGGAGGCCACCGACGTCGCGACCAGGGACGGCGTGTGGGCACACCCTGATCTGCTGCCGGATGCCGACGACCTCGACAACCCTGCGGGTTTCATCGACCGGCTCCTGGGCGGCGACGACCTCGACGACCCGATCGCCCAGCTCGAGAAGACCATCGCCGAGGAGAAGGCGCGCGACGCCACCGACGAGTCCCGTAACGATGACGGCGGCGAATCGGCACGAGGCGGATCGTAGGAATCCACACCACCGGTGGAACACGCCATGCTGTGGATAACCTGCTCGCCGAGCGCCCGCGACGGCGTTCGGCTGGCAGAGTTGCCGCATGTCGCCAGCCCGGACGAGTTCCAGCGCCATCTCGGTGTCCCCCTGCGCTGTTCCGCCCGCGGTCCCGCGGCTGCTCCCGGGGACGCCCGTCATCGTCCAGCCGGGCAACTCGGTCCGCGTGGGCATCGATCCGGCCGACAGCCTGCTCCTCGACTTCGACGCCTCGGTGTCGGCGTATTCCGTCGCCGGGCTGCTTCGATCGTTGGAGGATCCGTGCACGGCGGACACCTTCGCTCGCCGCGCCCGACGGGCCGGCCTCCACGACGACGACCTCGATCTGGTCCTGAGCAGTCTGGTGTCGGCCGGCCGAGCGGTTGTCGACCGCCCGCCCACGGCCGCGGAGTTCCACATCCTGATCCATGGCCAGGGGCCGCTCAGCGAACAGCTGTCGAACTCGTTGCGCAGCATGGGTTTGTCAGCTCGACGGACGATGCGGCGGCTACCCGACGGGACGCTCGATGCCGTCGACACCGACCTGGTGATCCTGACCGACTTCGTCGTCCACGATCCGCGGGTGGTGTTCGCTCTGACCCGCGCCCGGATCCCCCACCTGCTGGTCCGGGTCCGCGACGGGGTGGGCATCGTCGGCCCGCTGGTGCTCCCCGGATTGTCGAGTTGCCTCATGTGCGCGGACCGTCACCGGTCCGACGCGGACCCGGACTGGCCGGCCCTGGCCGTCCAGCTGATCCGGACATCGGGTCAGGCGAGCCCGGCCGTGGTGGCGATGACCGCCGCGATGGCCCACTCGCAGATCGAGCAATTGGTGGAGGCCGTACGCGACCGGCCGCATGTGGAGCCGCGACCCGATCCGCAGCTGCTCGACCATGTGTTGGAGTTCCGAGATGACCCGACGCGGCTGGACATCAGACAATGGTCGCCGCACCCGGCCTGCGATTGTCGTCCCGCACCGGATCAGCAAGCCAGGTCGTCTATTGTGTGACGCGGAAAGGATGCTATGACCGACATCACCAAAGGACAGGGTCGCCGCAACGCGAAACTGGCCTCTCTTCCGATCGGTATGGCCGGGCGGGCTGCTGCCGGTTTCGGCAAGCGCATGGTCGGAAGGGACAAGGACGAGGTCAACCAGGAGCTCCTGGAGAAGTCCGCCGAACAACTGTTCGCCGTTCTCGGCGAACTCAAGGGCGGCGCCATGAAGGTCGGGCAGGCGCTCTCGATCATGGAAGCCGCGATCCCCGACGAGTTCGGCGAGCCGTTCCGCGAAGCGCTCACCAAGTTGCAGGCCGACGCCCCGCCCATGCCGGCCGCGAAGGTCCACAAGGTGCTCGACCAGCAGCTCGGCACCCGGTGGCGCGAGCGTTTCCGGGAATTCTCCGACGAGCCCGCGGCATCGGCGTCGATCGGACAAGTACACAAAGGAATTTGGTCGGACGGCCGTGAGGTCGCGGTCAAGGTCCAGTACCCCGGGGCCGACCACGCACTGAAGGCCGATCTGAAGACCCTGTCCCGCATGTCCGGACTCCTGCAGCGCCTGTCCCCCGGCACCGACGTCAAGGCGATGATGGACGAACTCATCGACCGGACCGAGGCCGAGCTCGATTACCTCGGCGAGGCCGACAATCAGCGCGCCTTCGCCAAGGCCTACGACGGCCATCCCGACTTCCTCATCCCCAAGGTCGTCGCGAGTGCACCCAAGGTCGTCGTCTCGGAGTGGGTCGACGGCGTCCCGCTGTCGAAGATCATCACCACCGGGGACCAGCAGACCCGCGACGACGCCGCCGCGAAAATGGCCGAATTCGAGGTCAGCTCGCCGTACCGGGTCGGACTCCTCCACGGCGATCCGCATCCGGGCAACTTCTTCCGGGCCACCGACGGGCGGTTCGGCGTACTCGACTTCGGTGCGGTCGGCCACTATCCGGAAGGCCTCCCGCCCGAGACCGGACCGATTCTCCGTCTGGCGCGGGACAAGAAGTACGACGAACTCAAAGAACTCATGATCTCCGCCGAGTTCATCCGCCCGTCCCACGCGAACAAGGTGACGAGTGCCGACCTCGAGGCCTACCTGCGTCCCTACGTCGATCCGCTCTACAGCGAGTCGTTCCACTTCACCCGGAAGTGGATGCAGCGGGCCGCGGGCAAGGCCACCGATGTTCGCGGCGAGGTGTACAAGACGTCACGAAACCTGAACGTGCCCAAGCGTTTCGTGATGGTCTTCCGCGTGCTCGGGGGCTGCGTCGGCATCGCCTCGCAGCTCGAGGCGCATGCCCCGTACCGGGCCATCATGGAGGAGTGGGTCCCCGGCCTGGGCGACTGACCCCACCCCGCAGACACGACACCGACGCCGCGAGCATTTCTGCTCGCGGCGTCGGTTTTGTTGTCATGCAACGTTCTTACGCGGGCGACCGCGGGGACGCTTGCGCGCGATGACGGCTCCGCGCTCGAAGATCTCGCCTCCCCAGACCCCCCAGGGCTCGGATCGATCGAGTGCGGCCTGCAGGCACTGGGCCCGCAACGGGCATTCGGCGCACATGGCCTTGGCACGCTCGAGGTCACGGGGGTCTTCGGCGAACCACAGATCTGCGTCGGCGACCTGGCAGGGCAGGTCGAGCCGGGCGGTCGCTGCGCGGTCCGCCGACATACAGGACTCGAGGACGCATTCGACAGTCATTGGTTTCTCCACATCTGCTCGTTTGGGGTGTTGAACCCGAGTCCTCGATGTGGCTCTGTGTCCGAGACCCCTGGATCGGGGTGGAGATTCGGTGACAGAAAAAGAGGGCCACGGGTGTCGCCTCTGCGATTCGCCCGTGGCCCGGAATGTCTCGGAGATCTAACTCCGGGAACTTCGGAACAGAACGGGGAACCGACGCGGCGCGGGTGCTACTGCTGCTGCGGGCGGTGCGATTCGCGCGACGCGCGCTTCGGCTGCCGGGTGCAGAGCCGCCGGCGGAACGGCGACCGGGCGTGCAAAGCTCGTGCACGCTCGGGCGACCGGCATCCAGGAGCGGGTGCGACCGGTACTCGCGATGGCGGGCTGATTCGGCTTCAGCGCATGCAATTTCGGCGCATACGTGTCGGCTGCTCTCAGGTTCGCCGCAGACTGGCAGATGCCGGCCTGGCTCACGGTGATTCCGTTCACTGATCCACTCCCTTCTGGTCTCGTGGCTTTCCGCGTTCGTGTCGGTCGTCGGTGACTGTGGCGGGCCGGTGTGACGGACGCACGCAACCCATCCCCGTACTGACGGGACTCAGAGTAGACGCTGGGCCGAAACCCGCACAACCTATTTTTGACCTGCGGTTTTGACGAGTTCGATGATGTCGGCGCCGTACTCGTCGACCTTCTTCGCCCCGATTCCCGAGATCGCCACCAGCGCAGCGGTATCGGTCGGTCGTTGCTCGGCGATCGCGGTGAGCGTCTTGTCGGAGAAGACGACGAAGGCCGGCACCTTTTTCTCCTGGGCCCGCTCGCGACGCCACTCCTTGAGCGAGACCAGCAGTCCTTCGTCCAGATCCGACGGGCACCCGGCGCAGCGACCGAGCAGCGTCGCGGTCGAATCCATCAACCGGGAACCGCAGACCCGGCAGGTCGGTCCGCGGCGGGGCGCGCGCTCCTTCGCGATCGGCGACGCGGGTGAGTCGTCGGGCACGAGGTCGGCGAGGAACCGCGAGCGACGCCGGGCACGGCCGCCCTCGTTGCGGGCCAGGGCCCACGACAGGTGCAGGTGCTCGCGGGCACGCGTCACTCCGACATAGAAAAGTCGCCGCTCTTCCTCGACCTCTTCCCAGGACCCCTTGATCGCCTGGCTGATGGGCAGCGACCCGTCGGTGAGTCCGACGAGGAACACCGCATCCCACTCGAGTCCCTTGGCCGCATGCAGCGACGACAGCGTCACGCCCTGCACCGTCGGGGGATGGCGCGCCTCGGCGCGGGCGGCGAGTTCTGCCGACAGCTGCGGCAGCGTCAGTTCCGGGTTCTCGGCGACCATGTCCTCGGTCAGCTGAACCAGCGCTTTCAGTGATTCCCACCGGCTACGCGCCTGCGCACCGGACGGCTGCTCCTCGCTGAGACCCAGCTCGCCCAGCACCGCGCGTACGACGTCGAGGAGCTCCACGTCGGGTCTGACCTCGCGGCCAGCGACCGTCGCGAGCTGCCGCATGGCCTGCCGGACCTCGGTGCGCGCGAAGAACGCCTCGCCGCCGCGCACCTGGTACGGGATGCCCACCTCGGTCAGGGCCTGCTCGTAGTTCTCGGACTGTGCGTTGACGCGGTACAGGATCGCGATCTCGGCGGGCGCGACCCCCGATCTGATGAGGTGTTTGATCTCGATGGCGATCGCCGTCGCGGCGGCGGGCTCGTCGTCGTACTCGGCGAACTGCGGCGCCGGCCCGGGCGGGCGCTGTCCGATGAGCTGCAGGCGGGTTCCCGCGATGCGCCCCCGGGCGGCGCCGATGACGCGGTTCGCCAGATCGACGACCTGCGGGGTGGACCGGTAGTCGCGCTCGAGACGGACGACCGTGGCCTCCGGGAACCGGCGACTGAAATCCAAGAGATGGTTCGGCGAGGCACCGGTGAACGTGTAGATCGTCTGGTTGGCGTCACCGACGACCGTCAGGTCGTCGCGTTCCCCGAGCCAGGCGTCCAGCAGACCCTGCTGCACCGGCGTCACGTCCTGGTACTCGTCGACGACGAAACACCGGTACCGCGAACGGAATTCGTCCGCGGCGCCCGGTTCGACGGTGAGGATCTGGGTCATGTAGATGAGCATGTCGTCGAAATCGAGCAACCGGTCCCCGTCGGGCGAGACCTTGGCGTCCTCGTAGTGCCCGTACACGGCCGCGACCTTCGGCGGCGGTGCCGGGGACTCGCGGCCGAGCCGGCCGACCGCCTCGACGTAGTTCTCCGGTGAGATCAGCGAGGCCTTGGCCCACTCGATCTCCGACGACAGGTCTCGCAGCGTGTCGGTCGAGGTGTCGAGGCCGGAGCGGCGAGCCGCCCGCGAGATGAGCGGGAACTTGTTGTCCAGGAGCTCCCACCGGGCGTCACCGAAGGCACGCGGCCAGAAGTACCGCAGCTGACGCATGGCGGCCGCGTGGAAGGTCTGGGCCGCGACGCTGCCCCCCGTACCGCCGACACCGAGACTGCGCAGGCGGGTGCGCATCTCGCCGGCGGCGCGGGCGGTGAAGGTGACCGCCAGGACCTGGCCGGGATTGACCTGGCCGGTGTCGACGAGGTGGGCGATGCGCCTGGTGATGGTCCGGGTCTTGCCCGTGCCCGCCCCGGCCAGCACGCACACCGGTCCGCGCGGCGCCAGGACTGCGGCGCTCTGCTCGGGGTCGAGTCCCTCGACCGCGCCGCCACTCGCCGACACCGCGGCACGACGCGGGGACTCGGGTTTCGCGGCAGAAGTCGGGTGAGGCACGGCGTCCACTATGTCACCAACCACCGACGCCGCCGGCAGGCGAACAACGCGGACGGGAACAGCAGGCCCGGACATGGTGTTATGGGACCCATGAGCAACGTGATCGACGACGAGGCCGGCGCCCGCACCTCCGACTCCGGTGAGCTGACCATGTACACCACGTCGTGGTGCGGCTTCTGCGCGCGCCTCAAGCGCGGCCTCAAGAGCAGCGGTATCAGCTGGCAGGAGATCGACATCGAGCTGAACCCGGACGCCGCCGAGTTCGTGGGCAGCGTGAACGGCGGCAACCATGTCGTCCCGACAGTCCTCTACGCCGACGGCACCACCGCCACCAACCCGTCGATCGCCGACGTGAAGGCGAAGCTGGGCGTCTGAGTCCGGTCGGCCGGCGATGAGTCCAGCGAGACGGCGGCCGGTCTATCCGGCCGCCCAGGCCTCGATCATCGAACGAGCGATGGAGATCGATCCGGGGAGGCGCAGACGGTCGGCGTCGTCGGAACCCGGCGCCTCGGCGCGGGACCAGCCGTCGCCCCGGGCCAGCGCCGCCCGGACCTCGTCGCGATGGAACCACTGCGCATCGCCGATCTCGCCGTCGAGGAACGCCAACTCGTCGGCCGGGTCGCCGAGTGCGGCGAATCCCAGCATCAGCGACCGCGGGAACGGCCACGGCTGACTGCCGAGGTAGCGCGGTTCCCGCACCACGATCCCGACCTCTTCGTACACCTCGCGCAGGACGCACTGTTCGAGCGACTCCCCCGGCTCGACGAAGCCGGCCAGCGTCGAATACCAACCCTGCGGCCACACCGACTGGCGGCCGAGCAGGATGCGATCGGCACCGTCGTGGACGACGGTGATGATCGCCGGGTCGGTCCGCGGGAACTCGTCGCGACCGGAATCCACACTGCGCCGGACCCACCCACCGCGGGCCGGCCGGGTGACGGAACCGTCGACCGGTGAATGACTCGCGGTCGCATGCCAGTTCAGGATTCCCAGGGCGGTCGCGAGGAGCCCCGCCTCGTCGGCGGACAGTCGCGTCGCACCGCGCCGGGCGTCATCGGTCGGCCCGTCGATGTGGTCCACCCGGCGCGTCCACAGGTCGGCTCCACCGGCGCCGCCCGACCCGTAGAAGCCGAGGATCACCGCATCCCCCGGCGGCGCCTTGGCCACGGTCGGAGCCGCAACCCAGTGCAGCGCACCGGAATCGGTGACCGGGTAGCGGCCGGCCGCGTCGATCAACAGCACCTTGGCCGTCGGCCAGCCGGCGGCCATCCGCTCGGCGTCGTCGCGGATCGCGTCCGCCCGGTCGAACACCGCCCGCGACAGCAGCGGCGGCTGGGGCATGTCGAAATGCACGGTGACACGGCCTTTCTCGATGACGGAACGATCAGTCGTCGTTGGGGTTGGTGCGGACGTACAGCAGCCGGTCACCGACTTCGATCTGTTCGACCTCGCTGTCGTCGACGCGGTGCAGCACACCGTTCCGCACAACACCCAGGACGATGTCGCGGGTGTGGGCGGGCGATCCGCCGGTCTCGGTCGGGTCGACCTCGCGTTCGGCGATGGCATAGCCGGCGTCCGGGGTGAGGAGGTCCTCGATCACCTCGACCACCGACGGGGTCATCGTCGCGATCCCGAGGAGGCGGCCGGCGGTCTCCGACGACACCACCACCGAGTTGGCGCCGGACTGGCGCATCAGGTGGGTGTTCTCCGACTCCCGGATCGACGCGACGATCTTCGCCCGCGGATTGAGTTCGCGGGCGGTGAGCGTGGCGAGGACCGCGGTGTCGTCGCGGCTGGTGGCGACGACGATGCTGGCGGCGTGCGCGACACCGGCGAGGCGGAGCACATCCGACTTGGTGGCGTCGCCGCGCACGGTGACCAGCCCGTCGGAGGCGGCCGCCTCGAGCACGGTGGCGTCCGCGTCGACGACGACGATCTCGGAGGGCTTGATGCCGTCCCCCCGCATGGCGTCCACCGCGGTGCGGCCCTTGGTGCCGTAGCCGATGACCACGGTGTGATTGCGCACGGTATTCCTCCAACGCTGGATCTTGAGCGCCTGGCGCGACCGTTCGGTGAGCACCTCGAGGGTGGTACCGATCAGCACGATCAGGAACAGCACGCGCAACGGCGTGATGATGACGAGGTTGATGAAACGGGCGAACGGGGTGATCGGTGTGATGTCGCCGTAGCCGGTCGTGGAAAGGGTCACCGCGGAGTAGTAGAGCGCGTCCAGGTACGACAACTCGTTGTCCTGGGCATCGCGATAGCCGGCGCGATCCAGCCAGACCACGACCGAGGTGAACAGCAGGGCCAGGGTCGCCCAGAAGACGCGCCGACCGATCGCCCGGCTCGGGCTCTGCTGGAGTTCGGGGATGCGGACGACGCCGACCAGTGCGTGGTCGGGCCGGTTGGCCAGCTCGGTACCGCCGAAGCGTCGGCGCAGACGGTTAGCCACCGGCACGCACGCGCACGTCGAGTTCGCTCACACGCTGCAATGTAGCCCACCTCGGGGCATCACAAGGCATGTGGCGGGAGCTGTCCCGGGGCACCGGCGCGCTCAGCGGGCCAGCTTCGCGGCGAGGGTCGCCTCGTCGGGCAGGTCGTCGGCCTCCAGGGTGTGCCCGTCGCGCACATAGTGGAACGCGGCGCGGACCTTGATCGGCTCCACCCCGGCCAGCTGCGCCCACGCCAGGCGGTACGCGGCCAGCTGGATGAAGAGTGATTCCCGGCGGGCGGGTTCGGGGATCACACCGGTCTTCCAGTCCACGACCGTCCACGAACCGTCCTTCTCGGCGAAGACCGCGTCGATCCGTCCGCGCACGACGATCCCGCCGATGACGGTCTCGAAGGGCACCTCCACCTCGGTCGGGCTGCGATTCGCCCACGGCGAGGAGAGGAACGCGGCCCGCAGTTCCTCGAGATCGGCGTCCGGGCTCGCGGTCGCGTCGGCGGCGCCGGGCAGTTCGTCGATGTCGAGGAGTCGTGTCGCCCCGAACCAGCGTTCCACCCAGGCGTGGAACGCGGTGCCGCGCCGGGCCATCGGGTTGGGCCGGAACGGGGTGGGCCGGCGGAGCCGGCGAGCGAACTCGGCCTCGTCGGCGTCGAGTTCGACCAGCTGGCTGACGGACAGATGGGTCGGCAACGACACCTCGACGAGCGCCTGGTTGGCCTGATGGTGCTCGGCGAGCAGGGCCGACACCTCGGCCTCCCACGCCCCGATCTCGTCCGCGGGGTCGGCCGGTGGCGTTGCGGGGGTCTCGGCATCGGCGGGGCCGGACTGGGCAGCAGGTGTGTCGAACAGCGCGGGCGCCGCGCGGCCGGCGATGGCGTCGGCGACCAGATCGGCCGCCCGCTGTACCGAGTCGCGGCGGCCGGCGAGCGGATCACGCGGCCACGGCGCCGCGATCGCACGTTCGGCCAACGGATTCGGGCTGTCCGGTTCGGGCGGTGGCGTCCGCACCGCGATCGACAGACCGGTCGAGTCGACGCTCGGGTCGGCGATCGCCTCATCGATGCCGGTCATCAACTCGTCGAAGAATTCCGAACCGCCGCGGGGTTTGTCGCCGGTCTCCGACCAGTGGTGCGCCGAGATCAGCAGGTCGTGCCGGGCGCGGGTGAGCGCCACATAGAGCAGCCGGCGATCCTCCTCGAGTCGCCGTTCGCCGATCGCGGCCTTGTGGTCGGTCAGGGCGTCCTCGAGCTGCTTGCGGTCGGCGACGGTGTCGATCTTCAGGATCGGGAACCCCTCCGGCGCACCGTCGGCCGCCTCGGCCGGGATGGCCAGATCGCCGCGCAGGTCCGCCGGGAGTTCGCGCGCACTGCCCAGCCACGTGGTGTCGGCCTTGGCGCTGGGGAAGATCCCCTTCGCCAGGTGCGGGATCGCGACGACATCCCATTCCAGGCCCTTGGCCGCATGCACGGTGAGGATCTGCACCCGCTGTTCGGCCACCTCGATGCGGCCCGGTTCGAGACCCTTCTCGATCGTCTCGGCAGCATCCAGAAAGGCCAGCAGCCCGGGCAGATTCGCTCCCGGGCGATCGGCGTAATGACTGACGTAGTCGGCGAAGGCGTCGAGGTGTTCGCGGCCGGTGATCGCACCCCGCATGCGGCGCGCCCGGATCTGCGCCTCGACGCCGACCCCGATCGTGTTCTCGACGTCGGCGACGAGTTCGGGCAGCGGTTGTCCGATGCGACGGCGCAGTGACTCCAACTGCGCACCGAACGCCCGGATGCGGGCGTAACCCTCGGGGCTGTAGTCGGTGGGTTCGCCCGGGTCGACGACGGCGTCGGCGATGCCCGCCCGGTCGACGATCTCGGTGGGCAGCACCGCATCGAGTGCGGCGTCGAGCGCTTCCCTGCTGGTGACCACCCCGCCCGCCTCGGCGAAGCTCTCCGCCGCCAGGTTGGTGGCCCGACGCCACAGCGCGGCGAGGTCCTTGGCGCCGAGCCGCCAGCGGGCCCCGGTGAGCAGACGCATGACCGCGGTCCCGGCCATCGGGTCGGCCATCACGCGCAGGGTCGCGACGATGTCCTCGATCTCCGGGACGTGCAGCAGCCCGCCGATGCCGACCACCTCGGTGGGGATGCCCCGACTCTCGAGCTCGGCGGCCAGCGGAGCCGAATCCTCGTTGCGGCGCACCAGGATCGCAGTCGTCGGCGGCGCGACGTCCGCGGCCTCGGCTGCCCGGTATCGTTCCTCGATGGCGTCGGCGATCCAGTTCCGTTCGTCCAGAACCGTTTCGGTCAGAGCGATCGACGCCGTTCCGTGCGGGGCATCGGGACGCGGCCGGAGCACACTGACCGGGATACCGCGGCGTCGGAGCTCCGCGGAGATCTGATTCGCCAGCCGCAACCCCTGGGCCGAGTTGCGCCAGCTGGTGAGCAGTTCGAGGCGCCGGGCCGGGGTCCCGTCGGGTCGTGGGAAGTCGCGCGCGAACCGCGGCAGGTTGGCCGCCGAGGCGCCACGCCACCCGTAGATGGACTGGATGGGGTCGCCGACCGAGGTGACCGCGACCGGCGCACGGCCGTGCCCGCCGAACAGGGTCGACAGCAACACCCGTTGCGAGTGGCCGGTGTCCTGGTACTCGTCGAGGAGAACCGCGCGGAAGGCGGTGCGCTCGGCGGTCACGACCTCGGGATTGGACACCACCAGCCGTGCCGCCAGCGACATCTGGCTGCCGAAGTCGAGCGCGGACTGGGCGCGCATCGTCTCGCCCAGCGCGATGACCATCGGGATCAGCTCGCGACGTTCGTCGATGACCTCCTGGACCTTCAGCAGCGCCTGGGTCGGTTTGTCACGTTGCTTGGGGCCCTTCGGGAGGGTGTCGACGAGCTCGTACAGCGTCGAACCCGCCTGCGCGAGGTCGGCGATGTCGACGAGGTGCTCGGACATCTCGCCGTACAGCTTGAGCACCGCCTCGGTGACACTCGCCGGCACCTTTTTGGTGTTCAGTTCGCCCGGCCACGCGGAGACGAGGGAGAACGCGAGCTGCCAGAGCTCGGTCTCGGTGAGCAGCGTCGACGACGGTTCCACCGGCAGCAGCAGCCCGTAGTCGGCGATCAACCGGCCGGCGTAGGCGTGGTAGGTGCTCACCTCGGGGTCGGCGCCGCGCAGGCGGGCGGCCAACGCGCCGTCGGGATCCCAGTTCCGCAGCGCCGGCGACCCGGCAAGCATCGAGAGCCGACGCCGGATGCGGGCGCCGAGTTCGCTCGCGGCCTTGCGCGTGAACGTGAGCCCGAGGATCTCGTCGGGGGCCACGAGCTGGTTGGCCACCAGCCACACCACGCGCGAGGCCATCGTCTCGGTCTTGCCGGCTCCGGCCCCGGCGACGACGAGCATCGGCTCCATGGGTGCCTCGATCACCGCCACCTGCTCGGGCGTGGGGTCGGGCAGACCCAGCGCCGCGGCCAGTGACTTCGCCCCGACCATCGGCCGTTCGGTCCGATCCTGCAGGTCAGTCATCGGTCACCGCCTTCCCCGGGATCTGAGCCGGACAGCTGGTGGTGAGGTTGCAGTGCACACAGCCCGGGTTGGGCGTCGCGCTGTACGTCGGACCGATACTCGCCCGGGCCGCGCGACGCACCACCCCGATCCACTCGTCCAGCAACTCCGGCGTGAGCGGCGACTGAACACGCTCGGCCGCACCGGAATTGCGGTTCGCGGTCGACACGTAGACCAGTCGGGCGCCGCCCGGCGCGGCGTCGCCGAACTGGGGCACGCCGCCGTGCGCCAGCGCCACTTGATAGGCCGCCATCTGCGCGTGCTCGTCGGCGTCGGCCTTGGTGATGGGGTTCTTCGAGGTCTTCACGTCGACGACGACCGGCCGGCCGGCGCCATCGGTCTCGAGGCGGTCGACACGCCCGCGCAGACGGACCGCGGGCTCATCGGAATCCGGCCCCGAAGCCGCGGGAATGGTTGCGTCGATCGGCAATTCGACGCCCACCTCCTCGAGATCGGCACGCGAGATGCGCAGCCACTCCCGGAAGTGCCCGAGCATGCCCTCGGCGCGTTCGAGTTCGCGAGCCGAGTACCAGCCCGCCCCGGTGTCGACGCGTTCCCAGATGCCGCGCAGCGCCGCCGTCACCTCGGCCGGGTCGAGCTGGCCGGCGACCGCCTGGACGAGCGTGTGCACGAGACTGCCGGTCAGCGCGGGAGTGCCGTCGCCGTCGCGGCCGCCGTTGCGTTCGAGCACCCACCGCAGCGAACAGCGGGTCAGTGCATCGATATTCGACGGCGAGAGCGTCAGCGCCCCCGACTCCGGCGTCCACAGCGGATCGTCGGTGCTGGGTGCGGCGAGCCCGAACCAGTCGCGCGGGTGCGCACCCGGGATGTCGGAGTCGGCGAGCTCGGCCAGCAGACGCGCCGCGGCCTTCGTCCGGGGTGCATCGGGTTCATCGACGCCGGCGATCACCGCCGACCGCAGTGTCGCGACGAGGGACGGCAACGAGAGCACCCGGTCGACGCCTGGTTCGAGCCGTACCTCGGCGCGGGCCGAGTCGGCCGGATCGTCGGTGTCCCCCACCAGATCTGCGAGCTCGGTGATGAACCGCGACGGCGAGGCGTCCCCGCTGCCGTCCTCGACCGCGGTCACGAGCAGCCGGCTTCGCGCCCTGGTGCAGGCGACGAGGAAGAGCCGACGCTCGTCGGCGAGTGCCGTCGCCCCACGGGCGACGGTGTCCACGGCGTCGGCGGCCATGCCGTCGAGGAGGTCGACGAGTTGCCCGGTGGCGAGGACACCACCCCGGCTGCGCAGCGACGGCCACAGTCCGTCCTGGACCCCGGCGACGGCGACGACCTCCCATTCCCGCCCCACCGCGGCGTGCGCGGAGAGCACGGTCACCGACTCGGCTGCGGCGGTGGCTGTTCGGCTGTCGCGCGGGATCTGCAACTGGGACAGGTAGTGCACGAATCCGGCGGGCCCGGCCGCGGGCAGCGTGTCGGTGAAATCCGCGGCGGATTCGAACATCGCCATGACCGCGTCCAGGTCGCGGTCGGCCTGTTCACCGGCCGGGCCGCCGCGGACCGCCGATGCCGCCCACCGCCGCTCGAGTCCCGTGGCCTGCCACGCCGCCCACAGGGTCTCCTCGATCCCGCGGCGCGCGTCATGGACCCGCTGGGCCGCACCGACGACGTCCAGCACGCGGGCCAGCGGCGCCGCCTCGGTCTCGGTGAGCCGTCGGCGATAGCGCGCGCCGACCTCGGGGTCGACGACGGCGCGGGTCAGCGACGTGAGCGAATCCGGTTGTCCTGCTGGGTCATCGGCATCATCGAGACGCCGCACACCGCGTCGGAGACGGCGCATCGAGCCCGGGTCGGCGGCCCCGATCGGACCGGACAGCAACGTGAGCGTGTCCTCGGTGGTGAAGAGCTCGCTGGTGAACAGGTCGGTGGTGGTGGAGTCGGTGGTGTCGGGCAGGTCGGCATCTGCTCCCGCGGCCGCCCGCGCGGCGACGGCGCGCAGCACCAGCATCAGTCCGATGACGGCTCGTTGCCGATGCAGGGGGAGGTCGCTCGCGGGCGTCGTCAGGGGTACGCCCGCGGACCGGAAGGCGCGTCGGAGCGGCGGCAGGGCCAGTGACACCGACCGGACGACGACCGCCATCTGCGACCACGGGACCCCGTCGAACAGGTGCGCACGCCGCAGGAGGTCGGCGATGGCGGTGGCCTCTTTCGCGGCGGACCCGTACACGCGCACCGCGGCCGCGCCTCCCCCATCGGCCGCGCCCGGGTCGGCGTCGGCCGATTCCGTCACCGGGTCGGGATACGGGTGCGGGCGAGCGCCGGGCAGCCGGGCGGCGATCGCGCGCCCGAGGCGGGACAGCTCGGGCCGGGCGCGGTGATCGTGTTCCAGCAGGATGTCGAGGGGGCTGCCCGGTTCGGCCAGCCCGTCCGCGAATCGCGGACTCGCACCCCGGAATCCGAACACGGACTGGTCGGTGTCGGCGGCGATGATCGTCGAGAGGGTTCCGGTGCCGACCAGCGTGATGAGCTGCGCCGCCTGCGGGTCGAGATGCTGCGCGTCATCGACCAGCAGATGTCGGATACGACGACGCTCGCCGCTCAGCAGGTCGGGATCGGTGGCGAAAGCCGACAGGGCCGACCCGATCAATTCGGCCGCGTCGACCGCGGGCGCCGAGGCCCCCGGGGTCTCGAGCCCGACCGCCCCGCGCAGCAGCATGTTCTGCTCGTACTGCGCGTAGGCCCGGGCGGCCGCGGCCCACTCCGGCCGTTTGTGCGTACGCCCCAGCGCAGCAAGCTCTTCCGGACCCACCCCGCGTTCGGCGGCGCGCATCATCAGGTCGCGCAACGCCTGGGCGAACCCGTCGGTGCCCAGCGCGGGCCGTAGGTGGGCAGGCCAGTACCCGGCGCCGTCCTCGATGTCACCGGCGAGCAGTTCACGCAGGACGACGTCCTGTTCGGACCCCGTGATGAGGCGCGGCGGCGGATTGTTGTGGGCCTGCGCCTGTAAGCGGAGGATCGCGAAGGCGTAGGAGTGCACGGTCCGCACCAGCGGCTCGCGCAGCGCACCGCCGAGCACCCGGCGACCGCTCGAGCCCGCGGACAGGACGCGCCGGGTGATCTCCTCCCGGAGCGCGACGGCGGCGCGCCGGCTCGACGCCAGGACGAGGACCGACTCCGGGTCGGTGGCGGGATCGAGCAGGCGGGCGACCGCGGCGTCGACGATCAGCGCGGTCTTCCCGCTCCCGGGGCCGCCGTGCACCCGCACCGGGCGCCACGCCTGCTCCTCGTCCGCCGGCCGGGTCGTGGGCGGGTCGATCACCTGCGCCACCGACGGTGGCCAGTACCGGGGCCGGTCCGTCGGGTCGGGGGCCGCGACGAGTCGCGCACGCAGCGCGCTCCGCGGGGTCTGGGCACCCGGTTTCCGACTCATGCACCCATCGAATCACGGCCCACCGACGACCACGTCGGCCGTGCCCGCGACCTGTGTCCCCGCGACCTGTGTCAGAGTCCGCCGCGCGGCGTACGGCAGGATGGACGGGTGACAGCTCTCAACACGCATGTCTTCGGCAGCGGTCCTGCGGTTCTCGCGATCCACGGACTCACCGGGCACGGCCGCCGCTGGGCAGCGCTGACCGATCACCTCCCCGGCGTGCGCCTCGTCGCGCCGGATCTGATCGGTCACGGCCGGTCCCCGTGGCGACCGCCGTGGAGCATCGAGCACCAGGTGCGGGCGTTGTCCGCGGTGATCGACGAACACATCCCCGCCGATGAGCAGCCGGTGGTCGTCGTGGGTCACTCGTTCGGTGGCGCGCTGGCGTTGCACCTGGCCAACCGCCGCCCGGATGCGGTGAAGGGGCTGGTGCTGCTCGACCCCGCGCAGGGCCTCGACCCCGAATTCGCGCTCGACGTGGCCACCGACAGCCTCGACAACTGGGACTACGCGGATGCCGACACCGCCCGCGCCGCGAAACGTGCGGAGGGCTGGGCCGCCGTTCCCGACGAGCTCATGGAGGCCGAACTCGCCGAACACCTCGTCCCCCGGCCGCGCGGCCGGGTCGGTTGGCGGGTGAGCGCACCCGCCGCAGCGGCGTCGTGGAGCGAGATGGCAAGGCCCGCAGTGCTTCCGCCGCCAGGTGTGCCCACCCACGTGGTGGTCGCCGACCAGGTCCAGCCCCCGTTCGTGCGGCCGGCCTTCCTCGATGCGTGCGCGAGCGAGCGCGGCGACGAGGTCACCGTCCACCACGCCGACTGCGGCCACATGGTGCCGTTCCTCGAGCCCGGGCTCGCGGCCGCGCTGGTCCGATCGCTGCTGTAGCGACGACATCTGTCGAGGCGACGATGGCAGCCATCACCGAGGAGCAGGTCGAACGGGTCCGTGCACTCGTGTCGGCCATTCCGGCCGGCCAGGTGAGCACCTACGGCGACCTGGCCGCCGCGGCCGGGTTGTCCAGCCCGCGGATCGTCGGCTGGATCATGCGGACCGATTCGGCCGACCTGCCCTGGCACCGTGTGGTGCCCGCCGGCGGCCGGCCGGCGCCGCATCTCGCGACTCGTCAGCTGGAACGGCTACGGGCGGAGGGTGTTCCGATCACCGACGGGCGAATCCGACTGCGCGAGTGCCGGTGGGACCCCGCCACGTGACCGACCCGCAAACCCACCTGTTCTCGGCATACCCACCCCCTTGGAGGGTGCTGGATATGCCGACAAAGGGTGGGTTTGCAGGGCAGCTCAGACGTGGCGCGGGACCGGCACACGTCGGTACGGACTGATGGCCGCGCGCATCCGCGTGACGATCAGGTCGACGATCCTGGGGTCCGGCCCCAGGGGTGCGGCGACCGCGTCCGCGCCGTAGGTGCTCAGGCGCTGATGGAACAGGCCCGGGGCGAGGAGGTGGCTGGCGATCACGACCCGCCGTCCCGTGCGCCGGGCCCGCTCGACCGCCTCGGGCACCGTGGGGGTCGCGGTCGTGATGAACCCGACCTCGACCCGTCCGCCGATCAGCGATTCCAGCTGCCGGGCGGCCAGATGAACCTGCCCGCAGGCACTCTCGTCCGACGACCCGGCGGCGGCGAGCACGACCGCATCGCCCGGTTCCCAGCCCGCTTCGGCCAGACGGAGTCGGGCGACCGAGGCGATGGCCGGATCGGGACCCAGCGCCCGGGTGACTACGGTGTCTGCCCGGCCGGCGGCCGCGACGTGTTCGGGCAGGTCCTTGCGGACGTGGTAGCCCGAGGCGAGGAACGCGGGCACCAGCACCGCCGGACGCTCCAGGTCGGCGATGACCTCGCTCGGCGTCGGTCCGAGGACGTCGACGAATGCGGTGCGGGTGAGCCCGATGCGGGCGCTGACGGCTTCGGCGATCTCTGCGATCACGTTGACCCCGTGCGGGTTGCGGGTCCCGTGCGCGACCAGGACGGGGCTGTACCCCTGCAACCGGTCACCGTGCGGAAGCCGTACATGGTTGTCGTGCATGTTCTCGCTTCCTTCTCACTCGTCTTCGGCGTCGTACTCGAGGTCGACCGCGAGCCGGTAACCACGCTTGACGACGGTTTGTACCATCTTCGAATCCCCCAGTGCGGCACGGAGTCGCGCGACGGCGACCTCGACCGCATGGGTGTCGGAGCTGTCGCCGGGCAGACCGGCGAGCAACTCCCGCCGCGAGACCACGCGACCGGGGTTGCGGGCCAACAGTTTGAGCAGGAGCAGACTCGTCGCCGACATCTCCCGCAGCTCACCGTCGACCACGACCGCCTGGCCGCGGATGGCGGTGTCGTGCCCGGCGACCCGCAGCAGGTGGCTCCGCCGCGGCAGTTCGTCGGTGATCAGGCGCGCGAGCGCGCCGAGACGGAACCGGCGCGGGTAGATCGTCGGGATCTGCAGCACCTCCAGCGGACTGGCGGTCACCGAACCCACGCACATGACCGGTACCGCGGTCCGCAGTGCGTGGATGAACTGCTGCAGCTTGCCGAGTTCTTTGGCACGGGTCAGGATCGACGCCGCCGCCGGGGCGCTGGTGAACGTGATCGCGTCGAGATCGCCGCGGAGCACCGCGCCGATCATCTTGTCGATGCGCGCCACGTCGGGGTGCATGTGCCAGCGGTACACCGGGATCGGCACCACCTCGGCACCGGCGGCGCGCAGCACCGTGCAGAAGTCCGGCAGCGGTTCCCACTCGCTGGTGGCACCGTGCAACTGCACCGCGATCCGGACGCCGTCGACGCCCTCTTCCAGCAGCCGGTCGAGGACCTCCGAGGAGGACTCGCTCTCCGGCGACCACTCCTCGCGCAGCCCCGCCGCCCGGATCGCGCCCTTGGCCTTCGGGCCGCGTGCGATCAGCCGGCTCTCGGACAGCGCCCGTAGGACGGCCTCGGCGTTGCCCCACCCGTCGGCGGCCTCGACCCACCCGCGGAAGCCGATACCGGTCGTGGCGACCATCACCTCGGGCGGGTGGGCGATGAGTTCCTCGGTCACCCGCTCGAGTTCGGTGTCGTCGACCAGCGGCAGGATGCGGATGGTCGGCGCCTGCATCACCTCGGCACCTCGTCGTTCCAGCAGTACCGCGAACTCCTCGGCGCGACGCGCGGCGGTGATCCCGATCGTGAAACCGGCGAGCGGCAACGGGTCGGGGTCCGGTGAGGTTGCGCCGGCAGGGTCTGCACCGGCGGGGGTCATGGTGTTCACGCCGGGAAGAACACCTCGACGATGCGGTTGACCACCCGCACACCGTAGCTGGGGACCGACACCGTCTCGTCGTCCAGGCAGATCCCGGTGCGCAGCGCGAAGACCTGTTTGCCCAGCGGCGAGGCGACGGTGGGTTCGCCCCCGCGGTCGCCGGTGAGTCCCCGGGAGAGGACCGCGGCGCGACCGAACGGATCGATGTTGCCGATCGCGTACAGGCGGGAGCGCCCGGGCGCCGCCTCGCGATCGGACTCGGCGGCGGGCAGACGGAACAGCGCGGCCTGCACACCCTCGGGACCCAGCACGGCGACGCCGCGACCGACGATCAGATCGTCGATCGAACACGCGCGCACCCAGCTCCCCTCACACACCGTGGCGGCGCCGGTGGGCGTCGTCTCTGCGGACATGGTGTCGGCCTCCCCTGGCGCGATGGTCATGTGGGCACTCCTTCTCTCACCGGTCGCTCGCTCACTCCATCGGGGCCCGACGGAGCGGTCGCACCCGGACGGACCGCCGGCATGTCGAGCAGCACCGGCGCCTTGCGCTCGTACTCGGAGAACCGGATCGTCGGGTCGACGACATCGGGCGCATTCACGAACGAGACGAACCGCTTCAGCTTGTCCTCGTCCGCGAGCACCGCGGCCCACTCGTCCTGGTAACCGCCGACGTGGCGGGCCATCGCCTCCTCGAGTTCGGCGGCGAGCCCCAGGCTGTCCTCACACACCACGTCCTTCAGATGGTCGAGACCACCTTCGAGCGACTCCAGCCACGGCGCCGTGCGCTGCAGTCGATCGGCTGTTCGGATGTAGAACATGAGGTACCGATCAATGTAGGCGACGAGGGTCTCGTCATCCACTCCGCTGGCGAGCAGCACCGCATGCTTCGGGCTCTGGCCGCCGTTGCCGCCGACGTAGAGGTTCCAGCCGTGCTCGGTGGCGATGACACCGACGTCCTTGCCCCTCGCCTCGGCGCACTCGCGGGCACATCCCGAGACCCCGAACTTGATCTTGTGGGGTGAGCGCAGTCCGCGGTACCGCTTCTCCAGGAGCACGGCCATGCCGACCGAGTCCTGCACGCCGTACCGGCACCACGTCGAACCGACGCAACTCTTCACCGTCCGCAGGCTCTTGCCGTACGCCTGCCCCGACTCCATCCCGGCGTCGACGAGGCGCCGCCAGATCTCGGGCAACTGGTCGACGCGCGCACCGAACAGGTCGATCCGCTGGCCGCCGGTCACCTTGGTGTACAACCCGAAGTCGCGCGCGATCTCACCGATCACGATCAGCTGCTCGGGCGTGACCTCGCCACCGGGCATCCGCGGCACGACCGAGTACGAGCCGTTCTTCTGCATGTTCGCCAGGAAGTGGTCGTTGGTGTCCTGCAGCGCGGCCTGCTCGCCCTCGAGGATGTGGTCGCTGGAGGTCGACGCGAGGATCGACGCGACAGTCGGCTTGCAGATCTCGCAACCCTGCCCGGTGCCGTACCGGTCGACGAGTTCGGAGAACGTGCGGATACCGGTCACCGCGACGATCTCGAACAGCTCGGCGCGCGACTGGGTGAAGTGGTCGCACAGCGACTTGCTCAGTTCGACCCCGGACGCGGCGAGCAGCTGCTTGATGCTGGGCAGGCAGCCACCGCAGGTGGTGCCGGCCGAGGTGCAGCCCTTGACCGCGGCGATGTCGCACGCACCGTCGGCGATCGCCGAGCAGATGGCACCCTTCGAGACGCCGTTGCACGAGCAGATCTCCGCGTCGTCGGGCAGTGCGTCCATACCCACCGCAGCACCGCCCTCGGGTGCGATGAGGGCAGCGGGGTCGCCCGGGATCTCCCGGCCGACCATCGGCTTGAGCATCGCGTAGGCCGATGCGTCGCCGACCAGGATTCCGCCGAGCAGCGTCTTCGCGTCGTCGCTGACGACGATCTTCGCGTACCGGCCGGCGACCGCGTCGTGGTAGGTGATCTCCAGCGCGTTCTCGGTGGTGCCGAACGCATCGCCGAAGCTGGCCACGTCGACGCCGAGGAGCTTCAACTTCGTGGACAGGTCGGCACCGGGGAACTCCGACGTCCCGCCGAGCAGACGGTCGGCGACCACCTCGGCGGTCGAGTAACCGGGGGCGACGAGGCCGTAGCAGCGGCCTTCGACGGCGGCGACCTCGCCGATGGCGTAGACGTTCTCGTCGTCGGTTCCACAACCGGCGTCGACGAGCACGCCGCCGCGCTCGCCGACGGCCAGTCCCGCGTCCCGAGCGAGCTGATCGCGCGGTCGGACGCCGGCGGAGAACACCACGAGCGAGGCGTCGATCGTCGACTCGTCGGACAGCGTGACCCGCAGGCCGCCGTCCTCGGCGTCGGCGATCTCCGACGTCCCGACCCCGGTGTGGACCTCGAGTCCGAGCTCGGTCACCAGGTTCTTCAGGATCGCGCCGCCGCCCTCGTCGACCTGCATCGGCATCAGACGCGGGGCGAACTCCACCACGTGCGGGGTCATCCCCATGAGCTTGAGTGCGTTGGCGGCCTCGAGTCCGAGCAGGCCGCCACCGACGACCACACCCGTCGCACCCGGACCGGCGGCCTCGGCCGCGGCCCGGATGTCGTCGAGGTCGTCGAGGGTGCGGTAGACGAAGCACCGGTCGTTGTCGTGACCGGGGACCGGCGGGACGAAAGCGTAGGAACCGGTGGCCAGAACGACTGCGTCGTAGTCGATCTCGCGACCGCTCGAGGTGACGACCCGGCGGGCGTCTCGATCGATGCCGGTGACGGTCTCGCCCAGATGCGTGACGACCCGATCGTCCCCGGCGTACGTGTTCCCCTCGAGTGCGAGAGAATCCCGAAGCCAGGCACCGACATACGAGGACAGCCCCACCCGGTCGTAGGCCGGGTCGATCTCCTCGCTGACGATCTCGATACGCCACAGGTCGGTCGCGTCACGCTCGCGGAGCGCCTGGACGAAGCGGTGACCGACCATGCCATGGCCCACCACCACCACTGTCTTGGTTGTGCGCGTTGCGGTTTCGCTGTTCACTGCTCTTTGCTCCCTTGCCTCGCCGGTCCCGTGAGGATCAGGCCAGCGCTTCCTTGGTTGCCTGCTTGTCGGTGCCCTCGGCGGCAGCACCGGTCGATGCGGTCCCGTCGACAGTCGATGCCGGTTCGTCATGGGCACCGGTGATCGCGAGATCGGTGGTCTCCGCGATGACGATCGGGCGCCGGGCGTAGAACCACCAGGTCACGACCGCTGCCAGGACGTAGAAGAGCATGAACACCCAGAAGGCCATCGTCGCCGACTTGTTGGACTGGTAGCTGGCGCGCAGCACCAGGTTGATGCCCACACCACCGAGACCGCCTGCGGCACCGGCGATCCCGATGAGCGCGCCGGACATGCTCCGCGACCACTTCGTCTTCCCGAGCGAATTCAGTCCGCTCCGCGCCTGCGCCTTGTGCTCCCAGATGGTCGGGATGATCTTGTAGACCGACCCGTTGGCCAGGCCCGAGAGCAGGAACAGCAGGATGAAGCCGATGATGAAGGCCGTCAACGTGGCGCCGGTGATCGTCTTGCCGTTGTTGTCGGCGATCGTGCCGGCGACCACGAGGATCGCCGCGGAGAAGACCATCGCGATGAAGGTGTACAGCGTCACCTTGCCACCGCCGACGCGATCGGCCAGTTTTCCGCCGTAGGGACGGATGACCGACCCCAGCAGCGGACCGATCCAGACGATCTGCGCTGCTGCCAGCGCCGGCTTCGCGACTCCGGCCTCGGTGAAACTGATGTTGAGGACCTGGCCGAACGCGAACCCGAAGCCGATGAAGGAACCGAACGTACCGATGTAGAGCAGGCAGATCAGCCACGTGTCGCGGTACTTGAGGCAGTCGAGCATCGCCCGGCCGCTGGCCGTCTGGTGGTCCAGGTTGTCCATGTAGAGGGCGGCACCGATACCGGCGACGGCCAGGGCGACCAGGTAGATGGCGCACACGATCTCGGGTTGGTCGGCGGCGAGCCAGATGACCAGCAGACCGATGACCTGCACGACCGGCACGCCGATGTTGCCGCCGCCGGCGTTGAGTCCGAGCGCCCAGCCCTTCAGCCGTTGCGGGTAGAACGCGTTGATGTTGGTCATCGACGACGCGAAGTTGCCGCCACCGAAACCGGTGATGGCCGCGACGGCGAGGAACCAGCCGAACCCGAACTCGCCCGGGTTCATCATCAGCATCATCGTCAGCCCGGTCGGGATGAGCAGCACGACGGCGGAGAAGATCGCCCAGTTGCGGCCGCCGAACTTGGCGGTGGCCTGCGTGTACGGGATACGCAGGCAAGAACCGACCAGCGTCGCGGTGGCGGCGATGACGAACTTCTGGTCCATGCTGATGCCGTACTCGGGGCCCATGAACAGGGCCATCACCGAGAACAGGGACCAGATCGAGAATCCGACATGCTCACAGATGACCGACCAGATCAGATTGCGCTTGGCGATCGCGGCATTGCCGTTGTCCCAGGCGACCCGGTCCTCCGGGTCCCAGTCGGTGATTGTGTGGTCCCGTGTCAGTTGTGCTCTGAGATCTGCGAATGCCAAGGCTCCGCCTCCGATGGTTGCTGGTCTACGTGGTGTCACTGCCGTGCACAGGGCTGCGTGCAGTGGTGGCTGTCGTGGAAGACGCCGACACCGGTGTCGTGCGACTCGAGACCAAGTGTGGAGGGGGCGTGTTGCGCGGATTTTCCGCGAGGTGACCGCATCGTCACGTTGTCCTCACTCCGTCACGCGGGCGTTGTGAGAACCCTGTCAGCGGTCAGTCAGGGCTGTGAGCTGCGGTTATACGAGTAAACGTACATGTTCGACGACTCGCTGCAACCCGGGCAGTGCGCCCGAGGTCGACCGCGGGTGCAGCGCGTGGACTGCCAACCGGAACATCGTCGCCCGCAGCATCATCTGCGGCCACTCGGGCTGATCCGACCATCGCTGGATGAGTTCGGTGTCGGCACCACCCCACGCCAGGGCGTCGACCACCGCGACCGCCGCCGCCCACGGGGCGGGCCGCCAATACGGGACGATGTCGGTGATCCCCGGGGCCGCGGCACCGGCGAACAGCACCGTGCCGAAGAGGTCACCGTGCACGACCTGAGACGGCAGATCCACCGGCTTACGAAGCTTCGCAAGGGTTTTCAGCATGTCGACGCTCTGCACACCGTCGGGTGCGGTCGGCTCGGCCATACCGGCGGCCCGGGCCGAGCGCAGCGGGACGTCCTCCCAGGCGGCACGATCGGCCGCGGTGAACACGTCGACGTCGGTGTGCGGCGGAGCAGGCGGCTGCAGCAGGAACCGGGGCCGTTCGAGCGAGGCGGTCGCCTCGTGCAGCCGGTCGGCGACCAGGACGACCTCGTCGTGCCGTGGTTCGGGCGTCCCGGCGATGTAGGTGTCGGCGCGCCAGCCCGACACCACGTACCGGCCGTCGGTGGCGCGGAACGGACGCGCGATGCGCATCCCCTCCACGAACAGGGATTCGCGCACCGACGCCGACCACGCGGCGCGCGCGTGGTCGGGGACCAGTGAGAGCACGACTTCGCCGACACGCCACCCGCCGACCCACGATTCCCCCATCGCGATGGGCGGGTGGGCGGTGAGCCCGAACGTGTTCAACACGTGTCCGGGCGGCTCGACGGTGTTCACGTCGGCCAGATTACCGAGCGCGGTAGTCCGTTTCGGGAAGGCACGCGGCAACCACCCGCACCGACGTGCGGATCGATGACCGGGCTCAGTAGACCGGCAACGTCTTGTCGACCTGGTTCGCCCACGCGGTCACGCCGCCCTGCAGGTGCGTGGCGTCGGCGAAACCGGCTCGCTTCAGCGCGGCGAGCGCCTCGGCGGACCGGATGCCGGTCTTGCAGTAGAGCACGGTGGGCCGGTCCTGCGGCACCTTGGCGAGACCCTCGCCGGAGAGGATGTCGCCCTTCGGGATGAGGGTCGCGCCGTCGATGCGGACGATGTCCCATTCGACGGGCTCCCGGACGTCGATGATCGCCAGCTTCTCGCCCGCGTCGATCTTCTGCTTGAGTTCGACGGCGGTCAGCGTCGACCCCGCGGCGGCGTCGGACGCCTCCGAGGAGACGACACCGCAGAAGTCGTCGTAGTCGATGAGGCCGGCGATCCGCTCACCCTCCGGATCCTTGCGGATCTTGATGGTCCGGTAGGTCATGTCGAGGGCGTCGTACACCATGAGACGACCGAGGAGGGGCTCGCCGATCCCACAGATCAGCTTGATGGCCTCGGTGCCCATGATCGATCCGATCGAGGCGCAGAGGATGCCGAGTACACCGCCTTCGGCGCAGGACGGCACCATCCCGGGCGGCGGCGCCTGCGGGTAGAGGTCGCGGTAGTTGAGACCGCGGCCGTCGGGGGCGTCCTCCCAGAAGACCGATGCCTGACCCTCGAAGCGGTAGATCGACCCCCACACGTAGGGCTTGTGCGCGAGGACCGCGGCGTCGTTGACCAGGTACCGGGTCGCGAAGTTGTCGGTGCCGTCGAGGATGAGGTCGTACTGCGAGAACAGTTCGATCGCACCCTCGGGCTCGAGCCGCTGGTCATGCAGGTTGACGGTGACGAAGGGGTTGATCTCCAGGATGGAGTCCCGCGCGCTCTCGGCCTTGGGCCGGCCGATGTCGGACTGGCCGTGGATGACCTGGCGCTGCAGGTTGGATTCGTCGACGATGTCGAACTCGACGATGCCGATCGTCCCGACCCCCGCCGCAGCGAGGTACAGCAGCGTCGGCGAACCCAGTCCGCCGGCGCCGATCACCAGCACCTTGGCGTTCTTCAGACGCTTCTGACCGTCCATCCCCACGTCCGGGATGATCAGGTGACGGCTGTAGCGGGCCACCTCTTCGTTGCTCAGTTCCGCGGCCGGTTCCACCAGCGGCGGCAGCGACCCTGTGGGCGACCCTTGCGATGACACGAACGCCTCCATTGTTCGGGCTGACTACGTACCCCCGGCACAACGGATGAGTCCGCGGCGGCATTCCCGGTCAGCGGGTGGGGAACGGCCAGGGATTGGGACGGCACACGAAGGTCCGGTTGGCCTTCATCTGCGGGTCCAGAGCCATGATCTCGGAGTTCGCGACGCCGAAGGACTGCTGCATCATGATCGGCGCGAGCGCGCCGTCCTCGCGGCACGCCTCGTGCGCCTCGTAGCCGATGCCGTGACCGACCTCGTGGTTGATGAGGTACTGCCGGTAGGCGACGTCGTCACCCTGATAGGACAGCGCACCGCGCACCCATCGGGCTTCGTTCAGCGTTACCCGCGCCTGCGGCGGGTAGTAGCACGAGGTCTCCAGGCGGATCTGGTAGCCGCACAACTCGCGGGTGGTGCCGGTCGAGGTGAGCGAGATGCGGAGGTCGGGTTCGCCGCGGTCGACACGGCGGAAGGACACGCGGCCGTCGCCGATCCAGCTGCGCGGGTTGGCGAGCGTCGTGTCCACCATCTTCGCGAAGGTCGGGTCACCGCCGTAGTCCTGCGGGTTGAGGCCGTTCTCCACCTCCACCGTGTAGGTGTACACCTGCCCGCCGGTGCCGACGGGCGGACCGCCGCCGCGCAGGACCCGGAACGTCTTGCGGGCCCGGTCGGTGAACGGGCCGCCCTGGGGCAGCGTCCCGGCGGGCAGCGCGGCCGCCTGGATGTCGCCGGTGGGGGCACCGATCGGGCGGGTCTCCTTGCTGATGTCGGTGTTGCGCGCCGCGGAGTCGGGGCTGGCGGCCGCCGCCGGCTCGAGCGCATCGGTCCGGCCGTCCCGGATGGTGACGACGATCAGCGCGATCGTCAGGATCGTGAGCACCGGGATCGCATAGGCACGCCACCCATAGGTCGAGACGAACCGCCCGAGCGCCGACTGCTTCTTGTATTCCGGCTGGGCATCGCGGTCGACGCGGGGACGTCCGCTGTCGTCGGTCGGGTCCCAGCGCGCTCGTAGCGGCTGGTCCGGTCTGGGGCGTCCCGACGATCTCGGGCCGACATCCTTGGCACGCACCCGGCCACGCTCGGACCCGGGGCCACCGTCCTCTGTGCGGCTCACCGGTCAACTTTCTCACAGCAGACCACCGATACTGCGCAGGAAGCTCCGCCGAGTACTCTCTTGGGCATGTCGACCGCAACCAACGCGTCCGCCGTGCCCGGCCGCAGCACTCGCCTGCCGCGCAGCGCACGACGTATGCAGTTGCTCGACGCGGCCAGTGAGATCTTCGTCGAACGCGGCTACCACGCGGCCGGCATGGATGAGATCGCGGTGCACGCGGGAGTGAGCAAACCCGTTCTGTATCAACACTTCCCGTCGAAGCTCGACCTCTACATCGCGGTCGTGGACAGCCACGCCGAGAAGCTGGTCAGCGACGTCAACACCGCCCTGCGGACGACCACCGACAACCGCAAGCGCGTCCGTGCCGCGGTCCAGGCCTTCTTCGACTTCATCGATCAGGACAACTCGGGCTACCGGTTGATCTTCTCCTCCGACGCCTCCGATCCCGCCGTCATCCGCCGGGTGGAGGGCGCGACCGAGGCGTGCGTCGACGCCGTGTACGGCTTGGTCATGCACGATTCCGGTCTCGATCCGTACCGTTCGCGGATGCTCGCGTCGGGGCTCGTCGGTGCCAGCCAGGTCAACGCCCGCTACTGGCTCGAGGCCAAGCGCCCGGTCGACAAGCAGACCGCCGTGGACACCACGGTCGCCCTCCTCTGGGGCGGGTTGTCGCACTTCCCGCGACAGACGGCGTCGGCTGACGCGCAGCCGGTTGTCGAGCCGAGTGTGGCCGACGCGCAGCCGGATGCGACCGGCGCCGGGAGCGAAGCGAGCGGGCCGACTGTCAACGGCACTGCCTGAACCACTTGCGACACGAGAAGGGGCCTGCACGCCATCCGGCGTACAGGCCCCTTCTCGTCGATCTGGTTGCGCGGCCGGTCAGGAACCGAATCCGACGCGGCGGTTCTCCGACGCACCCACCTCGACATAGGCGATCTTGGTGACCGGGATCAGGTAGCGGGCGCCCTTGTCGTCCACGAGGGACAACAGCTGCTGCTTGCCACCCAGTGCCGCCTCGACCTCGGCGAAGGCCTTGTCGCTGGTCAGGGTCGACGCGATGGTCAGCTCCCGCGGGCTGTCGGTGATGCCGATCTTCACTTCCACGGCCATGTGCCGCCCTCCTCGGTGTCTGTCAACGCTTGCCGCACAAGGCTAGTGCAGCCGGGGTGCGGCGGGACAGCCACTCCGCTCAGAGCGAAACACCGTCGGCCTACTCCGCCGTGGTCAGGTCCGGCTCAGGCTAGGCCGAGGTCGGCCATCCGCTCGGCGTGTTTGCCGGCGACGACGTCGAAGAACCCGGCGACGCCGGTCAGCGAACTGGCCCCGGCGAAGAGCAGATCGGTGACCTCTTCCTCGGCGGCGAGAACCCACTGCGCATGGGTGATGGCCTCGCCGAGCAGCCGGCGGCCCCACAACACCAGGGCCGATTTGATCGACGGGTCGGCCTCGACGGCCGCCCGGACCTGTTCACGGGCGAACTGGGAGTTGGCGGTTTCCGACATCACCTCGGCCATCACGGCCTGCGAGTCCGGCGGCAGCATGTCGGAGAGCTCGGCGTAGAAGTCGGCCGCGAGTCCGTCGCCGACATACGCCTTGACCAGCGCCTCGTACCAGGTCTTCGGCGTCGTCGCGCGGTGATACTGATCGAACACCGAACGGTAGCGCTCGACGGCTTCCGCGGCGCCGAGGCCGGTCATCGCCTCCACCCGCTCGGCGAGCCGGTCGAAGTGGCCGACCTCGGAGGCCGCCATCCGGGCGATCGCGATGCGGCTGGGCACATCCGGCGCCATCGCCGACTCCTCGATGAGCCGGTGGAACGCGGCGAATTCGCCGGCGAGCAGCACGGCGAACAGCTTCCCGATCGCCGAATCCCGCATCTCGGCCGACGCCACCGAGGTGGACGTCGCAGGTGACGGGGTCGACTCGGACGGGTCGGATGCAGGCGCCATGAGGTGATGGTAGCGGGCCGCCGCGGGGCACCAAGTACACTCGACGGCGGTGCACTCCGACGGGACCCCCCGTCGCTTGCCCGCTGAGCTGCGCGTGGAGCGCGTGCTCGCCGGCGCGAGCGTGTGGATGTGACGACGGCGTTGCTCGCCGAACTGCGAGTTCCTCGCGATACCCGGTCACATCCCCGGTGCCACTACGACATATGCGCGTGCACTTTCGAGCCTTCTCCGTGCGCGCACCGAAACACATCGCGCGCAGACCGGCCCAGAAAGGCACACAACCGCACATGAGCGATTCCGCCGTGCAGACGACCATCGTCGACGACACCCACACCGCCCCCACCTTCGCCGAGCTCGGCGTCGACGACCGTATCGTCTCGGCCCTCGCCGCAGACGGCAAGACCCACACCTTCGCGATCCAGGAACTGACCCTGCCGCTGGCGCTCGAAGGCCACGACCTCATCGGCCAGGCCCGCACCGGCATGGGCAAGACCTTCGGTTTCGGCATCCCGCTGCTGCACCGGCTCGCCCATGCCGAGGAGTCCGGGGTCCGTCCGCTGGACAACACGCCCCGCGCGCTGATCATCGTGCCCACGCGCGAGCTGTGCGTGCAGGTGACCGGCGATCTCCAGGTGGCGGCGCCGTCGCTCGAGGTCACCCTGGCCGATGGCACGAAGCGTCCCCTGAAGGTCACCTCGATCTACGGTGGCCGTCCGTACGAGTCGCAGATCGCCGAGCTGCAGTCCGGCGTCGATGTCGTGGTCGGCACCCCGGGCCGGCTCCTCGACCTCGCCCAGCAGGGCCACCTCGTCCTCGGCAAGGTGTCGATCCTGGTTCTCGACGAGGCCGACGAGATGCTCGACCTCGGCTTCCTGCCCGACATCGAGCGCATCATGTCCGCACTACCGACGCCTCGTCAGACGATGCTGTTCTCGGCGACCATGCCCGGTCCGATCGTCACCCTGGCCCGCACGTTCCTGAACCGGCCGACCCACATCCGGGCCGAGAACGCCAACGACTCCGCGGTCCACGACCGCACCAAGCAGTACGCCTATCGGGCGCACGCGCTGGACAAGGCCGAGCTCGTCGCCCGCATCCTGCAGGCCGAGGGTCGCGGCGCCACGATGATCTTCACCCGCACCAAGCGCACCGCGCAGAAGGTCGCCGACGATCTCGCCGAGCGCGGCTTCAAGGTCGGCGCGGTCCACGGCGATCTCGGCCAGGTCGCCCGCGAGAAGGCGCTCAAGCGGTTCCGCGACGGCACCATCGACGTGCTGGTCGCCACTGACGTGGCCGCCCGCGGCATCGACATCGACGACGTCACCCATGTCATCAACTACCAGTGCCCCGAAGACGACAAGACCTACGTGCACCGCATCGGCCGTACCGGTCGCGCCGGGCGCACGGGCATCGCGGTGACCCTCGTCGACTGGGATGAGCTGCACCGCTGGGAGCTCATCGACAAGGCGCTGAATCTAGGTATCCCCGATCCGCCGGAGACCTACTCGACGTCGGAACACCTCCGGTCGGACCTGTCGATCGACGAGTCGAAGACGGGCCGGATCGCCGCCGCCAAGCCGCCGCGCGACCCCGACGAGACGCGGGAGACGCGCGCGGACCGCGAGCCGCGCAAGCGCTCGACCCGCACCCGCCGTCGCACCCGGGGCGGGCAGACGGACGCCACTGGGACGTCCACCGAATCGGCCGCCGAGACCACGACAACCGAGACCACGACGACCGAGTCCGGCGCCGACGCCGGAACGCCTGCCGCTGACGGCACCGCGAAGCCGCGCCGCCGTCGTCGCCGTCGAGGTGGCGCCAACCGCAAGCCCGCCGGCGAGCAGACCGCCGCGTCCGACGCCGGCGCGTCGGAGTCCACAGCAGCTGTCGCCGACTGACCACCGGCTGACCCGCGTGGCACGAGTCAGGCCCGAACGGCGCCGCCCGATCGATCTCGCGGTCACCGCGGCCATCGTGGTCGTCGTCGCGGCCCTGTGCGTCACCGCCTGGGCCCTCAGCCCGGTTCGCCAGACCGCGAGCGTGCCGGCCGCGGCCGAGCCCGCCGCGGTGCAGCCGGCACAGTCCGTGCCCGCGAGTTTCGTCGCGCGCTGGCGGGCCGACTCCGACGCCACCCGCGCCCCGGCGATCGGCACCTCCGCCGTCGTCACCGGGAACGGCGGACGGGTGGTCGGGCACGACCCGGCCACCGGTCGCGAACTCTGGTCGTACAGCCGCGATCTCGACCTGTGTGCGGTCGGCACCGCCTGGACCGGGAGCGCCGATCTGGCGCTGGCCGTGTACCGCAACAGCCGCGGCTGCTCTGAGGTGACCGCGCTCGATGCGGGCACCGGCAGCCGGAAGGGCGCCCGCACCAGCGACGCCGACCCGGAGGTCCGGCTCGCGACCGACTCGGGGTACGTCGTCGCGCAGGGCCCCCGCCGGATGGAGACCTGGGGTTCCAATCTCGTTCGCGGAATCGAATACGGCCGGGTCGAGGCGCCGGTCCGACCGGAGGACGCGCCCGATCGCGTCGACTGCGAGCTGTTCTCGTCGGTGGTGTCGGGAGATCGCGTGGCCGTCGTCGAACGCTGCGCCGACGACCCCGGGTATCGGCTCACGGTCCTCGGCGCGGTACTCGGCGACGACGAGAAGGTCGAACAGTACGGGTCGACCCTCATCACCGGCGACGTGAGCGGACCGCCGCCCGTGGTCATCGCGATGTCGTCGTCGGGGATCGCCGTGTACGACGGTGGCGCCGCACCGGCCGAACCGCCCACGTTCGACGCCGAGAGCGGGCCGGCGATCCGCCGGTTCGACACCGACGCGAACGCGGCGGGGACCAACACCGTCGCAGGCGACTCGACGCCACCCGCCGGCAGCGCCCCGATCTCCTCCGACGGGATCGTCACCTACTGGACCGGGAAGGCGACCGTCGTCCTGAATGCCCAGACACTGAATCCGATCTACCAGGTCCCCGGCACATTGGGACCCGGCCAGACGATGGCGGGACAACTCCTGCTGCCGAGCACGACCGGGATCAGCGTCCGCGATGTCGCGACCGGCCGGGAGATCCGGTCCATCCCGCTCGCCCGGAGCGAAACGGCCGCGCCCGTGGTGAGTCTGCGTGTTCTCGGCGACATCGTCGTCGAGCAGCACGGACCCCGGATCGAGGCGTTCGGTCCGGGCTGACCCCCACGGCCCCCGGACCTCAGACCCGACTCAGACCTCGAAGGTGCCGACCTCGGCGCCCGCCTCCCAGTGCTTCCACAGATTCTCGGCGAGCGCGCGATATGCCGTCGCGCCCTTGTTCTTTCGCCCCCGCATGACCGACGTTCCGGATGCGGAGGCCTCGGCGAAACGCACTGTGCGCGGGATTGGCGGGTCGAGCACCGGCAGGTCGTACCGATCGGCGACGTCGGCGAGAACGTCGCGGCTGTGCGTGGTCCGGGCGTCGAAGAGGGTGGCCACCGCACCCAACATCGTGAGGTTCGGGTTGGTGATCTGCTGGACCTCCCGGACCGTGCGCAACAGCTGCCCGACGCCACGATGGGCGAGCGTCTCGCACTGCAGCGGCACGATCACCTCGTCCGCCGCGGTGAGACCGTTCAGGGTGAGCACGCCGAGCGACGGCGGGCAGTCGACGATGACGACGTCGAAGTCCTCGCTCACCTCCGCGAGTGCACGCTTGAGGGCATACTCCCGCCCCGGGCGCATCAACAGCAGCGCCTCGGCGCCGGCCAGGTCGATGGTCGCCGGCAGCAGGGTGACCTTGTCCTCGGTGTCGAGCAGGACATCGGCGATCTCCTCGTCACCGAGCAACACGTCGTGGACCGAGGAGGTGAGCTGATCGGGATCGTGCCCGAGCGAGAAGGTGAGACACCCTTGCGGGTCGAGATCGACGACGAGGACCGAGACGTCGAGATCGGCGAGGGCGGCACCGAGGGACTCCACCGTGGTGGTCTTGGCGACCCCACCCTTCTGATTGGCAATCGCGAGGATGCGCGTCATGCGCCCTACTGTACGACCGCCCGGGCGTGGATCGTCGGATGAGAGTCCAGCTCGGCTGCGCGGCGTACCCGGACGGAGGAGGACCGGCCGGAGGAGGATGTCAGCGCTCGGGTTCGAGTTCGTCGGCGAGCCACCTCATGGACGCCGGACTGAACAGCATCACCAGGACCGCGAGCGCCGCGAGTGCCAGCGGCACGCCGAACACCGGCCATCCGCTCGTGAACAGGTAATACGCCACCGGCAGCAGCAGGATCTGCGCCACCATGGCGATCGAGCGTCCCCACCGCCGCCCCGAGAGCAGCGCCAGACCGCCGACCAGCACTCCCCCGCCGATGATGCCGAACCAGGCCGCGGTGCCGTAGCCGCTGATGGTGGTCTCCTCGTGCCCGGCCAGGCCGCGCACCACCAGGATCACCGCGACCGCAACACCGGCCAGCCCCTGCAGCGTGGTCACCGCACCCGCGATCTTGATCTGGCGCGGGGTCACCGACGGATCGGTGTCGGACTCCGGACGGCCGTTCTCGGTGCTCACCGTCCCAGGATATTTGGTCCTCTCGCGTGGACCTCCGCGGGTGTGCGCACCGGAGCGATGGCGCCGTACACATCCGCACGATTACGCGCGGGCGGCGACGACCCCATATCCTCGGGTGTCGTGCGTGTCATGCTGATCGTCAACCCGTTCGCCACCGCGACCAGTCCGGCCGGCCGCGACGCGCTGGCGCACACCCTGAGCGCGCATTTCCACCTCGACGTCGAACTCACCACGCACCGCGGGCATGCGTTCGAGCTCGCCGCGCGCGCCGCGGCCGAGGACTTCGACACCGTCATCGTGCACGGCGGCGACGGATCGGTGAACGAGGCCGCCAACGGACTGCTCGACCCGCCGTCGAGCAGCGATCCCGACCGGCGGCGGCCCGCCCTGGCCGTGATCCCCGGCGGTAGCGCCAACGTCTTCGCCCGCACGCTGGGGATCGATCCCGACCCGCTGCTCGCGACACAGCAGATCATCACCCTCCTCGACGCGGGACAGAGTCGCCGGATCGGACTCGGCCACACCGATGACCGCTGGTTCCTGTTCAACACGGGCATGGGCATGGACGCGGTCGTCATCCACGCGATGGAGGACAAGCGGCACGCGGGCAAGACCGCGACGCCGGCCCGATACCTGTGGACCACGATCACCAGCTTCCTGAAGCAGTCCGGTTCGTCGGCCACGTTCGACGTCGAGATCCCCGGCCGGGACCGGATCGTCGGCGCGCGTTACGGTTTCGTGTCCAACACCAGCCCGTGGACCTATCTCGGACCGCGCGAGATCCGCACCAACCCCGGCACCGGTTTCCACACCGGCCTCGGGGTGTTCGTGGCGACCTCCACCGGCGTGTTCCGTAACCTCCCACTGGCGACGCGACTCCTGTCACAGGCAGATCCCAAGGCACGCCACCTCTTTCGGGATGACGACGTCGACGAGGTGTGCTTCCGCGCGGAGGCCCCGATCGACGTACAGATGGACGGCGATTACATCGGGGCGTTCCGCGACATACGTTTTCGTCATCGCCGCGACGCCCTCACGGTCATCGCACCGCCGATCAGCACCGCCGACATCACGACGTAGGGCAGCGCCGCCGCCGCGAAGAGCCCGGCCGGACCCAGCCATGTCGACCCCAGCGCCCAGCCGGCGAAGGCCAGGATCGCGACCACCTCCTCGCCCATCCCGGCCAGCGAGGTGACGGTGGCCCGCGATGCCGCACTCAGATGGTCCTGCAGTTCGGCGTCGGCCACGACCCGCGCCCACCCCAGGATCCCGAACGCCGTCGCGACGCCCGCGGCGCCCACCGGGTGCCCCCACAGCGCCGACCCGATGAGCACGACCGCGCCCACCCCCACCGCCGGCCCGATCGCGTCGACCGACCGGAACCGCCCCGCCGCGAGCGCGCCGCCGATGTCACCGGCCGACACCACGATCATGAGCAGCGCGACCGCCGCCGGATCGGGCTCGGCGGCGGCGTCGACCACGAACGACGCGATCAGCAACGGGAGATACTCGTCGAGCGCCGCGACCCAGGTCAGCGCCACACCCAGCAGCAACATGCGCCGTGCGACCGGCTGCGTCCGCACCGAGCCCCAGCCGTGGCGGACGATCTCCCGCCAACCGAGGTCGAGGTCCGCGTCCTCGGGTTCCGGTGGATCGGCGGCGGCCTCTCGACCCTCGGGCAGCATCGCCGACATCACCGAACACAACACGCAGGCGACGACGCTGGCGGCGCCCGCGGCGTCGTAACCGCCCCACGCGAACAACGGTGCGGCCGCCGCGGTGCCGCCGATCACTCCGATGGCCCCGGCCGCCCGCATGAGCCCGGTCAGTCGGGCGTAGTCCTGCGAGCGCCCCAGCCGGTTCAGCTCGTCGTAGACCAGCGCCTGTGTCGTGCCGGACCGCAACGCGCCACCGAGGGCCCACAGGACGAATCCGGCGGCGAAGGCGACGAACGACGGCGCCACCGTCCACAGCGCGAAACCCGACGCGGTGATCAGCGGACCGGCAACCAGCAGCTTCCGTCGGGACACGCGGTCGGCCAGCACACCGGTGGGGACCTCGACGATCACCGACGACACCGACCAGATGACGAACAGCGCCGAGATCTCGGCGGGCCCGAGCCCGGCGCCCGGGATCCCGGGGTCGGCGAACAGGACGGCGTACAGCGGGTAGAGCGGGATGAGGTCTTCGAGGAGGGCGGAGCCCACCGCCGCGGCTGTCAGCCTGCGGTGGGGCCGCCGGGGCGGTGTGGATCAACATCGTCGGCGCATGTGGTGAACACTACCCTCGGCGTCCGGCCACGTCACGAGCGTTTTCACCGGCGGCGGGGTCGCGACCTGCAGAAAGTCGTCGACAGTACCGCCGCGAGACGCGTAGGCTACAACAAGGCCGTGAGACAAAGTGCCCGGACCCCCCTTCGGGAGTCCGCGACCGGAGTGCTAGGCGGGCGACGTGATGTTGCCCACGTGTGAAGCAAACCCATTGACTTCGGCCCGATTCGTGAAAGTATTCACAAGCAACAACGCGGAAACATTTGGTGCGCCGCGTGAACTGAGAGTTACAGCCGACAATCACCAGCAAGACGATCGAGTGGTGCGAACGCGCCCGAAGGAGTAGTGGAATGGACTGGCGTCACAAGGCCATCTGTCGCGACGAGGATCCGGAACTGTTCTTCCCCGTGGGGACCAGCGGCCCGGCCATCGCACAGGTCGCCGACGCGAAGCTCGTCTGCGCGCGGTGCCCCGTCACCGCCGACTGCCTGTCGTGGGCCCTCGAGTCCGGCCAGGATGCCGGAGTGTGGGGCGGCATGAGCGAGGACGAGCGACGCGCACTCAAGCGCCGTACCGCACGTACGCGTACCCGGAGCAGCGTCTAGGCCTCGACGGCCGGCGTCGTCCCGGACTCGAAGAAACCCGGCCACGGCCGGGTTTTTTCGTGCACTCGTCCCCACTGTCCGGCGGAAACCGCTGTCAGACAATGCGGTCCGCGACCACGGCTCACGAGCGCAGCGGAATGTAGACACCCACTTCGGTCCCCGGGCCACCCGGATTGGACCGGACATCGAGTTCACCGCCCAGTTCGATGGACACCAAGGTCTTGACGATCTGCAGGCCGAGATGGTCGGACGTGGCCAGATCGAAATGCTCCGGAAGACCGGAACCGTTGTCGCGGACCGCTATTCGAAGGCCGCGCACATCCCGTTCGGCGACGACCGCGATCTCGGCGTCATCGTGCGGCGCGCCGTCGAAGCCGTGTTCGATCGCGTTCTGGATGAGTTCCGTGAGGACCATCACCAGCGGCATCGCGAGTTCGGCGGTCAGCACGCCGAGCCGATCGCGGTGGCGCACAGCCACCCTCGCCTCCCCCGACGCGACATCGACCAGGATCGGGACCAGACGATCGACGACCTCGTCGAGGTCGACCTCCTCGTCCACGCTGCCCGACAACAACTCGTGGACGAGCGCGATGGAGGCCACTCGGCGCACCGCCTCGTTGAGCGCCTCGCGGGCATCGGAGTTCGACGTGCGCCGCGCCTGTAGTCGCAACAGCGCCGAGACCGACTGCAGGTTGTTCTTCACCCGGTGGTGGATCTCGCGGATGGTGGCGTCTTTGCTGATGAGTGCGCGGTCGCGTCGCTTGACCTCGGTGACGTCCCGGATCAGGACGACGGTCCCGGTGGTCTCGCCGCGCGGACGGAGCGGCACGGCGCGGATCAGGGCCGTCGCCCGGCGGGCGTCTGCCTCCACCCGCATCCCGATGTCGCGGTAGGGGCCGGTCGGGATCTCGGCCACGCCGGCCGCGATGTCGAGCATCAGTGCGACGTCGTCGGCCTCGAACGGTTCGGTGATGAGTTGCTTGACGACGTCGGACAAGCGGGTGTGATTGAGTTCGGCGGTCCACCCCATCCGGTGGAAGGCCGACAGCGCGTTCGGGCTGGTGTAGGTGACGAGTCCCTGTCCGTCGAGACGGACGAAACCGTCGCCGGCGCGGGGCGTCGACAGCCCGCGCGGATTCCCCTCCTCGTGCGGAAACGTGCCGTCGGCGACCATCTGGCACAGGTCGTCGGCCGAGTCCTGATAGGCGAGTTCGAGCGGCGACGGCAGGCGCGGGTGGGTGAGGTCGACAGCTCGGGTCGCCACGGCGATCACCTCGCCGTCGAAGCCGACCGGAACCGCTTCCTGCCGCATGGCCGTCGCGCCGAACCAGGTGGGGTCCTCGTCGCGCAGGATGCGGGCGGAGGTGAAGGCGCGCAACACCTGTGGATGGGCTTCGGTGTCGATGACGCGGCCGACCTCGTCGGTCGGGAAGACCGTCGAGGCCGTGTTGGGACGGCATTGCGCGACCGTGACGACCGCGCCCGCCTCCGTGCGCACCGACAACAGGAGGTCGGCGAACGAGAGGTCGGCGAGCAGTTGCCATTCGGCGACGAGGCGCTGCAGATGCGCGGCTGCCGAGTCGGACAGCGTGGTGTGTTCGGCGAGCAGGTCGGAGAGGGTGGACATCTCAGGACACGGGGGCGACGACGGGCCGGGGCCGGTTCACTACTCGAAGACGGCGATCACATCGCCGGCCTGGATGACGTCGCCGACCTCGACCTTGACCTCGGCGAGCGTGCCCGGCTCCTCGGCCAGCACGGGGATCTCCATCTTCATCGACTCCAGCAGGACCAGGGTGTCGCCGACCTCGATCTGCTCCCCCGCGGCGACGCGCACCTCGAGGACACTCGCGACGATCTCTGCCACAACGTCTTCTGCCATGCACCCAAATTAGCCCACGGCGTCGTACCCGGAGGTCCCGGTGCCGGGGGCGTCAGCAGAGGTGTTTTTGGTACGTGGGAGAATCCCTGAGACACTGTGATGTCCCGATCACCAGGGATGTCTTCCCCGGATGACACCAGGGATGTCCTCCCCGGCCGATGCCAGGGTTGTCTCAGCACAGCTGAACCAGTACACGGCGGGCCCGGTCCCACGGCGCCCGCCCCGCAATGAAGGAGATGCGTCATGGGAAAGCGCGGACGCAAGAAGCGTGCTCGTAAGAAGAACGCTGCCAACCACGGCAAGCGCCCCAACGCCTGATCACCGCACCACGCGGTCTCGGCGAGCGAGCAAGCCAAAAAGCCCGGGTACGGCCTTCACAGGCCGCCCGGGCTTTTTCGTGTGGTCTCGACGCGATCAGCGATCGGATTCGGAGACCTCGTGCACGATCACGGTCTTGCGGATCTCGATGCGCAGACGGTCGCGCAGGCTCTGCGGCGCCTGGTCGCCGCCGCACTTCCGGTTGACGAGCGCCTTGAGCTGCTGTTCGATGCCGTAGTGCGCCAGGCACGACGGGCAGGAGTCGAGATGGCCCTGGAGTCGTTCCCGGGCGTTCTGGTCGCACTCGTTGTCCAGCAGGAGCCAGACATCGGCGATGACGGCCGAGCAGTCGAGCTGGGTCAGCTCCGGATCGACGTCGCTCATCGCGCCACCTCCGCATCCGCCGCCGCACGTGCGGAACGATTGAACCCGCGCTCACGCGCGACGTCGGCCAGCAGCTCGCGCAGCTGACGGCGACCGCGGTGCAGTCGGGACATGACGGTACCGATCGGGGTGTCCATGATCTCGGCGATCTCCTTGTACGGCAGGCCTTCCACATCGGCGTAGTAGACGGCCATCCGGAAGTCTTCCGGCAATTCCTGCAGCGCGGCCTTGATCTCGTCGTCGGGGAGGGCGTCGAGCGCCTCGATCTCCGCCGACCGCAGCCCCTGCGAGGTGTGCTCGGCGGTCGCCGCGATCTGCCAGTCGGTGATCTCGTCGGTCGGGTACTGCGCGGGCTGACGCTGCTTCTTGCGGTAGCCGTTGATGTAGGTGTTGGTGAGAATCCGGTAGAGCCAGGCCTTGAGGTTGGTGCCCTCCCGGAACGACGCGAACGCGGTGAACGCCTTGATGTAGGTCTCCTGGACCAGGTCCTCGGCGTCGGCGGGATTGCGGGTCATCCGCAGCGCGGCACCGTACATCTGGTCGAGCAGCGGCAGCGCGTCGCGCTCGAACCGCTCGGTCAGCTGTTCCGGCGACTCGTTCGGATCGGCCCGGCGAGGCGCCTTGGCGGTCCCGGTACGGCCGGCATCGGGTGACTCTGTGTCGGATGCTTCTGTGTCGGACACTACGATCCCTTCGATGGGAGGCATCACGGAGATGTTGTCGATCAAGCTTACCGACCCGTCCCCCACCGAGAGAGGCCTCGGTTCGACGCGCTGCGGGAGCTCCATCACGGCCGCTGTGCTCATATGCCTCTGACCTCCTTCGTGTCCGTCTTCATACGTCCGTTGTCCGATCAGTCCCAACAGAGCGCACCGCGCGGTTTGTTCCCGGCCCGCCCCCGCGATCGTCTCGGCCCGGATCACCGCGGCCTCGTGCGCACGCGCGCAGCCGCTACCCCGCTCACGACCAGGAGGTAACCGACCATGGCGTCCACCCCGGCGATCGCCGCGCTCGAACGCGCCCGGATCGACCACTCGGTGCACCGGTACGCGCACGACCCCCGATCGGAGGCCTACGGCGCGGAGGCGGTCGCCGCCCTCGCCGAAACCCTCGGTGTCCGTGCCGAGCAGATCTTCAAGACGCTGGTCATCGAACTCTTTGGCGGGGACCGGCCCGGCCTGGCGGTGGCGGTGGTCCCGGTGCCGGCCAAGCTGTCGCTCAAATCGGCGGCCGCCGCACTCGGCGCGTCGAAGGCGAAGATGGCCGACGCCAAGGCGGTCACCCGGACCACCGGCTACGTTCTCGGCGGCGTGTCCCCGGTCGGCCAGCGGACCCTGTTGCCGACCGTCGTCGACTCCTCGGCCACGCATTTCGACCGGGTGCTGTGCAGCGCCGGCAAGCGCGGGCTCGAGATCGAGCTGGCCCCGGCCGATCTGGTGTCCGTCACCGAGGCCGTCGTCGCCGACATCGCCGTCGGCTGATCGTCGGCTGTCGGAACGGCCACTCATCCCGGTGGCGGGGCACCCACTAGGGCAGCATGGACACCATGTGCGGACGCTATGCGGTGACCACCGACCCGGCGAAGCTGGCAGCCGAGATCGATGCGGTCAACGAGGTACCCCAGCCGGCGGGTGCGGACTCCACCGATCTCGACGCGGCGCCCCGGTCACCGGGCGTGAACTACAACGTCGCGCCCACCACGACCGTGATGACCGTCGTGAAGCGACACTCGCCCGACGATCCCGACGACGATCCGCTGCTCCGCGTCCGCGCGATGCGCTGGGGGCTGGTGCCGCCGTGGGCCAAGGAGGTCGGGAAGGGGCCGCTGCTGTTCAACGCGCGCGCCGAGAGCGCCGCGGAGAAGAGTTCGTTCCGTTCGTCGGTCAAGTCGCGGCGTTGCCTCGTGCCGATGGACGGCTGGTACGAGTGGAAGAAGGGTCCGGCCGACAGCAAGGGCAAACCCACCAAGATCCCGTTCTTCATGTCGCCGCAGGACGGGACCCGGCTCTTCATGGCCGGGTTGTGGTCGGTCTGGCACCCCAAGACCGACCCCGAGTCGTCCGAGAAGGCCGCCCAGCCGCTGCTCAGTTGTTCCATCCTCACCACCGACGCGGTCGGGGAGCTGCGCGACGTCCACGACCGGATGCCGCTGATCATGCCGTACGAGCACTGGGATGCCTGGCTCGACCCGGACGGCCGGGCACCCGATGAGCTGTTCGCCCCACCCGCCGAGTCGCTGGTCGATGCGATCGCGATCCGCGAGGTCGCCCCGCTGGTCAACCGCGTCGCCAACAACGGGCCGGAGTTGCTGAACCCTTCGTGACGCGCCTTCCGCAAGCTCCGGGCGCTCCTCAGGGAGCAAGGGGTGAGGGCGCGCCTTCCGCAAGCTCCGGGCGCTCCTCAGGGAGCAAGGGGTGAGGGCGCGCCCTCCGCAAGCTCCGGGCGCTCCTCAGGGAGCAAGGGGTGAGGGCGCGCCTTCCGCAAGCTCCGGGCGCTCCTCAGGGAGCAAGGGGTGAGGGCGCGCCCTCCGCAAGCTCCGGGCGCTCCTCAGGGAGCAAGGGGTGAGGGCGCGCCTTCCGCAAGCTCCGGGCGCTCCTCAGGGAGCAAGGGGTGAGGGCGCGCCCTCCGCAAGCTCCGGGCGCTCCTCAGGGAGCAAGGGGTGAGGGCGCGCCTTCCGCAAGCTCCGGGCGCTCCTCAGGGAGCTGTCGGAGCGGAGCGCTCAGCTGAACTCGTAGTCGCGCAACGGGAACGAGTCCATCTCGCGGAGAGTTCGCAGCGTCGAGGCCGGGCGGAGCAGCGTCGCCTCGCCGTGCTGGTTGAAGTAGTAACTGCGTGACGTCGCGCAGTCCCCGTTGTAGAACACCGAGGACTGCAGACGATCGGTCACCTCGTCGAGGAAGGCGTCGTTGGCCTCCTCGGTCACCTCGAACGTCCGTTGCCCGCGGCGGCGCAGTTCTCCGAAGAGGCGGGCGATATGCTTCATCTGCCCTTCGATGGTCGTGAAGTACGACAGGCCGCTGTAGGAGTAAGGACTGTTGAGGGACAACAGGTTCGGGAACTTCGGGACGGTGACGCCCTCGTAGGCCTGGAAGCGGTTCTCGCGCCAGAACTCGCCGAGGTTGCGCCCGTCCCGGCCGACGATGTCGAAGGCCGGGAAGTTGGTGTCCCAGAGGTTGAACCCGGTGGCGAGAACGAGGGTGTCGATCTCGGTCCGGGTGCCGTCCGCGGCGAGGATCGCACCGGCTTCGAGGCGGGCGATGCCACTGGTCTGCAGGGTCACGTTCGGCTGGGCGAAGCTGGCGAAGTAGGTGTTGGAGAAGGTGGGGCGTTTGCAGCCGAAGTCGTAGTCCGGGGTGAGCTTCCGCCGTAGTTCCGGGTCGGCGATCTGGCGCCGCAGGTGCGCCTGGGCCAGTCGGGCGGCGAGTTTGTTGCCGGGCTTCACCTGCTTGTAGTGCAGGACGCCGAACACCATCAGCAGTTCGAGAAGCGACGAGTTCACCAGTCGCGCAGCACGCTGGGTGAGCGGGAACCGGCCGAACAGTTGCTGGACGAGCGGCGGGATCGCGAAGTCGATCTTGGGCACCACCCAGATCGCGGTGCGCTGGAAGACGGTCAGGGCCTCGGCGCGGGCGGCGATCTCGGGGATGAGCTGCACCGCGGTCGCACCGGTACCGATCACGGCGACCTTCTTACCGGTGAAGTCGAACCCGTCCTGCCAGTCCGCGGTGTGCAGGATCGTGCCCGCGAAGTTCTTGATGCCCGGGAACTCCGGGACGTGCGGCTGGGACAGGAACCCGGTCGCGGTCACCAGATAACGCGCCGTGCGTTCGGTGCCGGACGCGGTGCGGACGCGCCACAGCTGCTCGTCGGGGTCCCAGGTCGCGGACTCGACGACCGTTCCGAATTCCATGTGCCGCTTGAGGTCGTACTTGTCGGCGACGTGGTGGGCGTAACGCTTCAGCTCTGCTCCGGGGGCGAACAGCCGGGACCAGTACGGGTTGGGCTCGAAGGAATAGGAGTAGGTGACCGACGCGATGTCGACGGCGAGTCCCGGGTAGTGGTTCACGTGCCACGTCCCGCCCAGGTCGTCCTCCCGCTCGAGGATCGCGATGTTGTCCAAGCCCTGTCGCTTCAGTTCGATCGCGGCACCCATCCCGCCGAAGCCGGCACCCACGATCACGACGTCGAGTTCTGGTTGCATCCGACACCCCCCTCTTCGCTCACCCTGAATTACCGTTACCGACAGTTACCGTAACCCAGCACACAGCCGGGAGACCAGGGCCGAACCCTCCCGGACGCGGCGGTAGCGTGTCAGCTGCCATGTCTGACCGTTCGCATACCCCCGCCTCCCCTGCGCCGACCGGCGCATCCTTCGCCGCGGCGGTCTACGCCTTCGCCGTGATCATGCTGGGCACCACGCTGCCCACACCGCTCTACGCGATCTACGGCGAGGAACTCGGTTTCGGCGTGACCACCACGACCGTGATCTTCGCCGTGTACGCGGCCGGCGTCATCGCCGCGCTGATCGGCTTCGGACGCTGGTCCGACGTCATCGGCCGGCGCAAGATGCTCATCGCCGGCGCGATCCTGTCGGCGGTCAGCGCCGTCGTCTTCCTCACGGCGGGCCCGGTCTGGCAGTTGCTGCTGGGCCGGGTGCTGTCGGGTCTGTCCGCGGGTATCTACGCCGGCGCCGCCACCACCGCGGTCATCGAACTGGCCCCCGCGTCGTGGCGGGGACGCGCTCCGGCCGTGGCGACCGCGGCCAACATCGGCGGCCTGGGGCTCGGACCGCTGATCGCGGGGCTTCTCGCGGAGTACGCCCCGTCCCCGCTGCACACCCCGTTCGTACTCGATCTGGCGCTACTGGTGCTGGTCTTCATCGGCATCTGGCGTCTGCCCGAGACGGTGGAGGTCGTCCCCGGCGCCCGGTTGAGCATCCAGCGACTGTCGGTCCCCGCCGACATCCGCGGCGTGTTCGTCCGGGCGTCGATCGCGGCCTTCGCGGGGTTCGCGGTGATGGGCACCTTCACCGGCGTGATGCCGTCTTTCGTCACGAACATCCTCGGCATCGACGACCACGCATTCACCGGTTTCCTGGTGTTCGTACTGTTCGCGTCCTCGGCGGTCACCCAGATCGTCGTGCGCCGGATGCCGACCGAACCGGCACAGATCGCCGGCTGCGCCATCCTCATCCTCGGGACCGGCCTGTCGATCCTGGGCCTGGTCGCCGCATCGACCCCGGCGTTGCTCGGCGGAGCGGTGATCTGCGGTGTGGGGCAGGGTATGTCGTTCAGCAAGGGACTGGCGTCGGTGGTCGCGGCGACCCCGGCGGGACGCAAGGCCGAGGTCACCTCGACCTACTTCGTCGTCGCCTACGTCGCGATCTCGATCCCGATCGTCGGCCAGGGAATCACCGCGCAGCACTGGGGTCTCCGGCCCGCCGGGATCGCCTTCAACATCGGGGTCGCCGTGCTGGCCCTCATCGCACTCGTACTGACCATCGTCTCGGTCAGGAACCTGGCACGCCCGACTCGTTGAGCACCGAGATGAGGCGGCGGAAGCGCACGCTGCTGACGAGGTCCTCGACGAGCACGACGTCGCCCTCCGAATTGGCCAGCGGGACACACCAGTTCGGGTACTGACTGCTGTCGGTACCCGGCTGGTTCTGGATTCGCCGCTCCCCCACCGCATCCACGAGGGCCACGCTCAGCAGTACCGACGGGCTGCGGGCGATCACCGCATACAACGCATCGACGACCTTCGGGTCGGTCAGCGGGGTATCCCGGGACAGCAGGCCGCGTTCGTAGGCGAGTTCGAGGACGGCGTCGCGTTCACGCGCATCGCGCGCCCGCTCCGCGTCCTCCCCGGAGGCGAGCAGTCCCAGCCGCGATCGCAGCGTGATGTGGTCGCCCGCCAGATATCCCACGGTCGGGGGCAGATCGTGGGTCGTCACCGAGGTCAGACACAGCTCGCGGTAGTCCTCGGGCGGGGTCGCGGCGTCGGGCCCCTGTTCGAACCACAGGATCGACGTGCCGAGGATTCCGCGTTCGCGGAGTGAGTCCTGCACCGACGGTTCGAACACCCCGAGATCCTCGCCGACGACCACCGCGTCGGCGCGCTGCGCCTCGAGCGCCAGGATGCCGATCAGCGCCTCGCTGTCGTAGTGCACGTAGGTGCCCTGGGCCGGGCTGCTGCCGTCGGGTATCCACCAGAGCCGGAACAATCCCAGGATGTGATCGACGCGCACACCGCCCGCGTGTCGGAGGACGGTGCGGATCATGTCGCGGTAGGGCTCGTAACCGGCCTCGGCGAGCCGTCGTGGATGCCACGGCGGTTGGTCCCAGTCCTGGCCCTGCTGGTTGAAACCGTCGGGCGGCGCCCCCACCGTCGCGCCTGTGGCGAGCACGTCACCGAGGGCCCACGCATCGGCGCTGTGCCGTGCAACCCCGACCGCGAGATCGGCCATCACACCGATCTCCATTCCGGCCGATCGAGCCGCGTGCGCGGCGGTGGCCAGTTGTTCGTCGCAGATCCACTGCAGCCACGTGTGGAAGTCGATGCGTCGGGCCATCTTCCGACGCTTCTTCTTCATGTACGCGGGGTCTGCGAACTTGCCCTGCCAGCGCGGGTCGTCGGCGTCGTACCGCTCGGCCAGCGCGCACCACGTCGCGAAACGCTTGAGGCCTTTGCCCTCCCGACGCCGGAAAGCGCGGTAGGCGTGCGCCCGAGCCGGGGCGAGCGGGACGCCGTAGATGAGTTCGAGCGCTTCCAGCTTGGCGCGGAACGCCCTGTTGCGCCGGATCTTGTCGGTCGCGGTGTTCTCGTCGAGGAAGCTGCGCCCCAACGCCCTGACCCACTTGCGCTGCGACTTCGACAGCCCGTCCAGCTCGGGGATGTCGGTGATCCGGATGTAGAGCGGATTGACGAAACGTCTCGTCACCGGCAGGTACGGCGACGCCTCGATCGGCGCCTTCGGCTGGGCGGCGTGAAGTGGATTGACCTGGACGAAGTCGGCGCCGTACGCGCTGGCGGCCACCTCGCAGATCCCGGCGAGATCGGCGAAGTCGCCCACGCCCCACGAGTCAGCCGATCGGATCGAGTACAGCTGCGCGGCGAGTCCCCATCGCTTCCGGCCGATCAGCCGGTCGGCGGTGTGCAGTCGGCGCGGCGTCACGATCAGGGGCGCGCTCGAGGCCGATGAATCGTCGAGATCGATCGCCTTGATCTGGTGATATCCGGTGGGGAGGTCGTCGGGCACGGCGAACGTCGCACGGCCAATCAGCACGCCGTCGACCTCGCGCGGCTCGACCCAGACATCGAGTTGGGGGGCCGCGACGTCGTCACCGGTTTCGCTGACCACCCACACCTTCACCAGGTGCCCGTGCGGAACATGCACGGCGAACGTGGCTCCCGAGCCCTCGGTCACGACTGTCACGGCCGGGACGAACTCACGCCACGGTTGCTCGTCGATCTCGCGAATCGAGTTCTCGATCTCCTCGGGCGAACCCGCGGGGACGTCGAGCGCCCGGAGCGCCGCGACCAATGTGTCCTGGTCCACCTCGTGCCGCTCGTCACCCCAGCCGACATAGCTGGAAGCGACGCCGTAGCGATCCGCCAGTGCGGTCAACCCATCGAGGTTCACATCAGCCACCCGTGCATGATCGCAGGATTTCCGTGCGCCCGCCGCCCGCGCCGCCGGGTTCGGTCCACCGGTTCGGTCCTCACGGAAAGATCACCCCCGGGTTCAGGGTTCCCCGCGGGTCCAGCGCGTCCTTGATCGCGCGCATGGTCGCGAGGTCGGTGGCGTCGCGGCCAAGGTGCGTCCAGGCCGACTTCGCGCGGCCGATACCGTGCTCGGCACTGATGCTCCCGCCGTTGGCGGCCACGATCCCGAACACGTGGTCGGTGACCGCGCCGGCCTGCGCCGGCGGGACGTCGAGCAGGTTGACGTGAATGTTGCCGTCTCCGACGTGTCCGAAAAGAATCGGGCGACAGGGGAATCCGTCCGCGACACCCACGCGGGACAGTTCGGCGAATGCCTCGGGCAGTGCCCGGATCGGAACCGAGATGTCGAGCTTGACGACCGGCGTCGCGCTCGACCGGGCGATGGCCTCGGTGTGGCCCTCGCGACCGGACCACAGGGCGCGAGCCGGCGCCCGTGCGAGCACGGCGTCGATGATCCCGGTCGCATCGCCGAGCAGCTCGGCGGTCGCGGTCTCGATGTCCCCGGTCCCCGACACCTCGAGAAGGACGTAGAACGGTCCCGGCGTCGCCGTCGGGCGCCGGTGCCCGTAGTCGGCGACGAGCGCGACCCCGGCCTCGGTCATCAATTCGGCGGCCTCGACGGTCAGTCCCGCCGCCGATGCGGCGCCGATCAGCCCGACGGCGTCCTCGACGCGCTCGATCGAGGCGACCGCGACGGTGGCGGCCGAGGGCGGCGCGACGAGTCGGAACAGGACCCGGGTGATCACCGCGAGGGTTCCCTCGCTGCCGGCCAGGAGAGCTGGAAGGTCGTATCCCACATTGTCTTTGACGAGGGATGTCCACCGGCGGAGCGTGCGGCCGTCGGCCAGGACGGCCTCGATCCCCGCTATCTGCGACCTCGCGTTGCCCCGCCGGATCATCCGCGTCCCACCGGCATTGGTCGACACAACCCCGCCCGCGGTCGCGCTCTGGCGGGAGGCGAGGTCGATACCGAACGACAGGCCGTGCGCCGCGGCGCGGAGGTCGATGGATTCGACGGTCGCGCCGGCCTGGGCGCCGACACAACGACCGACGGTGTCCACCTCGTCGATGTCGGTCATCCGCACCGTCGACAGCACTATCCAGCGCTCGCCGACGGAGGCGGCCGGTGGCACCGAGCCGCCGACGAGTCCGGTGTTGCCGCCCTGCGCGCAGACCCGGATGCCCGACCGGTCGCATTCGGTGAGCACGCGCGAGACCTCGTCGGTGGTGCGGGGCCGGACCACCGCCTCCGCCGCTCCGCGATACCGCCCGGTCCAGTCGGTCAGGAACCCTGCCGTGGCGTCCGGGTCGGTGAGGACATGCGCGTCGCCGACGATCGCGCGACAAGCCGCGATAACGGCGGCAAGAGGGGAATCCGGCTCCTCAGGACCGTGGGAAGGCATCGAGGATCGGGGTGTCGCCGTCGTTGAACTCGATCACCTCGTGCACCGCCGCCGGATGGTCGAGAACGGCCGCCGCGACCTGGGCGACGTTGTCCCGGCTGACCTGGTCACCCTCGACCCGGTCGCCGCCGAGCGTGATGCTGCCGGTGCCGTTCTCGTCGGTCAGCTTGCTGGGTCCGAGGATCGTCCAGTCGAGTTCCGTGGACTTCAGGTACGTGTCCGCAGCCGCCTTGGCCTCGGCGTAGGCGTGGAAAGAGTTGTCCTCGGGCACACCGTGATCGGGTCCGGCGCCGAAGTAGGACACCATCACGTACCTGCGGACTCCGGCCCGCACGGCGGCGTCCATGGACCGGATCGCGGCATCGCGGTCCACGGCGTACGTCCGCTTCGGATCGCCGCCGCCGGCCCCCGCGGTCCACACCACCGCGTCGTGGCCGGAGATCGCGGTGGCGATGCCGGTGGTGTCGAGGGTCTCGACGTCGGCGACCACGGGAACGGCCCCGGTGTCCGCGACGTCTTCGGCGTGTTCGGGATTGCGGATGATCGAGGTCACCTCGTCGCCGCGTTCCGACAGAATCCGCGCCAGCCGCAGCGCTATCTTGCCGTGTCCGCCGATGATTGCCACTCGAGTCACTGGATGCTCACTTTCGGTTGCTCACTTGTGCGGTCGCCACTCTCGTACCCAATCCAACGTACGCACATGCGCGCACCGGACACGGCCGAGACACGACTCCGCCCCGGCCCGACGTTCGATGCGAACGTCGAGCCGGGGCGGAGTTGAGTCGGACGAATCCGGTGGACCTCAGACGCGGGTACGACCGCGGCCGGTCACCAGCTTCACGAGGAACAGCAGGATGCATGCGCCCGCCAGGCAGGTGATGAAGCTGAAGATCCAGCCCCCGCCCTCGACGTCGACGCCGAACAACGTCAGCAGCCAGCCGCCGAGAAGGCCGCCGATGACACCGACGACGATGTTGAGGATGATGCCCTGCTGCGCATCTGTCTTCATGATCTTGCTGGCGATCCAGCCGGCCAGGCCGCCGATGATGATCCACGCGATGATGCCAATTCCCAGCATGTCTGCCTCCTATGGTCGTCGTGATCCGTTGTGCAAATCGTTAGAGATCGCGAAGACCTCTCGAATCGCTACGAATCGGAACGTACCCAGACCGACAGAGCGTCAAACAGTGTCCGCGGAAAATGTGTACACATCGAGACCGGACCGGTCACCGGACCGAGACCAAGCGGGGAAACGGGATCAGGGGCAGGTCACCTTGATCTCGTAGGACTTGGTCACGGGCTCGGTCGGATTGGCGGGATCGATCCCGGATGCGTCACCGGTGACCGTGTAGGTGTCCCCGTCCTTGGTGACCTCGCCGCTGCCGCCGCCGGCACCCTTCTGATAGGCCAGCACCACACCGTCGAGCGAGCCCAGCCCCACAGACTCCACCTCGGGCGAGTCACCCGACGTCAGGACGACGCCGATACCCGAGCCCCCACCCGATCCGATCCCGATGGTCACCTTGCCCGCGGCGTCGGTGCACCCGACCGTCTTGTCCGCCAGTTCCAGTTCCTGACCGTCGACGGTCACGGTGGCCTCCGCGTCGGTGCCACCCGACGCCGAGTCATCGGAACCGCACGCCGTGAGGGCGACGGCCAGTGCTGCGGCGCCGAGAACCGAGGTGATGTGCACTTTGCGCATGATGGGAGCTCCTGAGGAGTCGAACGAGGCGCCACCGGTCGGCGGCTGAGATGAACTTAGACGCCTGAGCTGCGGTTCGGCGTCGGTCGATCGAATGGGCCGCGGGAACTCGGAACCGCCCCCGAGAGTTCGGCCCGAGCGAGTTCGGCCCGAGCGAGTTTGGCGTCGGCCTCGACCATCACGGCGCGGGTCAGATCGCGGAACTGTTCGTAGTGGCCGTGGTAGCCGTACTTCGCATGCAGGCTCGGCCAGGTTGCGAAGTCGGCGGCGGCACCGATCGCGTTGCCCTCGTGCAGGTAGGTCGGGAGGACGTTCTGGATCGAGGTGTCCCGCCTCAGTCGTCGCACCGTGTCCTGATGGAGGGTCGACGCCGCCCGGTACTTGGTGATCACGACCCCCAATTCGACGATTTCCCGCCCCAATTCGGTGCCGAAATCGGCGACTGACGCTGGATGTGCGGAATCGCATATGTGGACAGGACATCCGGGATGGTCGGGATCAGATATGCGGCGGCCATCGCCAGCCCGTTGAGGCTGAACGGTCCGACGTTGGGCGGGCAGTCGACGAGGATGTAGTCGTATTGCCCGGCGATCGGGGCCAACGCGTTCGTCAGGACCTCGACGGCCGCCAGATGGTCGTCCGCAGCAACCCGGTGAGCACTGAGCTCCTCGGCCAGTTCGATGAGGTCCAGGGACGACGGCAGCAGGTCGATCCCGGTGAGCCCGGCCACGGTCGAGACATCGCGCTGCACGCTGCCCTCGAGGTCGAACGATTCCGTGCCGTCGAGCAGGTCGGTGAAGAGTGTCGCGACGGTGTGCCGCCGGGCGTTGCACGTCAGCCAGTGTTCCTGCCCGATCATCATCGTCGTCAGGTTGGTCTGGGCGTCCAGGTCGACGAGCAGCACCTTCCTGCCGAAGACGCCGGCGAGGAAGTCGGCGAGGCCTCCCGTGAGCGTGGTTTTCCCGACCCCGCCCTTGAGACTGATGGTCGCGATCACCGTCGGCATGGCGTCCCCGGTCTGTTCGGTCGCCCTGCTGTTCGGGCGTCCTGCGTCGCGAGTAGATTACCGAGCCGACGCGTAGGCCACCGGGTGTTCGGTGGCGCCGCGACGGCCACCCGGCCCACTCACCCCGGGGAATCCGACGGCGAATGTCTTTCCACCCTCATTCTGCGGGCATTACCCATATCTGTAAGAATGGCCGAGTCGAGCATTGACCGGAGATTTCTGTCGATTCGGTCATGTAAATACCAGCCGGGTGAAGAACGATATAACAATCGTTGACGAGAATCGAACGAAATGCGAACTGCCGTCATTTCCCGACGACGGTGCAGCTTGTTTGTCCTGGTCGGAACAGAAAACCCATGTGGAAGGACACCCGTATGAGCAACCGAGTCCGGACGGCCACCGTCGGCCTGGCGGTGTGCGCCGCAGCGGCGTTCGGAGCCGCCCTCGCGCCCGTCGCCACCGCCGCGCCGAGCGATGTGACCGCGACACCCTCGGTGTCCGGCAACACCGTCACCCTGACGGTGACGAACAACGCCGCGAAGCGCATCGGCTGCGAGATCGTCGGCGTCCCGGCCGGCGGAGCCCCGACCAATGTCGTCTTCGGATATCAGACGCCGGAAGAGCTCGGTGCGCTCATCTCCCCCGGCTCGTCGAAGTCGTTGCCGCTGCGGATCTCTCAGGGCACGCCGCCGACACCCAGTGGGACGACGACGATCCCGGACGGCACGTACGACATCTACTGGGGATGCACCACGATCACGCTGCCACCGGGCACCGGAGCAGCCGAAGAGTTCTGGGGCACCAACCCGCCGGTGACAGGGACGACCCCGACGGTCGCCGCGCCGCTGCGGGTGACCGTGCCGGGCGGGGCGGCAACGCCACCGGCCCCGGAATCGGAGGCCCCGGCGGCGCCCGGATTGCCGAGCATTCCGGGCCTGCCCGACATCCCCGGCCTCTCGGGGATCGAGCTGCCGGAGGAGATCTGCACGACGTCGTCGTGCGTCCCCATCGGATGAGCTGAGCGGGCCGTTCACCGCGCGTGATCGCCGTTTTGCCCAATGCACTTCCGGGACCCGGGTGCGGTTGTGCATACTTCGACCATGTCAACAAGCGATGTCACGCGCGTCCATCTCGCCGCCGAGGGTGGTGGAGCGGCACTCGACCAGGTCTTCCTGATGTCGGCGGTGGCCGCCGTCGTGTCGGTCGGCCTGCTCTGGATCGGTTACCTGCACCGCACGCGCAAGATCACGTGGCTGACCACGCTGTCCGAATGGGCCGCCCGCCGGGTGAATCGCCCACCGTGGGCGGCGCTGCCGATCTTCCTGTTCACCAGCACGATCATCTGCGCGCTGTTCGGCTTCCTCTGGGATGTGAGCCTGCACATCGGCGACGGCCGCGACGAGGGGCCGCTGGCGAACCCGGCGCACTACTTCATCCTGGTCGGCCTGTTCCTGCTGTTCATCTCCGGCATGCTGTCGGTGTTCCTCCCCTTCGACAAGCCCGGGCGCTCGGCGATCCGGATCACGCGTCACTGGTACGCACCGGTGGGCGGAATCCTGTTGGCGGGCTGCGGTTTCTACGCACTGCTGGGGTTCCCGCTCGACGACGTCTGGCATCGGATCTTCGGCCAGGACGTCACCCTCTGGGGCCCGACCCACCTGATGCTCATCGGCGGCGCGGGCCTGTCGCTCATCGCCGTCGTGATCCTCGACCGTGAGGGCCGGGCCGCCATGGGTCCCGACGCCCCGGACGACGGCCGGAGCCAGTGGCTCGTGCGCTGCCTGGCCTTCGGCGGGCTGGTGATCGGCATGTCGGTGTTCCAGATCGAGTACGACTTCGGCGTCGAGCAGTTCCGGCTCGTGCTGCAGCCGATGATGATCGCCGGGGCCGGGGCGTTCGCCCTCGTCGCCGCGCGGATCTGTCTCGGGCCGGGCGCAGCGCTCGTCGCGGCCGTCTTCGCGATCCTGCTGCGTGGTGTCGTCGCGGTCGTCGTCGGGCCGGCGCTGGGTGCGCCGATCAACGTCTTCCCGCTCTACCTGGGCGCGGCCGTGGTCATCGAACTGCTCGCGCTGACCCCGCTGCTCAAGCGCCGCGTGCTCTTCGGTGCGGTGGCCGGGCTCGGAGTCGCGACCCTCGGCCTCTGGATCGAGTCCTGGTGGATCGCCGCGGCCTACCCCTTTCCGTGGGTCACCGGCATGTGGGGCGAGGCGTTGGCGATGGCGATTCCCGTGGGCATCGCGGCCGGTGTGTGCGGCGGGCTGCTCGGCCTCGTCAGCGTCGGCGAACGCCTCCCGACCCGTTGGGTCAGCATCACCGCGGTCGTGCTCTCCGTCCTGGTGATCGGCGGGGCCGTCGCCAACGGCCTGCGGGTCTCGGTCCCCGCGGATGTCACCGCGCGCGTCGTCCTCACCCCGGCCGGGCCGAACGAGGCTGCCGACGAGAACGTGACGGCCGAGGTCTTCCTCGACCCCGCCGACGCGCTCAGCGACGACCCCGAGTGGGTCACGCTGATGTCGTGGCAGGGCGGGATCGACAATGACCGCGGCATCGTCATCGACCGGCTGGAGCGCGTCGGTCCCAACCACTTCCGGTCCACCGAACCGATGCCGGTGTCGGGATCATGGAAGACCATCCTGCGCGTACAGGACGGCACCACGATGGCGGGCGTGCCGGTGTATCTGCCGGCCGACCCGGCGATCGGCGCGGAGGGCGAGCCGGCTCAGCTGACGTCGACGAAACCGTTCGTCGCGGAGATCTCGATCCTGCAGCGCGAGCGCACCTTCGACTACCCGTCGTGGTTGTTCGGCGCGGCATCACTGGTGGTGCTCGTGTGTTCGCTGCTGCTCATCGCGGCGCTGTCGTGGGGAGCCGGCCGGGTGAACGCCCGGGAGGCGACATCGGGCGCGCGGGAGCCTGAACTCCAGCCGCAGCCGTGATCGCTCTCGCTGCCGACCCCGGCGTCCACCACCTGGCGACGCATCCGCTCGTGCTGGCGCTGCCGGCCGTGATCCCCGCGTTCCTGGTGGTGGGCGTCATCGTCGCGATCGCGATCATCGACCGTCGACGCGGGGACGACGAGGACGACGAAGGCGACGCCGACGACGCGGCAGGCCGCCCGGGCGAGGCCGGCCGCACTGCCGCCGAGCCGGCAGGCGGCGACCCCGATCCCACCGATCCCCCGACCCGAAACGAGGCCGATGACCCCGCCCGCGAGGCCGACTGACGTTCTGCTCGCCCACGGACTGGGTGGTTCGGAGTACCTGCCCGTCCCGCTGACCGCGGTGTTGATCGGCGGCGCCTGGGCGCTGACCATCTCGTTCGCGGTCATCGCGTTCGCTTGGCGTACACCACGATTCGGTCGGCCGGACGCCGGCCGAGAGCTCCCGAGATGGGTGACGGCGGCCGTCGACAACCGGTGGGTGCGCGGCGTGATCAGCGGCGCCGCAGTGGTTCTCACCGCATGGCTGATCGTGGCCGCCGTCGGCCCCGACAACGACGAGAACCCCCTACCGGGCGCGTTCTATGTGCTGCTCTGGGTCGGCATGACCGTGCTGTCGGTACTCCTCGGACCGGTGTGGCGACTGCTGTCCCCGGTCCGCACCCTGTTGCGGGCCGCCCGAGGTGTCGGAGGCCCGCGGGTCGTCGGCCTGCGGGGATATCCGCGTCGGCTGGGCTGGTGGCCCGCGGCGTTGGGCCTGTTCGCCTTCGTCTGGCTCGAATTGGCGTCGCCCGACCCGAGTTCGGTGTCATCGGTGCGGATCTGGCTGCTCTGCTACCTGGTCATCACCCTCGTCGGCGGCGTGGTCTTCGGGTTGCGGTGGACCGCGGACGCCGACCCGTTCGCGGTGTACAGCACCGTGGCCTCGCGCCTGTCCCCGTTCGCGCGCAACAGCGCCGGCCGGGTGATCCTCCGTAGCCCGATGAACTCGCTGCCCACGCTCCCGGTGCTCCCGGGTACCGTCACCGTTCTCGCGATCCTGCTCGGCTCCACCGCGTTCGACAGCTTTTCGGCGATCGCGTTCTGGCAGGACCTCGTCGCCGACGGTGCCGGTGACAGCCGGGCGGCCGCCACCGTGTACTCGACCGCGGGCCTGTTGGTGTTCATCGGCGTCGTCGTGGTGACGTTCTGGACGGCCGCCCGCGCGGTCGGCGGTGTGCAACCGGACCTCCGGCGCCGCCTCCCCGGCCTGATGGCGCACTCGCTGGTCCCGATCGTGATCGGTTACATCCTCGCCCACTATCTGCAGTCACTCGTCGAACAGGGACAAGAAGCCGTCCTCGCGCTCGGCGATCCGCTGGGGAGGGGATGGAATGTGTTGTGGCTCAGCGATGCTCATCCGGTGTACGTGATGAGTGACCACCCGACGGTCACGGTGACCCTGAAGGTGGCGTTCGTACTCGGCGGCCACCTGTTGGGGGTGGCCGCGGCGCACGACGCATCGTTGCGTCTCCTGCCCCGCCGGCATCAGCTGACCGGGCAGCTCACCATGATGGTGCTGATGGTCTTTTACACGTTCCTCGGGCTCTGGCTGCTGTTCGGCGGGTGACGCCCGGTCAGTAGGTGGTCGGGGGCGTGTTCTTCTTGTTCGAACGGAACAGCATGTAGCCGCCGTAAAGGGCGAGTGCGACGAGGGCGATCCAGAAGAGTCCCTCGAGTAGCGGGCCGAGGACGGCCAGTGCGATCAGCGCGACCGCGATGACGCCCAGGACCTTCCAGAAGGTCATGCCGGTGGTGTTGTTCGTCGATGTGCTCATGAGCCCAGTCTGCGCCCGCCGAAGCCGGAAAGCGATGCTCGGCGGCACTTCTGGGGCGAACTTCAGGGACTTCCCTGAGGGACCCCCTACCGCTGGAGCCCCTACCGTCGGAACCACGCCTCGGCGTTGCCGGCCAGCGCCTTCTCGATCCGCAGTGCCGACGTGTCGGTCAGGTCGGACGGCAATGCGTCGGGCGCGAACCACGCGACGTCGGAGTTCTCGTCGTCGGCGGCCCGGGGATCGCCGTCGACGTGGCGCGCGAGGAAGCAGACGTCGAGATAGCGGGTCCGGTCGCCGTTCGGGTAGGTGATCAGCGGGGTGACGTCGATGCTGGTCAGTCTGACGATCTCGGCGGTGACATCGGTTTCTTCGCGGACCTCGCGCAGGGCCGCCCGCGCCGGCTCCTCTCCCGGTTCAAGGACGCCGGACACGACGGCCCACTGTCCGTTGTCGACGCGGCGCGTGAGCAGCACCCGCCCGGCGTCGTCGCAGACGACGACGCTGACGCCGGACAACCAGAGTTCGCGGGTACCGACCTGGGCACGCAGATCGCGGATGAATTCGGGAATGGGCACCCCCACATCCTGCCTGCCGGTGCGCGTCGCCGCCGGAGAGGTGGGGTCGGGTGCCAGATATCCCGACGCGCACAATGTCACCCATGAAGATCTCCCGACGGGCCGAAGGGATCGCGCCGTTCCAGGCGATGGAGTTCGCGAAGCGCGCCGCCGAACTCGAGGCAGCTGGTCATTCCGTCGTGAAGCTGAACATCGGTGAACCCGATTTCGGGGCTCCGCCGGCGGTCCTCGCCGCGGCCCGCGAGGCGACCGGGCGTCCCCTCGCCTACACCGGCGCCCTCGGCCTCCCGGAGTTGCGCGAGGCGATCGCAGACTTCTACGGCCACCATTTCGGGGCGTCGGTGGATCCCGCGCGGGTGGCGGTCACCGCCGGCGCGTCGGCGGCCCTCCTGATGGCCTGCGCGGCGTTGATCGACCCGGGCGACGAGGTCCTCATCGGCGACCCGTCCTATCCGTGCAACCGCCAGTTCGCGCACGCCTTCGGCGCACAGGTCCGGCTCCTGCCGACCAGCCCCGCCAACCGGTTCCAGCTCACCGCCGCCGAAGTCGACGACGCGTGGACGGACGCGACCCGCGGCGTCATCGTGGCGACCCCGTCGAACCCGACCGGCACCTCGATGCCGTATGAGGAACTCGTGACCATGTGCGAGCTCGCGGCGGCCCGGGACGGCTGGTCGATCGTCGACGAGATCTACCTCGGGCTGTCCGACCCCGGACCGGACGGTCGGCCGCCGCGCAGCATCCTGGCCGCCGACTCGCCGGGCGTCGCGGAGACGGTCGTGATCAACAGCTTCTCCAAGTACTTCGGGATGACGGGTTGGCGGCTGGGATGGTGCATCGTGCCCACGGAACTCGTGGGGGTGCTGGAGCGGCTGGCGCAGAACTTCTACGTGTGCCCGCCCACGCCGTCGCAATACGCGGCGCTGGCCTGCTTCACGCCGGATTCCCTGGCGGTGGCCGAACAGAACCGTCGTGAGTTCGCGCGACGCCGGCAACTCGTCGTGGACGGGCTCGCGGACATCGGACTCGACGTGCCGGTCATCCCCGACGGCGCGTTCTACGTCTACCTCGACGTCGGCTCCACGGGCCTGACGTCGGCCGAGTTCTGCGACCGGGCGCTCGCCGAAGCCCATGTCGCCCTGACCCCGGGCCACGACTTCGGGGTCGCGGGCGCGGACCGGTACGTCCGTCTGTCCTACGCCGCATCCACCGACGACCTCACCCTCGCCATCGACCGACTCCGGACGTTCGTCGGGGCCGGTCACGTTCCACTTCGATGAGGAGAGACCATTCCATGACCTCTGCGGGACCAGTCCGATCCGAACGCCTCGCCAAGGAGGTGACCCCGATCCTGACCGCCCGGACCGAGGGCGCGCCGCGGGTGCCGGGGGTGGTCGCGGGCGTCACGACCGACGAGGAGACGGTCTTCCTCGGTGCCGCGGGGGTGCGTGCGCTCGACGACGAGCAGCCGATGACCGTCGACTCCGTCTTCGCTCTGTTCTCGGCGACGAAGGCGGTGACCGCGACGGTCGCGTTGCAGCTCGTCGAGGAGGGCGCCTTGGACCTGCACGCACCGGCCCGCACTTACGTCCCGGCGCTCGGCGAGCTGCAGGTGATCGAGGGCTTCGACGACGACGGGCGGCCGCGCCTGCGGCCACCCGCCTCCGATGTCACGACCCACCAATTGCTCACGCACACCGCCGGTTTCGGTTACGACTTCTTCAACGAGACCTACCGTCGACTGACCGCGGACCACGGTGTGCCCGCCGTCGCCACGGCCACGAGGGCCTCGTTGCGAACCCCGCTGCTGTTCGATCCCGGCACGGAGTGGGAGTACGGCTCCGGGGTGGACTGGGCCGGCCAGGTCATCGAGGCCGTCACCGGACGCCGTCTCCGCGAGGTGATGGACGAGCGGGTCCTCGACCCAATCGGCATGTCCGACACCGGATTTGCGCTGTCCGACGGCGCCCGGCGTCGGCGAGCGGTCCTGCACATGCGCAAGCGGGGCGAGCTCGTCCCCAACCACCGCTGGGAACAGCCTGCCGATCCCGAGATCGACATGGGCGGGCAGGGCCTCTGGTCCACCGTCCCCGACTATCTGACCTTCCTGCGAATGTGGTTGCGCGAAGGCCGCTCCGACCGCGGTCAACAGATCCTGCGCCCGGAGACCGTCACCACGGCGTTGCGCAACCAGATCGGCGATCTCGCGGTGCGACGGCTGCCCGGAGTGATCCCGCCGCTGAGCCACGATGTCGAATTCGATCCGGGGACACCGAAATCCTGGTCGTATCCGTTCATGGTGAACGACACCGACACCCCCACCGGCCGCAAGGCGGGTTCGCAGTCGTGGGCCGGGCTGGCCAACCTCTACTACTGGATCGATCCCCACACCCGGATCGGCGGCTTCTGGGCCACCCAGATCTTCCCCTTCGTCGACCCCGCATCGATCGACGGGTACCGCGACTTCGAGGCGGCGACGTACCGAGCGTTGGCGGACTGACCTACGGCGCGTTCGTCATCAGGCAACGCCGAGCAGTACCCAGTTGCTCTGCCCGGTGAGATCGCGAAAGCACCGACCCGGTAACGGCATTACGCAGAGATCGCTACCTCACAACGCCGCCGACGACCATGCCGTCGTCGACCACTCCTGTCCGGTGCACTCCAGTCCGTTGCACTCCGAGATCCCCACCGATGAACGCGAGGGTGTAGATGTAGGCGATCGGCGGGGGCACTGGCTGATCTGTCGTACCGGTCTCACCCCATCCATGGTGGCGGGCGCCCGCTGCTCGACCGTCGCGGTCGAGCGGTTCAACCGCGCCCCGGCCCGTCGCAGTGCTCCCTCATCGGTGGTCGACGACGGACTCAGCCAGGGCACGCCCCGAAAGTTCCGCGGAGTGTGGCTCGAGGGCCCGATTGCTGCCGAACGGGGGCGTTGCGTGTTCGTCCGACACCCCGTTCCCGCGACGGTGATCCGCTGCGGTAACGGAGTACGGAGGGGCAGCACTGTGGAGTTGTCAAGGGACGGAAGCGGTCCCGGGTACGGTCCGGGTGCAGAAGGTGCTACGCGAAAGTGTGACGGAGGGCCGGTCAGGCGGCGTCGTCGAGTCGCATGGTGCGTCGGTTGTAAGCGGGTAGTGGTCGACGATGCGGGTCGATGATCGCGGGTGGGACGAGCCAGGGGTGTCGGTCGAACCCCATGACGATGTCCCAGCCGTGGTGGTGAACCTGGGTGTGGCAGCGTTGGCAGAGCAGGCAGCCGTTGTCGAGGTCGGTGGGTCCGCCGTCGGCCCACGACTTGATGTGATGCACCTGTGTATGGGACGGCGGTGCACCGCATTTGATGCAGCAGGCGTCACGCACGATGATCGCTTTGCGGAGGTGTGCCGGATACAAGCGGTGGGTGTGGCCCATCTGCAGCGGTACGCCCTCACTGTCGAGGATGATCTCCGTCAGCGAGCCGTCGCACGACGCTTGTTTGGCGGTGGCGTGGCTGACCGTCCCGGTCCACGGCAGTGTCGCGAGGTCTCCGGTCGCGGGGATCGTCAGCATCAACTGGGTGCGTGGGCTTCCGACGGTGTCGATGCTCGCGCCGATCGCGGCTTGGTCGAGGATCAGTTCGAAGGCGTCGGCGCGGCGTTGCTCGGCGGTGCGACGGTCCTCGGCGCCGTCGGGTTCGGGCCGTGGGCAGGACCGTTCGTCGATCATGGCCAGGAACTTCTCACCCACGACCTGGGTGAGGTCGGCACGCACCTCGACACGGCCGTCGTCGGTGGTGTGCGCGTTCACCGAGTTCAAGCGTGCATCGTCCGACGCTGGGGTTCCGGCGTCAGAGGCGTCGGCGAGGGCGTTGCTGATGGCGTGAGCATGCTTGAGCACTTCGGTCGGCGTAGCACCGGATAGTGCTTGGGCGATGAGTTCGATCTCATACCGGGAGCGTTCTCCCTCGGAAAGAGCGTCACCACACCGTTTTTCGATCTCGTTCATGCCGCGGACGATGGCATCGACGACCTCACCGGACAGCCGCCCGTCAGCGGCATGACGAGACAGCGCAGGCAACCCCGGCAACGCATCGACGCTTCGCATGGTGCGGTGCGCGGCGGCCGGTGCGTGGCCTGACTCGATCAGCAGTTTCTTGGTGGTGCTACCGGCCTTCTGTGCGACACCGAGTTCGTCGAGTTGCGCTGCGTGCGCGACGATCTGATGATCGGCAAGATTGCGGATCAGGCGCCACGTGTCGAGGGCGTCGAATGTTGCTCTGCCCGTCGGGTCGTCGGTGGGCGGGGTGGTCTCGATGAGTTGATCGAGGAGCGTGGTGAGCTCTGGCATGACTCCAAGGTACCGGAACATTCGTTCGACTACGAGGAGTTTCCACAGGCTCAGAAATCTCGAAACTGTCGACTGTGCAGCGTTTTTCGTCGACTGTGCGTCGATTCGCGTTGATTGTGCGTGAATCGTTGACAGAGGTGAACTTCAGTCACATCTGTTACGGATTCTGGGTGAAAAGTTGCGAGTCTGAAGTGGACTGAAGATCCCGCGAAGTCGCTCCCCCGGGGCGCATCCGCAACCCGCCGGGCGTGTGGGGCTGGGTCCGCAGGGGTTGTGCAGCGGCGTCGGGTCACCAAGTGGCTTCGACTCGGCGCCTCGACCTCGACGCGCTCCTTCGTCGCTTGCTCGGCCCGGCGGCTCCGCTCGGTGCCGGCTCAACCAGCGGGGGTCGGGTCGACCGACGCCCCCCAGACTTCTGGGACGCACACGAACCCAGAACTCTGGCACGAGCATTTCCCGCGTTCGAGGGATGGCGGGAACAAAAGGGCGTCGGCCACTCTGAGTCCCATCGAGCCGCCGAGTCCGGCGGCCCACCACAGCAGCACCGACGCTCGAACCCGTTCATCCGCAGATCATTACGAAGGAAGCATCGTGTCCATCACCTCCGAACCCATCGACTTCACCGACTTCGACGCCCTGCTCTCCGCGGTCAGCGGTCCCGTTCTGACCCCGGCCGACGAGGGCTACACCGCCGAACTGACCGGCTTCAACCTCGCGGCGATACCCGCCGCTGACGTGGTCGTCGGGGCGACGAACGCTGCCGACGTCGCCGCCGCCGTGCGATATGCGCGCTCGAACGGGATGCGGGTCGGTGCGCGGGCGACCGGGCACGGATCGCCGATCGAGGGGCGCGGCACGGTCGTCGTCACCACGTCCCGGATGGCGGGGGTGAGTGTCGATCCGGTGACCAGGACCGCGCGCGTCGAAGCCGGTGCGCGGTGGCGCGATGTGGTCGCCGCGACCGCTCCGCACGGCCTCACCGGGCTCGTCGGCTCGTCGTCGTCGGTGGGTGTCGTCGGGTACACACTCGGCGGCGGACTGAGTCCGTTGGGTCGTCAGTTCGGTTATGCCGCCGATCATGTCCGGTCGATCGAGCTCGTCACCGCCGACGGTTTCGTCCGCACGGTCGACGCATCCGCGGGTTCGGACCTGTTCTGGGCACTGCTCGGCGGACGGGACGGCTTCGGCATCGTCACCGCACTCGAGTTCGAGCTCTTCGATCTGCCCACGGTCTACGGCGGCGGGATCTTCTTCGCCGGCTCGGCGGCCGCCGACGTCCTGCACGCCTGGCGCGAATGGGCGCCCTCCCTGCCCGAGGAGGCCGGGACCTCGGTGGCGATCCTCCGCCTCCCGCCGGACCCCAACCTGCCCCCGCCCCTACAGGGTCAGCTCGCCGTGCACGTCCGCTACACCCACACCGGGGACCCGGCCACCGCCGCCGCGGTGCTCGCACCGATGCGGTCGGCGGGTCCGATCCTCCTGGAGAACATCGACGTCCTCCCGACCGCTGCGCTCGACGCGGTACACATGGACCCGCCCGGGCCGATGCCGAGCGCCGAACGCGGCTGCGTACTCGCCGATTTTCCGGCATCTGCCGTGGATGCCCTGCTCGCGGTAGCCGGGCCGCAGGTCGCGAGCCCGCTGGCCATCGTCGAGGTCCGTCTCCTGGGTGGCCGATTGCGGTCGCCACAGCGCGTACCCAACGCCGTCGTGGGACGCGACGGCACGTTCTCCGTCCTCGCCATCGGCGTACCCGCCGGCCCGCTGGGCGAACAGGTCGGTGAGCATCTCGCGGCCGTCACCGACGCGGTGGCCGCCCACTCCTGTGGAGCGCTGCTCAACTTCTCCGGGCGGACGGCAACCGAACGCGACGCGCTGTGGTCGACCGACCAGCGGACGCGCCTCGAGACCATCCGACGACGCCACGATCCGGCCGGTGTCCTCCGTCCGGGGGACCCCACTATTGTGGGATAGACATCCGTGCAGCTCATGCCCACAATTGTCGAATGACATCGAGTCTGACCGCCGAGCGTGTGCGCCGCGACATCGAGGTCGTGGCCCACGCCGGCCTCGGTCTCGACGACTTCTTCGCCGAGACCGTCGCCTCCCTGAGCCGCGCGGTGCCCGTCGACGCGGTGTGCATCGGCACCTTCGATCCCAACACCGTCCTGCTGACCAGCGCCCGCAAGTACGGATCACTGCTCGGCGAGGATCACCGGGACCCGGACTGGGGTCTCCTCGAATACGGGCAGGTCGAGCCGACGGCATACCGCGAGATGGTGGCCGCCAAACGCGATGCGGTCGGACTCAACCTCCTCAACCGGGGCGCCACCGAACGGTCTAATCGTATGTCGCAGTTGATGATTCCCGAATACTGCTTCCACGACGAGGCCCGCTTGGTGCTGCGTGACGGGGACCGGGCGTGGGCCGGGATCGCGATGTTCCGCAGCGGGGCCGGATGCCGGCCCTTCGACGCCGACGAGATCGACTTCCTGGGTTCGCTGTCGCGCACTCTCGCCTACGGCGTGCGCGTGGGGTTGCTGAGCAGTGTGGTCGCCGGCGGGGCGAGTGCCGCCGCCCCTGCCACCGTCGACGCGCCGAGTCCGCCACCGCCGACCGGCCACGGCCCGGCGGTGCTGATCATCGACCGCAGCAACGAGATCGTGCAGATGAGCGCCGGCAGCCAGGAGCGCATCGCCGACCTCGCGTCCGGTCCGAACGGCGCGGCGGTGATGAACCCGATCTACGGCCTTATCGGAGCCGCACGCCGTTACGGCTCGGGTGAGTCCTCCGTCCCGCCGCGCCTCCGGGTGCGCGGGGCGTCGGGCATGTGGCTCGTCATCCACGCGTCGCCGCTGTCGTCGGCCGACGGCCGGGTCGGCGAGGTCGTGGTGACCATCGAGGAGGCCCGCCCGCCCGAGATCATCCCGCTGGTCGTCGAGGCTTTCGGGCTCACGGCCCGTGAACGCGACGTCACCCAGATGGTGCTGCAGAGTGTGGCCACCAAGGACATCGCCACCGCCCTGCACGTTTCCGCCTACACCGTGCAGGACCACTTGAAATCCATCTTCGACAAGGCCGGCGTCCGCAGCCGGCGCGAGCTGATCGCGCGGATCTACTTCGACCAGTACGCCCAGCGTCTGAACGATCCGCTGCTTCCGTCCGGGTCGTTCGCCGCCGCGGATCGCGAACTGTAGCGGTCCGTCACCACCTCCGAACCCGCCCCGGCGCACCGCACCGGGCGGGTTCTCTGTCGTCGTCTCACAGTGAGACGTTTGTAATCCACGTCACAGGGTTGTATCGAAGTCGCTCCAGTCCATGCGGGCCGGCAATCCGCCGGCTCTCCACCGAGGAGGCGCACTTTGAGCAGGCAGAGCTTGACAAAAGCCCATGCGAAGATCACCGAGTTGTCCTGGGAGCCCACCTTCGCCACCCCGGCCACCCGGTTCGGTACCGACTACACATTCGAGAAGGCCCCCAAGAAGGATCCGCTGAAGCAGATCATGCGGTCGTACTTCCCGATGGAGGAGGAAAAAGACAACCGCGTATACGGCGCCATGGACGGCGCCATCCGCGGCAACATGTTCCGCCAGGTGCAGGAACGCTGGCTGGAATGGCAGAAGCTGTTCCTGTCGATCATCCCGTTCCCCGAGATCTCCGCGGCCCGCGCGATGCCGATGGCGATCGACGCCGTGCCCAACCCGGAGATCCACAACGGCCTGGCCGTGCAGATGATCGACGAGGTTCGTCACTCGACGATCCAGATGAACCTCAAGAAGCTGTACATGAACAACTACATCGACCCGGCCGGCTTCGACATCACCGAGAAGGCGTTCGCCAACAACTACGCCGGCACCATCGGCCGCCAGTTCGGCGAGGGGTTCATCACCGGTGACGCCATCACCGCGGCCAACATCTACCTCACCGTGGTCGCCGAAACCGCCTTCACCAACACACTTTTCGTCGCGATGCCCGACGAGGCCGCCGCCAACGGCGACTACCTGCTGCCCACCGTGTTCCACTCCGTCCAGTCCGACGAGTCGCGGCACATCTCCAACGGCTACTCGATTCTGCTCATGGCTCTCGCCGACGAGCGCAATCGCCCACTACTGGAACGTGATCTGCGGTACGCATGGTGGAACAACCACTGCGTCGTCGACGCCGCGATCGGCACCTTCATCGAGTACGGCACGAAAGACCGTCGCAAGGACCGCGAGAGCTACGCCGAGATGTGGCGTCGCTGGATCTACGACGACTACTACCGCAGTTACCTTCTGCCGCTGGAGAAGTACGGGCTGACCATCCCGCACGACCTCGTCGAAGAGGCGTGGAAGCGGATCGTCGACAAGCACTACGTCCATGAGGTCGCGCGGTTCTTCGCCACCGGCTGGCCGGTCAACTACTGGCGCATCGACGCCATGACCGACAAGGACTTCGAGTGGTTCGAGGAGAAGTACCCCGGCTGGTACAACAAGTTCGGCAAGTGGTGGGAGAACTACAACCGGCTCGCCTACCCGGGACGCAACAAGCCGATCGCCTTCGAGGACGTCGATTACGAGTACCCGCACCGCTGCTGGACCTGTATGGTGCCGTGCCTCGTCCGTGAGGACATGGTCACCGAGAAGGTCGACGACCAATGGCGCACGTACTGCTCGGAGACCTGCTACTGGACCGATGCGGTGGCTTTCCGGGGCGAGTACGAGGGCCGAGAGACCCCGAACATGGGTCGTCTCACCGGTTTCCGCGAATGGGAGACGCTGCATCACGGCAAGGATCTCGCCGACATCATCCAGGATCTGGGTTACGTCCGAGATGACGGCAAGACGCTCATCCCGCAGCCGCACCTCGACCTGGACCCGAAGAAGATGTGGACGCTCGACGATGTCCGCGGCAACGTCTTCAACAGCCCGAACGTGCTGCTCAACGAGATGTCCGACGAGGAACGGAACGCCCACATCGCGGCGTACCGCGCCAACACCAACGGGGCCGTACCGGCCTGAGTCGCGTCGACCCTTCGTGACGCGCTCTCCGCAAGCTCCGAGCGCTCCTCAGGGAGCAAAAGGAACGCGCTCTCCGCAAGCTCCGAGCGCTCCTCAGGGAGCAGAAGGAAACGCACTCAGCGCGAACTCCGAGCGCTCCTCAGGGAGCAGAAGGAAACGCACTCAGCGCAAGCTCCGAGCGCTCCTCAGGGAGCAAAAGGAAACGCACTCAGCGCGAACTCCGAGCGCTCCTCAGGGAGCAGAAGGAAACGCACTCAGCGCGAACTCCGAGCGCTCCTCAGGGAGCGGGTGATGTCCCGCAAGCCATCCCCCTGCTCCCTGAGGAGCCAAGCGTCACCCCTGCTCCCTGAGGAGCGGAGCGCAGCGGAGCGTCACGAAGGGTCCCCGCACCCGAAGTCCGAACTGGAGAAACAGTGGCCGACACACATCGCATCAACTTCGCCCCCGTCGACATCGAGATGGAGGTCGGCGAGGACGAGACCATCCTCGACGCCGCATTCCGGCAGGGCATCCACCTCATGCACGGGTGCCGGGAGGGCCGGTGCTCGGCGTGCAAGTCCTACATGCTCGACGGTGACGTCCAGATGGACGACTACTCGACCTTCGCCTGCAACGACGCCGAGGAGGCCGAAGGGTATGTCCTGCTCTGCCGCACGTACGCCTACAGCGACTGCGACATCGAACTGCTGAACTTCGACGAGGACGAATTGCTCGGCGGCGCACCGATCCAGGACGTACGCACGCGGGTCACCGCGGTCGAGCCGATGACCAAGGACATCGTGTCCCTGCGACTCGACGTGGTCGAGCCGGCCACCTTCGAGTTCAAACCCGGTCAGTACGTGGACCTCTCGATCCCCGGTACCGAGGAGAAGCGGTCCTTCTCGATCGCCACCACCCAGTCGACCCCCGACAAACTCGAGTTCCTGATCAAGAAGTACCCGGGCGGAGTGTTCGCCGGCATGCTCGAGAACGGACTCGAACCGGGCACCGAGATCATGGTCAACGGCCCGTACGGGTCATGCACCCTCCGCAACGGGCACGTACTCCCGATCGTCTGCATCGGCGGCGGCGCCGGAATGGCACCGCTGCTGTCCCTCCTCCGGCACATCAGCGAGTCGGAGATCGTCCGCCCGGTGCGCTTCTACTACGGTGCCCGCACCGCGGCCGATCTCTTCTGCCTCGACGAGATCGCCTCTCTCGGCGAGAAGATCGCCGACTTCAGCTTCACCGCATGCTTGTCCGAGTCCGCCGCCGACGCACCCGCAGGCGTCTCCGTGGCCGAGGGCAACGTCACCGACATCGTCAACGGATGCGAATCCGATCTGTCCCGAACGGAGGTGTACTTCTGCGGACCCCCGCCCATGGTCGACGCGGCGTTGGCTCTCGCCGAACAACATTCGGTGCCCCGTGACCAGATCTTCTACGACAGTTTCACCAGCCCGGCATTCGACTAGCCAGCTCGACACCCCAACAGCCGCCGAACGAGGAGGAGCGCGCAGTATGTCCGCACCCACCGCCCCCAGATCCAACCAGCGAGAACGCAGTTTCCCGTCCATCGAGTTCACCGACGCCGAAGCCGGCGCCAAGGATTTCCCGAGTTCCAAGAGCCGCAAGTACAGCTACTATCAGCCGGCCAAGAAGCGCGCGACGATGTACGAGGACGTCACCGTCGACGTACAGCCCGATCCCGAACGGCACCTGAGTCAGGGCTGGATCTACGGCTTCGGCAACGGTCCCGGCGGCTACCCGCAGGAGTGGACGACGGCGAAGTCGAGCAACTGGCACGCCTTCCTCGACCCGAACGAGGAGTGGGACCAGACGATCTACCGGAACAACTCAGCGGTCGTCCACCAGGTCGACCTGTGCCTGCAGAACGCCAAGCGGGCACGCGCGTACGATTCGTGGAATTCGCCGTGGCTCAAGTTCATCGAGCGAAATCTCGGAGCCTGGATGCACGCCGAGAACGGGCTGGCACTCCACGTGTTCACCTCCATCCAGCGGTCGGGCCCGACCAACATGATCAACACCGCCGTGGCCGTGAACGCCGCACACAAGATGCGCTTCGCCCAGGATCTCGCGCTGTTCAACCTCGACCTGTCCGAGGCCGAGGAGGAGTTCGACGGCGAGGCACACAAAGAGGTGTGGCAGGCAGCACCGGAGTGGCAGCCGACCCGCGAGGTGGTCGAACGGCTGACCGCAGTCGGTGACTGGTGCGAGCTGCTGTTCGCCACCAACATCGTCTTCGAGCAGCTCGTCGGATCGCTCTTCCGCTCGGAGCTGGTCATGCAGGTCGCCGCGCGCAACGGCGACTACATCACCCCGACCATCGTCGGCACCGGTGAGCACGACTACGACCGCGACCTGGCCTACACACGCAGCCTCTTCCGAATCCTCACGCGCGACGAGCAGTTCGGCGACGAGAACAAGGAGCTGTTCGGCCAGTGGCTCGCCGTGTGGGTCCCCCGGTGTCTCGACGCAGCCCGTGCCTTGCAACCGATCTGGTCGCAGCCGGCGGACAAGTCGATCACGTTCGCCACCAGCCTGGACGCGGCAACCGCCAAGTTCACCGACCTGCTGACATCCATCGATGTCGCCATCCCCGAGGAGTTGAGCAAGTGACCATGCAATTCGGCGCGGAGACCGAGTTCTCCAACATGTGCGGCGTGACCCTGATGAACACCCCGATCGGCCGGGTCGTCGCCGACGTCATGGGAGCGAAAGACGGGGTCGAACTGACCGAATACCCGTCCATGATCCGCGTGGACGGGGTCAACCGGCTCGAGTTCGACTACGACGAGCTGACCGACGCACTCGGCCAGGACTTCGACGGATCGATCTTCGAGGAGATCAGCTCCACCCACTACGGACGGATGGTGCACCTCGACGACCGGACCTTCCTGTTCGCCAGTCCGGAGGACGCTGCCGAGTACATCGGGTTCGACCTCACCGCCCAGGGCTGACGCTCGAACCCGAGCCCACCAGGCATGCGTCGTGGCCGCCGGCGGCCCGTTCCCGGCGGCCACGACGTACACCAACCCCGCACCACCCCGCCCACCACCGAGAACACCTCCCCGCCCATCACATCCGAGACAACCCGGCCCCGCCCGCCGAGACCACAGCCCACGATCGTCAGGAGCACACGATGTACGAGAAGAACGGCGACAAGTACTTCATCGTCGACGCCCACGTCCACCTCTGGGACGGACGCGAGTCCAATCAGAAGAACATCCACGGCAAGCAGTTCATCGATTGCTTCTACGACTATCACCGCAACCTCAGCCCCGAGGACAAGGTGTGGGACTACGACACCTACACCTATTACGGCCCGGACCGCCTGATGCGAGACCTCTTCGAGGAGGGGCCGGCCGACCATGCCATCTTCCAGGCCACCATCCTGAAGGACTTCTACGTCAACGGTTTCGCCCAGGTCGACGACTCGCTCAAGCTGTGCGAGGACAATCCCGGCCTGCTGACCTACAACCACGCCTACGATCCCCGCCACGGCGAGGCCGGTCTCGAGCAGCTGCGGCGCGACGCCGAGACGATGAACCTCAAGGGCGTCAAGCTCTACACGGCCGAATGGTTCGGCGACTCACGCGGATACAAGCTCGACGACGCCTGGTCGCGGCGCTATCTCGAGGAGTGCATCAAACTCGGCATCAAGAACGTCCACATTCACAAGGGCCCCACCATCCGGCCGCTGGACCGTGACGCTTTCGACGTCGCCGATGTCGACAAGGTGGCCACCGACTACCTCGACCTGAACTTCGTCATCGAGCACGTGGGCCTGCCCCGGCTCGAGGATTTCTGCTGGATCGCAACCCAGGAGTCCAACGTGTTCGGCGGTCTGGCCGTGGCGATCCCGTTCATCCACACGCGGCCGCGATACTTCGCGCAGATCATCGGCGAGCTCCTGTACTGGATCGGCGAGGACAAGATCCTCTTCGCCAGCGACTACGCGCTGTGGACCCCGCAGTGGCTCGTCGAGAAGTTCGTCGACTTCCAGATCCCCGAGGACATGACCGAGTACGCACCGATCACGGTCGAGCAGAAGAAGAAGATCCTCGGTCTGAACGCGGCCGCGCTGTACCCGCACATCGAGGTGCCCGAGGAGCTGCGGTTGCCGACCAGCGCAGCCGATCCGGATGCCGAGGTGGCGGCCGGGGCGAAGGACGCGGTGAACGCATGACCGCCCTGGACGATCGGCCGGCACTCGGCGTCGACCGGGCGAGCCGCCTCGAGCGCGACGTACTCGCTGCGCTGGACACGGTCCTCGATCCCGAACTCGACGAGCCGATCACCGATCTCGCCTTCGTCCGGTCGATCCTCCTCGAGGACGCCGGGGTGACGGTCCATCTGCGACTTCCCACCTCGTTCTGTTCGCCGAACTTCGCCTACCTCATGGGTTCGGACGCCCTCGATGCGCTCGAGGACATCGACGGGATCGGTCAGGTCCGCGTGTTGCTCGACGATCATCACGACAGCGACAAGATCAACACCGGACTCGACGCGCACGCGGGCTACAAGAGCACGTTCGGGGTGGAGGCACTCGAGAGCCTCGACGAGCTCCGACTCACGTTCCGGCGCAAAGCACACACCGCCGCGATGGAGCGCTGCGTCGCGGCCGAGCTCACCGCCGGACGCGTGCTCGTGTCCGAGGTCGACCGCCTCGCCCTGCGGGATCTTCCGCGCGGCCACCGCAAGTCGGCGCTGCTACGACGGCGGATGGAGTTGGGGCTCAGCGTGTGCCCCAACAGCCTCGTCGTCGTCGACGAGGAGGGCCGCCCGTTGCCGGCCGAACAGGTGCCGATGCGCCTGCGCTTCGCGCGCTCGGTGCGCATCTCGATGGAGGGGAACAGCCACTTCTGCCGCGGCCTGCTCGCCACCCGTTACGCCGACGACACGGCCTGCGACGGCCGGAGCGGACCCGTCATCACCGACCTCCGGACCACCCGCGACGCCATCACCCGAACGGAACAGGAGTAGACCATGCGCGCAGTCCAGGTCGTGGGTTACCACGACAAGTTGCAACTCAACGAGATTCCCGCACCGGAGGTGACCGGTCCCTTCGACGTCATCGTGAAGATCGGGGGCGCCGGCGTGTGCCGCACCGACCTGCACATCCTCGAGGGCCAGTGGGAGGAGAAATCCGGTGTGGCGCTGCCGTACACGATCGGCCACGAGAACGCGGGTTGGGTCGACGCGGTCGGGGACGCGGTCACGAACGTGGCCGTCGGCGACAAGGTGATCCTGCATCCGCTCATCACTTGCGGTCTCTGCCGGGCGTGCCGGTTCGGCGACGACGTCCACTGCGAGAACAGCCAGTTCCCGGGCATCGACACCAACGGCGGATATGCCGAATTCCTGAAAACCACCGCCCGCAGCGTCGTGCGGATCGACGATTCCCTGGAACCCGCCGACGTCGCCGCACTCGCCGACGCGGGACTCACCGCGTATCACGCCGCCGCCAAGGTCGCGCGCATGACGCGTCCCGGGGACACCTGCGTGGTGATCGGCGCCGGAGGACTGGGGCACATCGGGATTCAGGTTCTCGCGGCCATCTCGGCGGTCCGGCTCATCGTGGTGGACCGTAATCCGGACGCCGTCGAACTCGCCCAGCAGATCGGGGCCGACATCGGGATCGTCGCCGACGGTTCACATGTCGAGAAGGTTCTCGAGCTGACCGGTGGGCACGGCGCCGAGGCAGTGCTCGACTTCGTCGGCGAGGGCGGGGCCACCGCCGAGGGTACCGCGATGCTGCGGCGCGCGGGCAGCTTCTTCGTCGTCGGATACGGGGAGAACATCAACGTGCCGACCATCGACGTGATCTCCACGGAGATCAACTACATCGGCAACCTCGTCGGGTCGTACAACGACCTCGGGGAACTGATGGACCTCGCCGCGCGGGGAAAGGTGAAGCTGCACACCAGCACCTACGCCCTCGACGACTTCCAGCAGGCGCTCGACGACCTCGACGCCGGCCGGGTCCGCGGGCGGGCGATCCTCGTGCCCTGACGTCGCCGACCCTTCGAGGCTCGTCGCTTGCGCTCCTCGCACCTCAGGGAGCAGAGAAGGCAGCCCGCTTGCGCTCCTCGCACCTCAGGGAGCAGAGAAGGCAGCCCGCTTGCGCTCCTCAGGGAGTAAGGACGGCGACCCCCCTGCTCCCTGAGGAGCGAGCTTGCGAGCCAACCCCCGCTCCCTGAGGAGCGAGCTTGCGAGCGTCACGAAGGGTCTTGGCGAGACGAGTTGCGAAGACCCTTCGTGACGCGCCCTCCGCAAGCTCCGGGCGCTCCTCAGGGAGCAGGGGGTTGGCCGCCCTCCGCAAGCTCCGGGCGCTCCTCAGGGGGCAGGGGTGGGCCGCGCCGTCGAGGTGCGAGCAAAGGGCGAGCAGCACAACAGATTTACCGCAGTACACAGCCGAGAACACCGAACGAAAGGCAGGACGACCATGGCCAAGGAGTTGCGCTACAACGCCGAAGCGCGGCTGCGGCTCGAGCGAGGGGTCAACGCACTCGCCGACGCGGTCAAGGTGACGCTGGGACCGAAGGGACGCAACGCGGTCCTGGAGAAGCTCACCGGCCCTCCGACCATCACGAACGACGGGGTGACCATCGCCCGCGAGATCCAGTTGCGCGACCCGTTCGCCAACATGGGCGCCCAGCTCGTCAAAGAAGTGGCGATGAAGACCAACGGGGTGGTCGGCGACGGCACCACCACGGCGACCGTGCTGGCGCAAGCAATGGTCCGTGAAGGTCTACGGGCGGTCGAACAGGGCGCCAACCCGATGCGGGTGCGTCGAGGCATCGAGCGTGCCATCGCCACCGTGATCGAGTCGCTGTCCGAGCAGTCCGTCGCACTCGGCGGGCGCAGCGACCTCGAGCGGATCGCCACGCTGGCCGCCAGCGACGACGAGGTGATCGGCTCGGCGATCGCGGCGGCCGTCGAGTACGTGGGTCGTAACGGTGTCATCACCACCGAGGAGAGCGACACGCTCGGGCTGGGCGTGGACGTGGTGGACGGCATCGAGTTCGACCACGGGTACATCTCCGGCTACATGGTGACCAATCACGAACGCATGGAAGCGGTTCTCGAGAACCCGGTGGTCCTGCTGACGAACAAGAAGATCACCACCGTTCAGGAGATCATGCCCAGCATCGAGGCGGCCAAGCGTGCCGATCGACCCCTGTTGGTCCTCGCCGAGGACGTCGACGGCCCGGCCCTGCAGCTCCTCGTCGGCGGCAACATGCACAAGACGATGCAGTCGGTGGTGGTCCGGGCCCCGGGCTTCGGACATCGGCGGGTGGCCGAACTCGAGGATCTCGCCGTCGCCCTGGGCGGTCAGGTGATCGCGAAGGACACCGGGCTGGAACTGTCGGAGGTCTCCGTCGAGCAGCTCGGCAAGTGCGACCGGGTGACCATCACCGAAGATGCGACGACGATCGTCGGCGCGCGTGGCGACCAGGGTCTCGTCGACGCGCGGGTGGCGCAACTCGAGGCCCAGCATGCCCGCGCCCGCATCGACGCCGACCGCGACAGCCTCGAACTGCGGATCGCGCGGCTGACCGGCCGGGTGGCCGTGATCCGGGTCGGCGGGGTCACCAGCGTCGAACTCAAGGAGCGCATGCTCCGCGTCGAGGACGCGCTGGCAGCGACACGCGCGGCGGTCGAGGACGGCATCGTCTCCGGCGGCGGAACGGCTCTTGCGCAGGCACATCGGGCGCTCGAGTCGCTCGCCGAGGTGTCCGGTGACGAGGGCGTCGGCATCGACGTCGTGCGTCGATCGATGGCCGAGCCGCTCTTCTGGATCGCCACCAACGCCGGGTTCGACGGCGACGAGGTGGTCCGGGTCGTGAGCGGCCTGCCGCTGGGGCACGGTTTCAACGCGATGACCGGTGGCTACGGCGACATGTTCGACGAAGGTGTCATCGACCCGGCGAAGGTCACCAAGGCGGCACTGGAGAGTGCCGCGTCCATCGCCGCCCTGCTGATCACCACCGAGACGGCTGTGGTCGAAGAGGTCCTCACCCACCCGGGCGCCATCGAGGCGCCCGGCTTCGGCGACCTCGCCGAGGGCATGGTCCGACCCTCCAACATCTACTAGGCCGGCCTTCATCAGGCCGCCACCGGCCGGCCCACACCGGCCGGTGGCCATCGACCCCGGCGGGGACGTCACCGCACGACGGTGACGGGGGCCGGTCGCGATCGGAATTCGTTCTCGGCGTCGATCGCGGCCGGCCCACCGCCGAGCCGTCCCGACAGGCGGATCCCGGCGGGTCAGCACGGTCCGTTTCGTCCGGCTCGACCCACCCCCGCCACCAGCCCGTTGTTCTGTACACTGCTGATGATGTGAGACGTACATCACAGTAGGGAGTTGTCTACCCCGGTGAATCATCAGCCCTCAGCCCAGGCCCGGAATTCGATCGCTTACGTCGCGCGGGCGCGCGAACGTTTCCTCAGCGACGACGGCGTAGCCGACGACCGTTTCGGCGGCACCGTCCGCGACGCGATCTCCACCTCGTGGAGACGGTCGCGGTCGTTCAAGGTGCAGGCGGACCGACTCGAACTCCCCTTCGTCCGCGAACCGAACACGGACAGCCCGTTGATGAGCGCGGCCCGTCCGGTGCTCGACCAGCTCGCCGTCGACCTCTCGGCGGAACCGGTGAGCATCATCCTCACCTCCCCCGACGGCGTGGTCCTGTCGCGCGCCACCGGCAGCCGGGAACTCCTCGGCCAACTCGATGCCGTCTCCCTGGCTCCCGGGTACAGCTACAGCGAAGAACACGCCGGCACCAACGGGATCGGCACCGCACTCGAGACCCGGCAGGCCACACTCGTCACCGGCGCCGAGCACTACGCCGGCTGCCTCGCTCAGCTCAGCTGTGCCGGTGTCCCGATCCGAAACCCCTTCTCCGGCGGCATCGTCGGCGCACTCGATCTCACCGGATGGGTGGAGGAGGGGGGTTCACTGCTGCTCTCCCTGGCCAAGTCGGCCACCGTCCAGATCGAGCAGCAGATGCTGACGAACGCCAGCGAGCGCGAATCCCGGCTGCTCGCAGCGTATCTCGCCACCTGCCGCCGTGCGCCGCAGATGATGGTCCTGGCGCTGGCCGCCGACGTCGTGCTGATGAACCGGCGACTGCGCCAGAGCATCGATCCGCAAGACCAGGTGTCGATGCTCGAGCACGCCGTGGACCAGACCCTGGACAATTCGTCGACCCGCCGGGTCAACACCCTGCCCAGCGGACGCGCGGTCCGACTCGCGCCGGTCGTCGAGTTCTCCGACACCGACGCCGGCATCGCGGTCTTCCACGTACACCTGATGGATCCCGGTCCGGCTCCGGAACCGCGACGCCGTCCGACGGCCGCGGCGACGCTGCCCGGCATCGTCGGCCGCAGTTCGTCGTGGCGGGAGTGTTGTCATCGCATCGCCCAACATGTCGGCGCGGGCCGATGGATCGCGGTATCGGGCGAACGCGGGAGCGGCCGGGCCGCGGTGTTGCGTGCGGCCGCCGGCCAGTACCGCCGCGGCACCATCCGCGTCTTCTCCGCCGAGGACTTCTCCGACGCCGACACCCTCGACACCTTCACCGCCGAGATCGAACGCGACGACTTCGCGATCATCCTGCGCGACATCGACGAGTTCGACGACGACATGTTGTTCGACGTCGCCGACGTGCTGCAGGGTCGCGAACACGCGGGCTGGCTCGGCATCACCCTGAGCACCGTCGACACACTGCCAGCGCTCGGCGCGACGCTGCTTCCGTTCTTCTCCCACACCGTCGAGGTGCCACCCCTCCGGCACCGCATCGAAGATCTACAGGTCCTGGTGCCCGCGATCCTGCGCCAGCTCACCCGCGGCAAGGAACTGCCGGTGGCGCCGGACGCGATGCGCCAGCTCAGCAAATACACCTGGCCGGGCAACGTCGCCGAACTGCGTCAGGCCCTGCGCGACGTGGTCACCCACCACCGTTCCGGGACGATCACCGTCACGCAACTGCCCCCGACGTATCGGGCGCAGAGCCGTCACACCCTCACCCGCATCGAGGCCCTCGAACGCGACGCCATCGTGCGCAGTCTCGAGGAGAACGGCCACAACAAACTCGCCGCCGCCCACGCGCTGGGCATCTCGCGCGCGACGATCTATCGCAAGATCAAGGAATTCGGTATCGACGTCTGACCACGCCGGCCGTGTCGCCGCTCGGGACAACCCACTGGCGAAACCCGGGTCGGGGCGAGCCCTGATGCCGGGGCATGATGGACGGGCGACGGACATCCGCGTACCAGCGTCCGCCCACCTGAACGACGAGGAAGTGCGATGACCACACCCATGTCCCGGCGGGACCTCGAGTTCCTGCTCTACGAATGGCTCGATGTCGAGACGCTGACCTCGCGGGAACGCTTCTCGGCACACTCACGGGAGACCTTCGACGCCGTGCTCGAACTCAGCGCCGACATCGCGATGAAGTGCTTCGCACCCGCCAACAAGATCGGCGACGCCAACGAGCCCTACATCGGTGACGACGGCAAGGTCGTCCTGCCCGACGAGATCGTCGCCGGCCTCACCGAGTACCGCAAGGCCGGTCTCATCTCGGCCTCCTTCGACGACGAACTCGGCGGCATGCAACTGCCCACCGTCATCCGCCAGGCCTCCGCCGTGTGGTTCCAGGCCGCCAACGCCGCGATGTCGTCGTACAACTTCCTCACCGTCGGCAACGCGAACCTGCTGGCCGAGTACGCCACCCCCGAGCAGCGCGACACCTGGGTCCGTCCCCTCGTCGAAGGCCGCTTCTCCGGCACGATGTGCCTGTCCGAGCCACAGGCCGGCTCGTCGCTGGCCGACATCACCACCAAGGCCGAACCCGCCGGCGACGGCACCTACCGCATCACCGGCACCAAGATGTGGATCTCGGGCGGAGACCACGAACTCACCGAGAACATCGTCCATCTCGTCCTGGCGAAGATCCCCGGCGGCGGCCCCGGCGTCAAGGGCATCTCGCTGTTCATCGTGCCCAAGTACCTCGCCGACGGAACACGCAACGACGTCGCGCTCGTCGGCCTCAACCACAAGATGGGCAACCGCGCCACCACCAACACCCTGCTCAACTTCGGCGATGGCACCTTCCCCGCCGACTCCACCCAGACGGCTCCCGGCGCTGTGGACGATCAGCCCGCTCGCTCCGCTCCCGGCGCTGTGGACGATCAGCCCGCTCGCTCCGCTCCCGGCGCTGTGGACGATCAGCCCGCTCGCTCCGCTCCCGGCGCTGTGGACGATCAGCCCGCTCGCTCCGCTCCCGGCGCTGTGGACGATCAGCCCGCTCGCTCCGCTCCCGGCGCTGTGGACGATCAGCCCGCTCGCTCCGCTCCCGGCGCTGTCGGCTACCTCGTCGGCGACGAACACCGCGGCCTGTCCTACATGTTCCACATGATGAACGAAGCGCGCATCGGCGTCGGATTCCTCGCCACCGCACTGGGTTACGCCGGGTACCGGGCCTCCCTCGACTACGCGAAGGTGCGTACGCAGGGCCGACCCGTCGACCACAAGGACCCGTCGACCAAACCGGTCCCGATCATCGAACACGCCGACGTGCGTCGCATGCTGCTCGCCCAGAAGTCCTACGTCGAAGGCTCTCTCGCGTTCGGGTTGTACTGCAGCACCCTCGTCGACGAAGCAGCCACCACGACCGACCCCGCCGAACGCGACCGGTTGAACCTGTTGCTCGAGGTGCTCACCCCGATCGCGAAGAGCTGGCCCTCCCAGTGGTGTCTCGAGGCGAACAGCCTCGCGATCCAGGTCCACGGCGGATACGGTTACACCCGCGAGTTCGACGTCGAGCAGTACTACCGGGACAACCGGCTCAACCCGATCCACGAAGGCGCCCACGGCATCCACGGCTTGGACCTGCTCGGGCGCAAGGTGATCATGCAGGGCGGGGCCGGTCTCGCCGCGCTGGCCGAGACGATCGAGGCCACCGTCGCCCGCGCACGGACTGTCGACGGACTCGACACCCTTGCCGACACGCTGCACGCGGTGGTGGACCGGCTGGTGAAGGTGACCGCGCACATCTGGTCGGCGGGCGACCCGAAGCTGTCGCTGGCCAACGCCACGATCTACCTGGAGACGGCTGGCCACATCGTGATCGCCTGGATCTGGCTCGAACAACTCCTCGCCGCCGACGGCCGGACCGGTGACTTCTACGACGGCAAACGCGCTGCGGCACAGTATTTCTTCCGGTATGAACTACCCAAGACCGGCCCACAGCTCGATCTGCTGACCGCACTCGACCGCACCACCCTCGACGTAGAACCGTCCTGGTTCTGACGCCGATTCCGACTCGACCGGCGCCCCGCGTCGGTCACCGTGCTGAGTACTCAAGGGAGACAACGATGTCCGTGATGGATCTGTTCGACACCACCGGCAAGGTGGTCATCGTGACCGGTGCCTCGTCCGGGCTGGGGGTCTCGTTCGCCCGCGGTTTCGCCGAGGCGGGCGCGGATGTCGTACTCGCCGCGCGCCGGGCGGAGAAGCTCGCCGACACCGCTGCCGCCGTCGAGGAACTCGGCCGCAAGGCGCTGGTGGTCCCCGCAGATGTCGCCGACCCCGAGCAGTGTCAGCGGGTCGTCGACGCCGCGATGGAGACCTTCGGCAAGGTCGACGTGCTCATCAACAACGCCGGCGTCGGGACCGCGTACCCGGCGACCCGCGAGACCCCCGAACAGTTCCGCGGCGTCATCGACGTCAACCTGAACGGCTCCTACTGGATGGCCCAGGCCTGCGGGCGGGTGATGCAACCGGGTAGCTCGATCATCAACATCTCGTCGATCCTCGGCATCACCACCGCCGGGCTGCCGCAGGCGGCGTACGCCGCGAGCAAGGCCGGCGTCATCGGCCTCACCCGCGACCTGGCCCAGCAATGGGGCGCGCGCAAGGGCATTCGCGTCAACGCCATCGCCCCCGGATTCTTCGAGAGCGAGATGACCGACACCTACCAACCGGGATATCTCGACTCCCAGATGCCCCGGGTACTCCTCGGCCGGACCGGACACGGCGAGGAACTCGCTGCCACCGCGATCTGGTTGTCCTCGGCCGCAGCCGGATACGTCACCGGCCAGACGCTGCCCGTCGACGGCGGCATCACCGTCACCTAGCATCGGGGAATCCACCCCTAGACTGGCGGCAATGGAGCCCTCATCTGATCCGACCGTGCCGGTGCACCCCACCCTGCGTGACCCGGTCAACAGTGTCGATCCACGCGCCAAGACCCTGTGGCGCATCGGCCCGCTCGTCCTCGGGGTCCTGGGCGTGGTCGCCGCCGTCGTGGTGGCCGTCGTCGTCGACCAGACGCGATGGATCGCGGTGCTCGCCGCGGTCGCGGTGGTCGTCGTGACCGTCGCCTGGGTCGCGATTGTCCCGCAGTGGCGTTACCGCTTTCACCGCTGGGAGGTCAGCGACGACGCGGTGTACTCGCAATCGGGCTGGTTCGTCCGGCACCGCGTGATCATCCCGATCGCCCGGATCCAGGTGGTCGACACCGAGGCCGGGCCGATCGAACAGTTCCTCGGGCTGGCGACCCTCACCGTGACCACGGCGTCGTCGGCCGGGACGATCCACATCGCCGGTCTCGACGCGGAGGTCGCACGGACGACCGCCGCCGATCTGACCATCCGCACACAGGCTTTCACCGATGACGCGACCTGAGCCGTTCGCCGTCGACGGGCCGGAGGACTGGCACCGGTTGTCGCCGTGGATGATGGCCGTCAAACCCGTCGAGCTCCTGCCCTCACTGATCCCGGTCGTGATCGCGCTGGTCTTCGCCGGCTCGGGCGCGCCGCTGTTCACCCTGATCGCCACCGCGGTCATCGTGCCCTTCGTGACGGTGGTGCCCTGGCTGACCACGCGCTACCAGGTCACCGATGAGCACGTCCGGGTGCGCAGCGGGCTCGTCACACGCAAGGTCGCGACCGCGCGCCGGGACCGCATCCGCAGCGTCGACCTCACCGCGTCCCCGGTTCACCGCGTGCTGAAACTGCAGAAGGTCAAGATCGGCACCGGAGGGGACGACGAGTCGTCGGCGGTCGTCCTCACCGCACTCACCGTCGACGAGGCGCGGGCGCTGCACGACAATCTGATGGCCACGCGCATCCTGCGGGGACCGTCGGCGCCCGCCGGCACCGACCCCGACGACCCGACCGCCCCGGTGGCGGCCGAGGACCCCACGGTCCTGGCACGGTTCCAGACCTCGTGGCTGCGCTACTCCCCCTTCTCCGTCGCCGGGCTCGCACTGGCCGCGGGCGCCGCCGGCCTCGCCGCGCAGATCGCCAACGACGCCGGGGTTTTCACGGAGGGGATCGGATTCGCGCGCGACGCCGTCGACTCCATCCGCGAGACCGCGATCGGACTCGTCGTGCTGGGTGCCTGTCTGCTCGTGATCGTCGTCGGCGGCATCCTGTCCGTTCTGGGGTACGTCCTGAATTACTGGAACTTCCGGCTCCTCCGCTCCCCCGACGGGACCCTGCGCACCGAACGCGGACTGCTGACCACCAACGCGATCAGCTTCGACGAACGGCGCATCCGCGGCAGTCACCTCACCGAGCCGGTCCTCATGCGCCCACTCAAAGGCGCTCGCCTGCAGGCGATCGCCACCGGCAGCACCAAGCACCCGCTTCTGCTGCCACCGGCACCGATCGACGAGGCGATGCGGGTGGCCGGTCTGGTCACCGACGAACGCACCGAGCTCACCACGCCGCTCGTCGGACACGGCGTCACCGCCGGGCGACGTCGGATCAACCGCGGATTCCTGTCCGGCGCAGTGGTGTTCATCGTCATCTGCGTCGCGATACTCACGCACGCCCTCCCGACACCATGGCTGGCGGTGGGGGTCGTCGCCGTTCTCGGCTCGACCGCGCTCGGTGTCGTCCGCGCCCGGCACCTCGGGCATCGGCTGACCTCTCGCTCGGTGGTCATCGCACCGCCGAGCGTCGCGCGGCAACGCATCGTCGTCGACCGGGACGGTGTGATCGGCTGGGCCAGCCGTACGTCGCTCTTCCAGCGCCGGGCGGGCGTCACCACACTCATCCTCGCCACCGCGGCGGGCGCCGAGCACTACCCTCTCGTCGACGTCGACGAGGAGACCGCGGCCGGCGTCGCCCGTGATGTCTCGCCCGACTGGATCCGCCCGTTCCTCGTGCCCTGACGACACCCGTTCAGGTCAGGGTCGTTCAGGTCAGGGTCGTTCAGGTCAGGGTCGTTCAGGTCAGGGGCAGGCCGACGGCGGCGGCGAGCAGGCCGAGCACCGCGCAGATGCCGAGGGTCCGGAGCACCGACTGCTTGAGCGGATAGATCAGGACGAAGGCGATCACGGTGATCACCACGGCCAACGGACGCAGGGTGTCGAGATGCGGGACCGCGAGGTGCAACGGCCCGGCGGTGACGACCGTGGTGTCCCGGAACAGCGTGTGCAGTGCGAAATACAGTGCGAGATTGGCGATCACGCCGACCACCGCGGCGGTGACGCCGTTCAGCGCGGACGTCAGATGCCGGTTGTTGCGGAGCTTCTCGATGAACGGCGCGCCGAGGAAGATGAACACGAAACTCGGCACGAACGTGACCCAGGTGGTCAGGAGTGCGCCGATGGTCGCCGCGACCCAGGGGTCGAGACCGCCCGGATCGCGATAGGCGCCGAGGAACGCGACGAACTGGACGACCATGATGAGAGGGCCGGGGGTCGTCTCGGCGAGTCCGAGTCCACGCACCATCTCACCCGGCGTGACCCAGCCGTAGACCTCGACCGCCTGCTGGGCGATGTAGGCCAGGACGGCGTAGGCGCCGCCGAAGGTGATGAGGGCGGTCCACGTGAAGAACGTGCCCTGCTGGGTGAACACACTGCCCGTCCCCGTGGTCGCCACGACGATGCCCATCGGGATGATCCAGGCCAGCGCACCGACACCGAGCACCAACCCGGCGCGACGCCAGCTCGGGGATGCCGTGTGGATCGCGTCGTCGGCGATGATCGGCGCGGGCCCGTCGTCGGCGACCTCCTTCTGGGCGGCGACGACACGGCGGCCGGTCAGCCAGCCCAGGACGCCGGCCACAGCGATGACTATCGGGAACGGGACAGCGAAGACCGCCAGGGCGATGAACGCAGCGACCGCGATCGCGATCTGCACCGGCCCGGTGAGCGCCCGTTTGCTCACCCGCGTGACCGCCTGGGCGACGATGGCGAGCACCGCGGGGCCGATGCCGGCGAACAGGGCCGCCACGATGGTCGTCGCGCCGAAGGCGACGTAGATCGCCGACAACCCGAGTATCGCGATCACCCCGGGCAGGACGAACAGGATGCCCGCGATCAGCCCACCGGCGGTTCCGTTGAGCAGCCAACCCACGTAGATGGCCAATTGCTGGGCTTCGGGCCCGGGCAGCAGCATGCAGTAGTTGAGGGCGTGGAGAAACCGGCGCTGGCCGATCCAGCGCCGGTCGTCGACCAGTGCCCGCTGCATCACCGCTATCTGACCCGCGGGACCCCCGAAGGTCTGCAGCGAGATCAGGAACCACGCGCGGGTCGCGGTCCGCAGCGAGACCCCCGCGGTCGGGTCGACGTGGTCACCCGACTCGACGGCCGCCGTCCCTTCGGTCTCCGGCGGACCGTCCGCACGTCTCGACGCATCCGAACTCCCGGGTCGACCGGATCTCTCCGACATCACCACTCGCACCCCTTCCACCACGCACCAACGTGCCCACGTCGCCGCGGTCGTGCGGCTCCCAGCAGATGCAACCACGAGGTCGGGTCGGCCGCGCCCACCAACCCGGCCGAGTTCGAACGCATCCGCGCCGAACTCCAGTCGGCCCGCGAAGCCGAGTACGCGGACATAGTCGACGAGGCGCAGCAGGCGGAAGACCATGCCGACCCCGCGAAACAGCTCGGCGTCCTACGTCGCAGGTTCCGTGAGATCACCCGACGGGACCACTTTCCGACAGAGTCGCGCGAGACCGCCCGACAAGCACTTCGCACACTGGCCGACCGACTCCTCGAGACCGAACCGGCGAGGCCGTCGTGAGGTGGGCGACCCGGTCTTGTGGGCGATCGCAGAGATCATCCACGAAGCCGACATCGAAGACGACCGCTACGACGCTCCGGAAGCGCCGGGCCTCGATGTCGTGTTGCGCGGCCTCTCCCTCATCGGCGACGACGAACACACGCTGTCGGTCTCGGATGCGTTTTCGACGGTTTGCACGAGTACTTTCGCCAACGCACCCTCACCGGCCGCGAACCGTCGTAGGCAACCGCGGGGCGCGTCGGAGCACCCCGTGAGACGATTCGCCAAAACCGTCCGACCCACTTTGACGCTGTGGTAGACATCACAGCAGATTAGTCAACGCTGACTGTTCTCCATCGCCGCGGACAGTCGTCGACAAAGGGGTCATGGGGATGTCGGACGCCACTTCCACTTCGAACAGCAACTCGCCGAACAGCTTTCCGCGCCGGTCCATGCTGCGCGGATCGGCTGCCGCCGCAGTCCTGGCCGGTACCGCAGTGGCCCTACCGGGCGTCACGGTCCCCTCGGCGCGGGCGGTGCCCCGCTCCGGCGCCGGCCGCGGCCGCGACGTCGCGATCTTCGGCGGCGGGATGGCCGGCTTGTCCGCCGCGCACGAACTCGTCGAGCGCGGCTTCGGGGTCACGGTCTACGAGCCGTCGCGCCTCGGCGGCAAGGCCTACAGCCACGACGTCCCCGGCACCGCACGGGGTGGTCGCCTCGCACTCCCCGGCGAGCACGGTTTCCGGTTCTTCCCGGGTTGCTACCAGCACGTGCCGGACACCATGGAGCGAATCCCCGTCGGCAACAGCAACGTTCGTGACCGTCACCTCATCGACGTCGAGTCGGCGGTCATCGCCTTCGACGACGCCGGGTATGCCCCGACCACCGCTCCGGCATCGATCATGGGTTTCGTCCAGCACGCGAACGAGATCGTGACGCTGGACAACCTGCGCAACGCGTTCATGACCGGACTCAAGTTCGTCGTCGATGTGCCGCCTCCCGAACTCGCGTTCTTCGTCACCCGCGAGCTGATCATCGCGACCAGTTGCACCGAACGTCGAATCGGCCAGTGGGAGAATCAGTCCTGGATGCAGTTCGTGAAGTCCAAGGGCAAGTCACGGGCGTATCAGCGATATCTCGTGGGCGCCCTCACGCGAGCGCTTGTCGCCGCGAAACCCGACACCGCCTCGGCACGGACCATCGGCCAGATCGGACTGGCACTGGCCACGTCGGCGACCGGATTGATCAGCGGATACGACGCCGGGCTCGTGCACGGCGGCGTCGACCGAATCCTCAACCGCCCCACCAATCATGCGTGGATCGACCCGTGGGTGGCCCACCTCCGCGGTCGCGGCGTCCGCTTCGAGATGGGGACCGGCCTGGCGCGACTGAATCTGGCGCGCGGCCGGATCAGTGGAGCGCAACTCACCTCCGGCGCTCCGGTCGATGCCGATTGGTATGTCGCCGCCATGCCCATCGATCGCCTCCGTCCGTTGTTGTCGCCCGAGTTGGTCACGGCCGACCCGTCGCTGGCCGGTATCCACGCTCTCAAGGACGACTGGATGGTCGGCATCCAGTACTTCCTGTCCCGGCGCGCCGACATGCCGCCGAGCCACATCGCCGCGCTGGGTACCCCCTGGGCTCTGACCGGCCTGTTCCAGGCCCGCCCCTGGAACGTCGACTTCGCGCGCACCTACGGCGACGGGCGGGTGAAAGATTGTCTGTCCATTGACATCTCGGAGTGGGAGAAGCCAGGCATCCTCTACGGCAAACCCGCCAAACAGTGCACCCGGCAAGAGATCGCGCGGGAAGTGTGGGCCCAGATGAGCCGAGCGATGAACTCGGGGGCCCGGAAGCTCCTGCGTTCGGAGGAGATCGTCACCTGGTCCCTCGACCCCGGGATCACCTGGTCGCCGTCCATCGCCAACGCCACACCGCTCATGGTCAACACCGCCGGCTCGTACAAGAACCGGCCGAACGCCTACACGTCGATTCCGAATCTGTTCATCGGCGGCGACCATGTCCGGAGCAACATCGATCTCGCGACGATGGAGGGCGCCAACGAATCCGGCCGCCGGGTGACCAACGCGATCATCGCCGCGGCCGACAGCCCCGCCCGCGCGGCGACCGTCTTCCCGCTCTGGGAACTGCCGATGCTCGAGCCGCTCAAGCAGATCGACCGCGATCGCTACCGCGCGGGCCTCCCGCACATCCTCGACGTGTGAGGCCGCGGGTCACCCGCGCCGCGCCGAACTACGATCCTCGTGTGACCACCTCTCCCGGCGCCCCGCGCGCGCGGCAGCAACGCAGCGGGGTCACGCAGACCCGCATCCTCGATGCCGCGATCCGAGTCCTCGTCGATCGCGGATACGCCGCCGCGAGCACGGTCGCCATCCAGAACGAGGCGGGCGTGAGCCGGGGCCGGTTGTTGCACCACTACCCGTCGCGGGACGTCCTGCTGATGGCGGCCGTCGGACACCTCGCCCGCACCCGCATCGCCGAACTGCCCAGCCACGTCGAGTGGCCGGGCGATCCGGTCGAGCGCATCGCGCTGGCCACCGATGTCGGCTGGTCGACGTTCCACCAGCCGTACTTCGTCGCGTCGATGGAGTTGTGGGTCGCGGCGCGGACGAATGCCAATCTGCGGACGGCATTGCTCCCCACCGAACGCGAGATCGGCCAGACCGTCCGACGCGCGGTCGCCGGGTTCCTCGGCCCCGAGCTGACCGCGTCACCGCGATACGCCGCCCTCTACCCGCTGCTCCTGACGAGCATGCGCGGCGCGGCGACCACCTACCTCATCGACCGGCGCGACCCGCTGACCGACCCGCATCTCCCGCTGTGGCGAGACCTGACGCGCACCTACCTCCTCGGTGACGCCGGGTCCGCGGACCCCAGCGCCTCGAGCAGACGGTCGACGAACGGAACCTGAGCGGGGTTGAGCCGGGTCCGCGCGAGATCGACGGAACACCATTCGGCGCGGTCGATCTCGGGGAACGCCTGCATCCGTCCCGACCGCGGCGGCCACATCAGCTCGAACGTGTTGCTGACGACCGACACGACGTCGAGGTCGCCTTCCACGGCGAACCCGATGACCCGCTTACCGCTCTTCAATCTGACCTCGCCGAGTTCGATCGGCGGGGCGTCGGGCACCGGGCTCCCGATCTCCTCGGCGTACTCACGTCGCGCGGCGGCCCACTCGTCCTCGCCCGGTTCGACGAGCCCCTTGGGCACCGACCACGACCCCGCGTCCGGTTTACGCGCCCAGATCGGACCCCCGGGGAACACGAGGAGAACTTCGACGGCAGCGGCACCGTCGGCCGACGTCGTCCGGCGATAGAGCAGGATTCCCGCGCTACGGCGGGAGGCGGTGGCCATCACGGATATATCTTGGCGGAAACGTCGCGGATACACGCTCGCGCCTTCGCGGAAACGTGCGAACCGTAGAACTGACGACCATGTCGGTTCTCGATGTCGTCAAGAACGGAACGTCCGCCGCACATCCGGTGGACGAGATCCCGCCGTTCATCAAGCTGTTCCCGCTCGGCCTCCAGCACGTCCTGGCCATGTACGCCGGGGCCGTCGCGGTACCCCTCATCGTCGGCGGCGCGATGGTCGGCGCCGGCCAACTCGAGCAGGGTGACATCGTCCACCTGATCATGGCGGACCTGTTCGTGGCGGGCATCGCGACGATCTTGCAGGCCGTGGGGTTCTGGCGGTTCGGGGTCCGACTCCCGCTGATGCAGGGCGTCACCTTCGCCGCGGTCGGCCCGATGATCACCATCGGGACCTCGTACGGCATCACCGCCATCTACGGGTCGGTCATCGCGTGCGGGTTGTTCATGATCGCCGTCGCACCGATCGTCGGGAGACTGATCCGCTTCTTCCCGCCGCTGGTCACCGGGACGATCATCCTCATCATCGGGGTGTCCCTGATGCGGGTGGCGGCCGGCTGGTTCGGCGGCGGCACCGCCGCGGGTCCCGACTTCGGCGACCCGAAGAACATCGCCTTCGGATTCCTCACCCTGGCCGTCATCATCGGCATCGAACGATTCGCCCCCGCGGCGATCCGCCGGGTGTCGATCCTGCTCGGCCTGGCGGTCGGCACCCTGATCGCGATCCCGTTCGGCATGACGCACTGGGATCAGGTCGGCGAGTACCCGTGGATCGGCATCCCGCAGCCGTTCCAGTTCGGCGCACCCACCTTCGAGGTCAGCGCCATCATCTCGATGATCATCGTCGGCGTCGTGATCATGACCGAGACCACCGGCGACATCGTCGCCGTCGGCGAGATCGTCGACAAGAAGATCACCCCGCGCAAGCTGGCCGACGGAATGCGCGCCGACGGCCTGGGCACCGCACTCGGCGGCGTGTTCAACACGTTCCCCTACACGGCCTTCGCGCAGAACGTCGGCCTCGTCGCGATCACCGGGGTCAAGACCCGCCACGTCGCGACCTGCGCCGGCGTGATCCTGGTAATCCTCGGCCTGCTGCCCAAGATGGCCGCCGTCGTCGAGGGCATACCGCTGCCGGTGCTCGGCGGCGCCGGAGTCGCCCTGTTCGGCATGGTCGCGGCCAGCGGCATCCGGACGCTCGCGAAGGCGAAGCTGAACAACACGAACATCCTGGTCGTCGCGATCTCGGTCGGTGTCGCCATGCTGACCGAGGCCAAGATCTACTACACCGACCGCGATCTCGGCGAGGCGCCGGTCAACGTGGTCCTGGATCTCTACGCCCAGTTCCCCGACTGGTTCCAGACCATCTTCCATTCGGGGATCTCCGCGGGTGCGCTCACCGCGATCGTGTTGAACCTCCTGCTGAACACGCGCAGCGTCTCCGCCGATCCGGTCGACTACCACAACACCGGCGACATCGCGGTGGTCGGTGCACCCGACGGTTCAACCGACCTCTCCGGCGCCGACGGCGTCCGCGCCGCCGCCTTCGACCCGCGCGACGCGTTGGCGGCCGCCGACCCCGACACCCCGCCGGACACGCTCCGCTATCTGGCCGACCACGACGCGTCGCTGCACCCGTTCATCGTCACCAATCCGGCCACGCCCAAGGACCTGGCCGATCACATCAAGAGCCTCGGCGACCCGAAGGTGTTGCGGCTCTTCGACACCTGGGACGGCTACACCTCGGGCGGGTTCTCGCGGCGCGGTTCGTGACGGGCTCGGCTCGGACCGTGGTCGGCGTCACCCGGTCTGCTGTTTGGCGTAGTTGCTGGCGCCGTAGAAGTCCACGAGCACCACGGGTTCGTCGCCGACCACCCAGGCGTCGTGGCCGGACGGCAGGGACGTGATCGATCCCGGCCCGGCGTCGAACTCGGTGCCGTCGGCCATCACGATGTGCAGGACCCCGGAGACGTGATACTGGAAATGCGGTGCCTCACACAGTTCGGTACCGGCGATCGGTTTGACGTCGACCGACCATCGCCAGCCGGGCTCCAGGGTCAGCCGGCCGATGTCCGACGTCCCAACGGTGAGTAGCTCCACCTGCCCGTGCCCGAAGGTGCGTACCTCGTCGGGTTCGGCGAAGTCTCGGTGCTCGGTCCGGTGCTCGATGCTGGTCATGATTCCCTCCCGGTGATCGTGCGGTAGCCCGACCACGACAACGCTAGGCCGCTGATCTTGCGGTTGTACTGCGACGACCGCACGATCGCGCAACGGTCGGGCCGCTCCCGAATCCCGCGCACCGCGCCCGGTTCGGCCTATCGTGGAACCCATGTCCCCCAGTTCTTATCCCGAGCCGATCGACGACGACGGGCGCATCGTCGACCCCGACCTCCCGCACGAGTGGCCGCACGATTCCGCGTTCGCGTTCGGCGATTCGACGCCCATCGGCGAGACGGAACGGCTGGCCCGCGAACGGGCCGCGTACGAGGCCGCGAGCCACGGGAGCGACCTCAACCGCGGACACGCCCTGGGCGGCTCCGCCGGCACCACCGAGGGGCAGTAGATGGAGGTCCTGGCCAGCCGGGTGCTCCTGCTCTCGGCCGATCCCGAACGCCTGCAGTCGTTCTACCGCGAGCGGCTCGGTCTGCCGGTCCACCGCGAGTATCCGGGTGGTGTCGTGTTCTTCGCCGGCAACGGGCTCATCGAGATCTCGTCGCACATGAAGACCGACGAGCCGGCCCCGTCCAGCGATTCGGTTCTCTGGCTTCAGGTCCGGGACGCCGAGGCCGTCGCCGACGAGTTCCGCGACCGCGGCGTTCCCGTGACCCGCGAGCCGCGCACCGAGCCGTGGGGTCTCATCGAGATGCACGCGACCGATCCCGACGGCCGGACCCTGATCGTCGTCCAGATCCCCGCCGATCACCCGCTGCGCAAAGACACGCGATAGATCGGGAACCCACCGCCGTGGACGGCCCATCGGCGGCGGGGAACGTGAGCACCCCATGACAGACTGGACGCCATGAGTTCCTGGAACGCGCCGACGATCACCGAGGGTGGCTTGGATGCAACCGCCGGAGGCGGCCTGGATGCAACCGTGGAGTTGCCGGGTTCCAAGTCGATCACCAACCGCGCTCTCGTCCTCGCCGCCCTCGCCGAGGGGCCGTCGACCGTCCGTGGAACCCTCCGGAGCCGCGACACGAACCTGATGCTCGCCGCGCTCGAGGCCCTGGGCGCCGAGATCCGCATCGACCCCGCGAGCGAGACCACGGTCTCGATCGTGCCCGGACCCCTGCGGGGTGCCGCGATCGACTGCGGCCTCGCCGGGACCGTGATGCGGTTCCTGCCGCCGGCCGCGGCCCTGGCCACCGGGCGCGTGGTCTTCGACGGCGATCCCCACGCGCGCGAACGGCCGCAGACCACCATCCTCGACGCGTTGCGCGGGCTGGGTGTCGCCGTCGACGGCGATCGATTGCCGTTCACCATCGACGCCACCGGCACCGTGCCCGGCGGCGAGGTCACCATCGACGCATCCGGGTCATCGCAATTCGTGTCGGGGCTCCTGTTGTCGGCGGCCCGGTTCGAGGCCGGCGTCGTCGTCCGGCACGTCGGCGCGGCCGTCCCGTCGACCCCGCACATCGACATGACCGTGGAGATGCTGGCGACGGCCGGCGTCGTCGTCGACACCTCCGAACCGAATGTCTGGCGCGTTGCTCCCGGGCCGATCGCGGCCGTCGACTGGACGGTCGAGCCCGACCTGTCGAACGCGGCCGCGTTCCTCGCCGCGGCAGCCGTCACCGGCGGTACCGTGCGGGTGCCGTACTGGCCCGCCGTGACCACCCAGCCCGGTGCACGGATCGCGGACGTCCTCGCCGCGATGGGGTGCGCCGTCGAGCATCTCGACGGCACGCTGTCGGTTCGCGGACCCGCGGTACTCAAGGCCGTCGACCTCGACCTCCGGGACATCGGCGAGCTCACCCCCACCATCGCCGCGCTGTGCGCGCTCGCCGACGGGGAGTCGGTACTGTCCGGGATCGCCCATCTCCGCGGCCACGAGACCGACCGGCTCGCCGCGCTCACCACCGAGATCACCCGCCTGGGTGGGACATGCGCCGAAACCGGCGACGGGCTGCGCATCACCGGCACCGCCGGCTCCCCGTTACGCGGGGGAACCTGGGAGTCCTACGCCGACCACCGGATGGCCACCGCCGGAGCCATCGTCGGCCTGGTGACACCCGGTGTGGTGGTCGCCGACATCGAGACGACGAGCAAGACGCTGCCCGACTTCCCGGGGATGTGGCAGCAGATGTTGGGGCGCGCATGAGCGCTCGAGGACGGGCGCGCCGTTGAGTCGCCGCGCGGCGAGCTACGACGAATCCGACGTCCGGGTCCGTCCCGGGAAGGGCACCCGACCGCGCACCAAGACGCGACCGTCGCACGACGACGCCGAGCAGGGCATGGTGGTCTCGGTCGATCGCGGTCGCTGGGGCGTGGTGCTCGACGGCGACCCGGATCGGCGCGTCGTCGCGATGCGCGCCCGAGAGCTGGGTCGCACCCCGATCGTCGTCGGCGACGACGTGTCGGTGGTGGGCGACCTGTCCGGCCGGCCCGACACGCTGGCGCGCATCGTCCGGGTGGCCGATCGTCGAACGGTGTTGCGCCGCACCGCCGATGACTCCGACCCCTACGAGCGGATCGTCGTGGCGAACGCCGATGCGCTCCTCATCGTGACCGCCATGGCGGATCCGCCGCCGCGCACCGGATTCGTCGAACGCGCACTGGCCGCGGCCTACGTGGGCGGCCTGTCCCCCATCCTGTGCCTGACGAAATCGGATCTCGCCGATCCCGCCGAATTCACCGCGGCCTTCGCCGATCTCGACTTGCCGGTGGTGTGCGCGGGCCGCGACGACCCGCTCGACGAGATCCTGTCGACGTTGCGCGGTCGGATCACCGCATTCATCGGCCACTCCGGGGTCGGCAAGTCCACTCTGGTCAATCGTCTCGTGCCGGACGCATATCGGGCGACCGGCGTGGTGTCGGGAGTGGGCAAGGGCCGGCACACGTCCACCCAGTCGGTGGCGTTGGCCCTGCCCGATGACGGTGGCCCGCGTGGCTGGGTCATCGACACCCCCGGCATCCGGTCGTTCGGACTCGCGCACGTCGGACCCGACGACATCGTCGCCGCCTTCGACGATCTCCACGCCGCCATCGAGGAATGTTCCCGCGGCTGTACACATCTGGGCCCACCGGCCGATCCCGAGTGCAAGCTCGACGAGCTGACCGGTCACTCGTATCGTCGCGCGATGGCCGTGCGCCACCTCTTGGTGGCGGTCAGCGGCGGTGAGGGTGACGCGGCCGAGGAGCCACGGACGGCGGAGTGACCGCGTGCGTGCTACCCCGCCGGCGACGCCGGGCGCGCAGCTCGCGGATCGCGCTCTTGAGGCCGGCGGCGCGGGGGGTCATCCCGGCGAAACGCTTCTCCGACGCGGTTTCCGGGGCATCATCGGCGGTGTCGCGCAGAAACGAGTCGGGCAGGGCCAGCTTGTTGATCGTGCGCAGCGTCTGAAGATACTGCACCACAATCGATCCCGTGGTGTAGGGCAGATCGTACTTGTCGCAGAGCGCGCGTACCCGCACCGCGATCTCGGCGTACCGGTTGCTCGGCAGGTCCGGGTAGAGATGGTGTTCGATCTGGTAGCAGAGATTTCCGCTGAAGAAGGCCATCGCGGGCCCGGCGTCGAAGTTGGCCGTGCCGAGCATCTGGCGCAGGTACCACTGGCCTTGGGTCTCGTTCTCGAGCGACTCCGCGGTGAACTTCTCCGCGCCGTCCGGGAAGTGCCCACAGAAGATGACGACGTAGGCCCATACGTTGCGGATCAGATTGGCACTGAGGTTCGCGGTCAGCGTGTGCTTGAAGTTCGGTCCCGACAGCGCGGGGAACAGGACATAGTCCTTGGCCAACTGCTTGCCGACCTTGCGCGCGAACACCTTCAGCTGCGGGATCGCGACCTCTTTGGGTTTCTTCCCCGAGATGACGTCCTTGATGGAGAGGTCGTGCAGACCGATCCCCCACTCGAACAGCGCGGCGAGCAGGATGTTGGTGACCGGCTGGAGGAGCTGCTTGGGCTTCCACGGTTCGTCCCGTGTGACCCGGAGGGTCTTGTAACCGACGTCGTGGTCCATGTCGAGGACGTTGGTGTACTTGTGATGGATGTAGTTGTGGGAGTGCTTCCAGTGCGGCGAGGCGCACACCATGTCCCATTCCCAGGTGGTCGAGTGGACCTCCGGGTCGTTCATCCAGTCCCACTGCCCGTGCATCACATTGTGCCCGAGCTCCATGTTCTCGATGATCTTCGACAGCGCGAGCGCTCCGGTGCCCAGCAGCCAGAGCGGCCGGGAACGGCTGCCCATGAGAGCCGCGCGGCCTGCGACCTCGAGAGCACGGTGCGCCAAGATGGTGCGCCGGAGATACCGGACGTCGCGCATGCCGCGGTCCGCCTCGATCTCGCGGCGGAGCGCGTCGAGCTCGGCACCGAGTGCTTCCACGTCGGCGTCGGTCAGGTGCGCGTACTCGTTGATATCAGTGATTGCCATTGCGCCTCATTATGCCCCTGTCGAGGCCACTGCCTTGGTCTCGATGTGTGCCGGCCGTCTGACCTGCGCCGATCAGGCGGCCTGCTCGTCGGAGCGGGTGGCCGACGAATCGGCGCCGATCCGGGAGCGGAGCGAGCGAGGCGCAGTCCGGTCGCGCCGCCGGGAGCGGAGCGACGCGATGGCCGAGCGGAGTCCCCGGCGCGCGCCGGTGGTCTCGTCAATCGTCGCCTGCAGACGCGCGCCTTCGGGCAGGCCCTGCTTGAAGCGGCGTTCGGAAGCGGTCTCGGGTGCGTCGTCCGCGGTCGCCGACAGGTACTTGTCCGGCAGCGAGAGCTTGGCGATGGTCCGCCACGCCTTCGCGTACTGCACCGGGAACGGACCCGAGGTGTACGGGAGGTCGTACTTGTCGCACAGCGCGCGCACACGTACCGCGATCTCGGCGTACCGGTTGCTGGGGAGATCGGGGAAGATGTGGTGCTCGATCTGGTACGACAGGTTCCCGCTCATGAAGGCCAGGGGGAATCCGGCGTCGAAGTTGGCGCTGCCGAGCATCTGGCGCAGGTACCACTCCGCCTGCGTCTCGTTGTCGATGTCCTGCTTGGTGAACTTCTCCGCGCCGTCCGGGAAGTGCCCGCAGAAGATGACTGCGTTGCTCCACACGTTGCGGATGACGTTGCCGAGCGCGGTCGCGGTCGCAGCCTTGGCATACGCGCGGCCGTAGCCGACCTTGTGCCCCGTCGCGGCACTGACCAGCGCGGGATAGGCGAGGTAGTCCTTGGCGACCTGCTTGCCGATCTTCGACAGGACCTCGTTGCGATTGCGCCGGAACTCTTCCTGGGCCTCCGGGGTCTTGCGCTTCTTGCCCAGCTCGAGGTGCTGCACGGCGACCCCGTACTGGAAGGCGAGCGCGAGAATCGTGTTGTACACGAGATTTCCGTAGTTGAACGGACGCCACCGCTGATCGCGCGTGACGCGCAGCAGTCCGTAGCCCACATCGTCGTCCATGCCCAGCACGTTCGTGTACTTGTGATGGATGTAGTTGTGGGTGTGCTTCCAGTGCGCCGACGGGTCGGTGTTGTCCCACTCCCAGGTGGTGCTGTGCACCTCCGGGTCGTTCATCCAGTCCCACTGCCCGTGCATCACGTTGTGCCCGAGCTCCATGTTCTCGACGATCTTCGCGACGCCGAGGGCGCACGCACCCGCCCACCAGGCCGACTTCCGAGTCGAACCGAACAGCAGGGCGCGGCCGGTGACCTCCAGCCCGCGCTGGAATCGGATCGTGTTGCGCAGGTACCGCGCATCCCGCTCACCACGGTCGGCTTCGATGTCGGCGCGGATCGCGTCGAGTTCGGCTCCCAATGCGGCCACGTCGGACTCGGTCAGGTGCGCGTATTCGGGGATGTCGGAGATCGCCATACGTGTGGTTCCCTTCGCCGGTGGTCGGTCGATGGCGCGACTTCGAGGTGCGCGTGTCAACCGCTGCCTACGCCTACGTTTCCGTAACTTACGCAAGCGTAGGTTGGCGACGGCGTCGTGTCCAGTGAGTGTGACGAACCGGGACTCAACCGATCAACGGAACGGGTTCCGTGCCGGCGAGGAAGCTGCACAGTCGACGCGAGACAGTGAATGGTCGACGGGGCGAAACTAGTCAGTCCTTGCGGTCGGCCTCGTAGTCGTCGCGGAACAGCTCGAATCCCACGAGGTCCTCGAAGACGCCGTCGGACCGGGCGGCGAGTTTCTGTGTGCCGAACTCGCGGAAGCCGGCGATGCGGGCGAGCTTCTTGCTGCCCTCGTTGCTGTCGGCGGCGAAGAGGGTGAGGCGGCGGAACCCCAGCTTGTCGAAGGCGTACCGGACCGCAGCCGGAAATGCCTCGCCCAGAACGCCTTTGCCGCGGGCCTCGGGGTGCGTGTAGAAACCCGCCTCGGCGCCGGTGACCTCGTCGATGTGCAGCAGGGTGATGTCGCCCAGGTAGTCGTCGGTCTCGCGATCCGCCACCGCCCAGGTGCATGTCGTGCCCTGCGCGGCCGTCCACCACTTGCGGAGGCGTTCGGCCGCGGCGTGTTCGAGTTCCAGCGGATCGGGGCGCGCGAACAGGTACTTGCGCGACACCGGGTCGTCGAGCGTCTCCCGGATGCGCGGGTCGTCGGTCTCCGCGAGCGGCCGCAGGCGGAACCGCTCGGTCTCGAAAACGTCTGTCCGCCAATCGGTCTTGGGATGCTGAGGATCGCCTGCGTGCAGCGATCCGACCCAGGCGTCGCGGATGTGACCGCGGACCTCGATGCCGTTGGGAACCGCGGCGTCAAGACGGAATCCGCAGGAGTGGGCCACCCGCAGCGCGTCGATGTTGCCGGCGACGGTCGTCCATCGGACGACCTCTTTGTCCGCTTCGGAGAATGCGTAGTTGACGGCCAGCAGGACGGCGCGCTTCATCACGCCCCACCCGCGGGCGTCGGGGTGCAGGTCGTAGCTGAGTCGGGTGAGCGGGCCCTCGCCCTCGATGTCGACGGTGCCGACGAACCGGCCGTCGAATTCGACGGCCCACAACATCCGGGTGCCCTTCGCCCAGCTGCGCGGCGCGTAGTCGAGGGCGAAGCGCTCGGCTGCCGCACGACTGTACGGTGCCGGGATCGGGGTCCATCGCATCATGGCCGGATCCGCCGCGAGTTCGACCATCCGGTCGAGGTCGTGGGGCTCATGCGGCCGCAGGGTGACGCCTCCGTCACTCAGGACGGGGATATCGCTGGGGGCCGGGGCCTCAGCGGTCACTGGTGCCTTCGCCGGCGTTTCCACAGAACAGATTCCTCTCGCCACGCACGTCGTTCACCCTACCGGCTCACCGATGGGCGCGAGCCACACGAGACGAAGACGCTGCTCAGACGGCGAGGGTGCAGTCTCCCGCCGCAGCGGAAACACAGGTCTGGATACGTTCGCCCTCGACGTGTTCGACGCCCGAGCGCAGGTCGCGCACGCATCCCTTGTCGAGCATGACCACGCAGCTCTGGCAGATCCCCATCCGGCATCCGAACGGCATCATCGCGCCCGCGGCCTCCCCCGCCTCGAGCAGCGTGGTCGCGCCGTCGACGACCGCCGATTTCCCGGACCGGGAGAACGTGACCGTACCGCCCTGTGCCCCGACGACGCCGCGTTCGAGGGCGAACCGCTCGATGTGCAACTGCTCGGTCAGGTGCGCCTCCGCATAGAGGCGCTGCAGGCCGTCGAGGAACCCGGCGGGTCCGCACGCCCAGGTCTGACGTTCGCGCCAGTCGGCGCAGAGGGACGGCAGCACGTCGGGAGTGATCTGCCCGTCGGTTCGCGTGTACTGCACATGCAGGTCGACGACGCCGCTGTCCGCCAGGTCCCGGAGTTCGTCGGCGAAGAGCAGATTGGCCGGCGTGGGCGTCGAGTGCACGAGTGCGATGTCGGTGCGCTGGTCGCGGTGTCGTGCGGTGCGCAGCATCGAGATGATGGGCGTGAGTCCGCTTCCGGCGGTCACGAAGAGAATCTTCGCCGGCAACGGGTCCGGCAGCACGAACTCCCCGCGCGGTGCGGCGAGCCGGACGACCGTGCCGGGCCGGAGACCGTTGACCAGGTGACTGGACAGGAAGCCCTCGGGCATCGCCTTGACCGTGATCGAGATCGTCTTGTCGTTCGCCGACGAGTCGGGGGTCGAGGTCAGCGAATAGGAACGCCACGCCCAGCGGCCCTCCATCAGGACGCCGATGCCGATGTACTGACCCGGGGCGTAGTCGAACGAGAAGCCCCAACCGGGCCGGATGCGGATCGTCGCGGTGTCCTCGGTCTCCTTGGTCACCGAGACGACCTTGCCCCGCAGCTCGCGGGCCGACCACAACGGATTCGCCAGGTGGAGATAGTCGTCGGGCAGGAGTGGCGTCGTGATCCGGGTGAGCGCGGCGCGGGCCCACTGCGAGCCGCGGCTGCGGGCCGCGACGCCGGAAACCGGTTCCTCGAACCTCTCGAGCAAACCCATCTCACTTACCGCCTTCGACGTCGGGGAACGTGTCGGAGCCACCATAACCTACGCAACCGTAGGTTAGTGGTTCGGTTCAGAGCAGCTCGAGGAGGAATGGCAGTTCCTGAGTCGCGTACCACGCGAGATCGAAGTCCTCGACGTCGCCGACCGCGAGTTCGGCGTCGAGATCACCCATGTCGGCGGCGTCGATGACCACCACGGCCGCACGGACCTTCGGCTCCGCCTCGGCGACGTCGACATGCACCGACGCGATCGCCGACACCGGGACGGGCCCGGAGATCTTGACCACCGCGTCGTCCAGGTCGGGACGCAGTGTCACGTCCTCCACGTCGGCCGCGACGACCACGCGCCGGGGCGGCAGACGCGGGGTGTCCGCGGGGTCGGTGACCGCCTCGTCGGCGACCAGTTCGGACTCGGACTCGCGGTCGCCGGCCTCCGGGGCCTCCCCGGCGAGCAGGCGCAACGACGCACGCGCGGCCTCGCGCAGCGCGACCTCGGACAGCTCCTCGTCATCCCCGGAGACGAAGGCCTCACGCAGCGCGGGCGTCAGGGCGAAACCCGTGCCGCCCAGCGGACGGAACTCGCCGTCGGTATCGAGCCGCAACAGCATCGCCAACGTCGCCGGCAGGTACACCCTCATTCGTCAACTACTCCCGTTCGGCCAGCGGTGGGGCTGGGTCAGCTCATCTGGTCAGCTCTTCTGGGTCAGCTCTTCGTGGGACTCGAAGACGTAGTCGGCCATCGCGGGCAGATCGGCGATGACCCCGCGGTCGGCGACGAAGGCGAAGTGCAGATGGTCACGGTACTCGACCACGCTGATCGCCAGCGCACGCTGCGACACGAGGGTGGGAATCGAGAAGACCTGGCGCACCGGTGCGCCGAGGACGAAACGGTCCGGCACCGGCGACGTGCTCATCGCCACCGGCACGTTGTAGGCACGGCTGTTCAGCGACCGGAACGCCCGAGAGCTGATCTCCGGGAACGGCACCACACCCAGTTCGGGGAAGAGCGGGCTGGGACCGAGAGTCATCCGGCGCGGCGACTGCGCATATCGGTCGGCCAGACCGGCCACCTGCGCCAGCCGAACGGCCGGACTGCTCTCCCCCACCGGCAGATCGGTGACGAAACTCGGTTTGCCGACCCCGATCCACCCGGGTTCCGGCTCGGCCGCGCGCTCGACACCCGGGTCGCGTGCCGACAGCGGCACGACGACCCGCACGGTGTCGGCAGGGACCTCGGCCGGATCGAACGACAGCATCCACTTGCGCATGACCCCGGAGATGATGGCCAGCTCGACGTCGTTGATGGTGCAACCGTGATGCTCGGCGACCTTTGCGCAGCCCCGTCGCGGCAGCGCGACGGTGGTGAAGGACCGGGTGGTGGTACCCGCGTTGTTCAACGGACTGCGTGGCGCCGAGTCGGTCAGCTGCGACACCACGTCCCCCACGCGCCGCACGGTCGTGCCGACGGCGGACCGCATCTCGGACACGATTCCGTTGCCGTGGAGCACCGTGTCCACGAGGTCGCCCGGACGCGCGAGCGCCTCGGCGAGGGCACCGGCGACGAGATGGGTGCCGCCCGGCGGCCTGCCCGGCATCCACAACTCCTCCGGCAGCAGTTCCGCTGTCTCGGTGTCGTCGCAGATGACCTCACTGATCTCCCGGCTGCCCGCATCATCGATGAGGCATCGGTGCGACTTGGTCAGGATCGCGAGTCGGCCGTCGGCGAGACCCTCGATGAGATACATCTCCCAGAGCGGTCGCGTGCGGTCGAGCGGCCGCGACATCACCCGGGCGACGAGTTCGTCGACGTCGACGGCTCCACCGGGCCGCGGCAGACCCGCGCGACGGATGTGGAAGTTGATGTCGAAGTCGGGGTCGTCGACCCAGACCGGGCGCGCGAGCCCGAGCGTCACCTCGCGGACGACCTGGCGATACCGCGGGATGAGTTGAAGGCGGTTCTCGACCAGCGACACCAGACCCGCGTAGTCGAGCGTCGACTGCCGGGACGCTCGCCTGGCCGCATCGGACGCTTCGGATCCGGTGTCGCCCGGTTCGGCGTTCTCCGAGGTCGCCTGCGCGGCCGCGGGATCGACGATCAGCAACGCCCCGAGGTGGGTCGTGGACCGCGAATCGTCGAGGAAGTAGTACATCGCGTCGCGGGGCGACAGACGGGTGACCACGACGCCGATCGTAACCGCCGACGCGGATTTCCGTGGTCTGCGCAGGAGCTATCCGTCAGCCGAACTCGAGGGCCACCAGCTGCCACCGGTATTCCACTCGACCCAACGATCGCCGGCCCGGGTCCGCGGCGCCACGGACCCGGATCGGCTTGCGCTCGATGCGGCCCGCGAACGCCCGGGTCCGCCCACCTCCCTCGTACGAGCCGAACACCTCTGCGGCGCTGGGATCGCACACCTGGACGTGCACGCGCCGCAGCACGTTCCCGGTCGACATCTGCGTCGCCGCCGGCGTCGATGCGGTCCCTGGCGTCCCGGTTCCGGTCGGCTCCGGAATCCGAAAGGCGTCGTGCCGGACGAGGGCTGCGACCTGGTCGGCGATCGCCGGCGACACGACGTCGCCGAGGTGCGCGACCGAGCGACGCCGATCGACCACCTCGAACAGCAGCCGGGACACCGCAACGGTGAAGCGGCGGGCCTCGGCCGCGGCGACCGCGGTCTTGCGCGCCGAACCGGCACCCGGAGCCGACCCCGGGAACGGCCGGATGGCCGTCGGAGTCGCGAGGCCGTGCGGTGCTGCCACCACCGGACCGGCGGGCTCGTACGGCGGCGCCGGACGAACCCGGACCCGCGGTGTCTGCTGCGACGGCCGCGATCCGTGCGGCCGCGACGTGCTCGTGGGTGCGAGTTCAGGACCCGCCAGGAGTGGACGCATGGGATTTGGACGCACGGGGCGGCGTCCCGGTTCCATCGAATCCGAGAAAAACGTCGACGGTCGGTCCCGGACATCTCCGGGACCGACCGTCGGCGGTCACTGCTGGTGGCGGCACCCGCTTGGGGCGCCGGTCAGCGGCGCTGCTTCTTGGACTTCGGCGGCTTCGGCCGGGACCCCTTGGTGGTGGCGCGGGCCGCGGCGCGGCGCTCGCGACGGCTGGCGGATTCCGCGGCGCCCGAGAGCTCCTCCTCCTCGGAGTGCACGACCGTACCGCCGCCCTCGCCCGGGCCCGAGTATGTGACCGCCGCGTCCGCCGACTGAGTCGGGGCCCGCAGGGCGGCCGGGGCCTGAGCACCGGAGTCGGCGGCCGGAGCGGGAGCGGGCACCGGTGCCGGGGCACCCGCGCCCACGGCCGCGCGCAGGTCGGCAGCACTCGGGAGCGGTTGCTCGGCCGCCGGCTGCTGTGTCTGCACCTGCGCGTTGAACAGGATACTCAGCGTCTCTTCCTTCAAGCCCTCGAGCATGCCGTGGAACATGTCGAAGCCCTCGCGCTGGTACTCGACGACCGGGTCTCGCTGGGCCATCGAACGCAGGTGGATGCCCTCGCGCAGGTAGTCCATCTCGTACAGGTGGTCGCGCCACTTGCGGTCGAGCACGCTCAGCAACACGCTCCGTTCGAGCTGTCGCATCGCGCCCTCGCCGGCGATCGCGTCGATCTGCTTCTCACGGGTGTCGTACGCGGCGCGCGCGTCGGCGACGAGCTTCTCGCGCAGCTCGTCGGCCGAGATGTCATCGCGCTCACCGTATTCGGACTCACCGACGACATCCTTCGGATCGAGCTCGATCGGGTACAGCGCACGCAGTGCGGTCCACAGCTCGTCGAGATCCCAGTCCTCGGCGTAACCCTCGGCGGTCGCACCGTCGACGTAGGCCCCGACGACGTCGTCGACCATCTGCTTGACCTGCTCGTGGTGATCCTCGCCCTCGAGGATGGTGCGGCGCTCGGCGTAGATGACCTTGCGCTGCTCGTTCATCACCTCGTCGTACTTGAGCACGTTCTTGCGCATCTCGAAGTTCTGCTGCTCGACCTGCGTCTGCGCGCTGCGGATCGCCTTGGTCACCATCTTCGCCTCGATGGGGACGTCGTCGGGCAGCCGGTTCATGATCGCCTCGAGCGCACCGCCGTTGAATCGACGCATGAGCTCGTCGGCGACCGACAGGTAGAACCGCGACTCACCCGGGTCGCCCTGGCGGCCGGAACGGCCGCGCAGCTGGTTGTCGATACGGCGTGACTCGTGGCGTTCGGTGCCCAGCACGTACAGACCGCCGGCCGCGCGGACCTCCTCGGCCTCCTTCGCGGCGTCGGTGCGGGCGACCTCGATGGCCTCGTCCCACGCGGCCTCGTACTCGTCGGGGGTCTGCACCGGGTCGAGACCGGCCTTGCGAAGCCGGGTGTCGGCGATGATGTCGGGGTTGCCGCCGAGCACGACGTCGGTACCGCGACCGGCCATGTTGGTGGCCACGGTGACCGCGCCGAGCCGACCCGCCTCGGCGATGATCTGCGCTTCCTGCTCGTGGAACTTCGCATTCAGGACGCTGTGCGGGATCTCGCGCTTCTTGAGCTGGCGGGAGAGGTATTCCGAACGCTCGACGCTGGTCGTACCGATCAGGACAGGCTGACCCGTCGCATGGCGCTCGGTGACGTCGTCGACGACCGCGGCGAACTTCGCCTCCTCGGTCTTGTAGATCAGGTCACCCTGGTCCTTGCGGATCATCGGCTTGTTGGTCGGGATCGGCAGCACCCCGAGCTTGTAGATCTGGTCGAACTCGGCGGCCTCGGTCTCGGCGGTACCGGTCATCCCGGACAGCTTCTCGTAGAGGCGGAAGTAGTTCTGCAGTGTGATCGTGGCGAGCGTCTGGTTCTCGGCCTTGATCTCGACGCCCTCTTTCGCCTCGATGGCCTGGTGCAGGCCCTCGTTGAAGCGACGCCCGTCGAGCACGCGGCCGGTGAACTCGTCGACGATCATGACGTTGCCGTTGCGGACGATGTAGTCCTTGTCGCGCTGGAACAGCTCCTTGACCTTGATCGCGTTGTTCAGGTAGCTGACCAGGGGCGAGTTGGCGGCCTCGTAGAGGTTGTCGATGCCGAGGCGGTCCTCGACGAACTCGACGCCGGCCTCGTGGACACCGACGGTCTTCTTCTTGATGTCGACCTCGTAGTGCACGTCGCGCTCGAGCAGCGGGGCGATCCGCGCGAACTCGGTGTACCACTTGCTCGACCCCTCGGCGGGGCCGGAGATGATCAACGGGGTACGGGCCTCGTCGACGAGGATCGAGTCGACCTCGTCGACGATCGCGTACGAGTGGCCGCGCTGGACGAGGTCCTCGAGCGAGTGCGCCATGTTGTCGCGCAGGTAGTCGAAGCCGAATTCGTTGTTCGTGCCGTAGGTGATGTCGGCGGCGTAGGCCTCGCGCCGCGCGGCCGAGCTCATGCCGGTGAGGATGACGGCGGTGTCGAGACCGAGGAACCGGTGCACGCGGCCCATCCACTCGGAGTCGCGCTTGGCCAGGTAGTCGTTGACGGTGACCACGTGCACGCCGTCGCCGGAGAGCGCGTTGAGGTAGGCCGGGAGCACACAGGTGAGCGTCTTGCCCTCACCGGTCTTCATCTCGGCGATGTTCCCGTAGTGCAGCGCCGCCCCGCCCATGATCTGCACGTGGAAGTGCTTCTGGTCGAGCACTCGCCACGCCGCCTCGCGGGCGACCGCGAAGGCCTCGGGCAGCAGCTCGTCGAGCGACGCCCCGTCGGCGATGCGCTCTCTGAACTCGTCTGTCTTGGCACGCAACTCGGCGTCGGTCAACGCCTCGACGTCATCGGACAGCGTCTCGACGTGCGATGCGATCGCATCGAGTCGCTTGACCATGCGGCCTTCGCCGACACGCAACAGCTTGTTCAGCACCGTGGATCGAGTCCCTCACCTGTAGAAAACACACGGAATCCGGCCCGCGCGAACGCACAGACCGGATCCCATGGTACCGAGGTGAGCTGAGCAGACCCTGATCGGATCGTCGGACATCGACCGGATGACCGCCTGCGGGGCCCGCTCGGGCGTCAGGTCAACCTGATGAGCCCGTAGTCGAAGGCGTGCCGGCGATAGACGACGGACGCCTTGTCGGTCTCCTTGTCGTGGAACAGGAAGAAGTCGTGGCCGACCAGTTCCATCTCGTAGAGCGCGTCGTCGACGGTCATCGGCACGGCCGTGTGCTCCTTCACGCGGACGATCTGACCGGGTGTGTATTCCTCCACGCCGTCGTCCCACTGTTCGGCGGAGTCGGCCGCCGTCGAGTTCGAATCACCGACGAAACCGTCCACGGAGAGCTGGTTGTCGCGGAGGGGCGGCGCACCGATCTCGGTGGCTTCGGCGACCGAGAGCGGCCGACGGTTGCCGTGATGGACGCGGCGGCGGTCCTTGACGCGGCGCAGCCGGGACTCGACCTTGTCGAGCGCGTGTTCGAGGGCGGCGTAGAAGTTCTCGCCGCAGGCCTGCGCCCGGACGATCGGCCCCTTGCCCGTCGCGGTGATCTCCACCTGTTGACAGACCTTGGACTGTCTCCGGTTGCGCTCGTGGTTCAGCTCGACGTCGAATCGGTAGATGGTCGGATCGAATCGCTCGAGACGAGCGAGTTTGTCGCCGACGTAGATGCGGTAGTGGTCGGGGATCTCGACGTTGCGGCCGCTGAACACGACCTTCGCGGTGGGTTCGGCCGGCTCGTCGGCGTCCACCGTTCCCGGTGGGCGGACGAAGGCGAACTCCGGATCGTAGGAATCGTTCTCGGTTGATCGGCGGTCGGGCACGGGACCCTCCTCCACGGTCGGCCGTGGGTCGGCGGTCTTCGGTTCGCGCTGGCCTTTGCGGTGGATGACTGTGGACATTCAACTACCTCCTGAATTGTCCCGAAGCCGGTTGAATCGCCGTGATCTGTTGTCGCACTGGCGATTCGAACGGCACCGAGGATGTGTCCATGTCAGCTGACAGCTGACACTCAAAGACAGGGGCATCACCTCCCGGCAAAAGCGGTCGTGGCCGGCACACCTCGACGGCCTCCGGCAACCTGCTGTACCCCCGACCGTAGCCGCAAGTTCCGGTATCGGCCACGTTTTGCGGCGCGGCGTCGGCATGTCGGGACGAACGGGCACGAGATCCTCCCGCGAGCACCCGTGCCCCGGTTGTGCACAGCCTCGCCCACCGCCCCGCACACCTGTGCGAGGTGCACTACCGTCGGCGCGTGACGTGGCGCCGGCAGGTCTTCGAGGCGGGAACCGATCTGATGTTCCCGATGGTCTGCGGCGGGTGCGGTCGACCGGGTACCCGGTGGTGCCGACGATGCGAGCGCGCGTTGTCCGACGCCCCGATCGCGGCCCACCCGCGGGTCGCGCCCGGCGTCCCGGTCTGGGCGCTGGGCCGGTACCGCGGTCCGCATCGGCAGGCGATCATCGCGCTCAAGGAACACGACCGTCGCGATCTCGCCCGGCCCCTCGGCACCGCTCTCGCGCTCGGTGTCCGCGTGCTGGCCCGGTGGGGTGAGCTCCCCGACGCCGAACGGATGCTGCTGATCCCGGCACCGACCCGCCGGATGACGGCGCGGCGGCGCGGCGGGGACCCCGTCACGGCGGTGGCGGCGAACGCGGCGCCCGCACTGGGCCGACGGGTACGGGTCGCACCGCTGCTGGTGACGTCGGCGACGGCACGGGACTCCGCCGGACTCGACGCCCGGGCCCGCGCCCGGAATCTACGCGGCGCCGTCCGGCTGCGCTCCGGCGCCGTCCCGGCCCCCGGGGCGAGCGCGATCCTGGTCGACGACGTGCTGACGACCGGCGCGACCGTGACCGAATCGGTGCGCGTGCTCGCCGAGACCGGCGTCGACGTCGCGGCGGTCGTCGTGCTCGCAGCTGCCTGACGGTAGCGGCTCGGATTTCAGGGCAGGACCGGGATCGCGCCCTCGATCATCGCCGGCTCGACCTCGGTCCAGTACTGGTCGGGTTGGCCGTTGCTGCTGCCGAGTCGCAGCACACCGCGCTGATCGCCCACGTAGATCGTCGAGGCGTTGGCGACCACCGCCCGCACCGGCGGTGACACGTTGCCGCTCAGCAGGCCGACCGCCGGGGTGCCGTCGATCGACAGTTGCACGACCGGCGACTCGGGTGCCTCGCGCGCGATCATCAGCGTCGTCGGCGACGCCCAGTCCACCGAGACCGCGCGGTTGCCGATGTTGTAGGCCGCGATCCGCGGGCTGGTCAGCGACACCTGGCCCTCGGTGTTGGTCGACAGCACCGCGAAGACGATCTGTCCGCCGACCACCAGTGCGGTGCGCACACCGTCCGGGGCCACCTGCATCTCGGTGATCGCGCCTCGCGCGACCGTAGGAATCGCCGAAGCCTCGACGGGCACGGTGGCGGTGCCGTCGTCGTCGCGTTGCCATTGGATCGGTTTGCCGTCGACGACGACCCACACGGTGTTCTCGTCGGAGCCGAACGACGGCCGGGTGATCGACGACCCGCCGACGATCGGTCCGACGTCGCCGCCGTAGTCGCCGATCACCAGTTCGAGCCTGCGCTCGGGTCCGGACAGACTCCGGACCGCGGCCACCCGCGCCCCGTTGTCGGAGATGGTCGCCGACCGCAGATCGCGCGCCGACCCGAGCGGCCCCTGCACCGGCACGGTCGCGGTGTCGGTCACCGCTCGCAACGCGCCGCCCGTGACGATGTTGAGCCCGACATCGGTGGTCGTCACAGAGTTCGGATCGAAGGCCCGCACGTCGGTGGTCTGCCATCCGGAGGCGCGTTCGGCGGCCAGCGGCGCGCCGTCGGCGTCGATGACGTAGGGCCCGGATATGTCGGCGCCGTCGAGCGTCCAGATGATCTGCGCCGCCAGCAGGTTGCGATCCCGCGCGGGGGCGCTCCCGATGCCGTCGAGATCCACACGCACGCCGCCCCCGGCGAGGCCGACGACCGGACCCCGCAGCGCGGCTCCGTTGGGGAAGCCGCTGTCCACTGCCGCCGCGAGGTCCGACGCGGGTCCCGCGATCAACCGGTTCACCAGCACGGTCGGGTCGGTCGCCTGTCCCGCGTAGAGCCAGCGCGGGTCGGGGACGAGCCGGCGCCCGGTGCGGTCGCTGTAGTACAGCGAGACCGGCCGGTAGGTGCTGTCGAACTGGTCCCGGTCGATCATCGTGCCGTTCGGCAGGGGCCCGTCGATGCGCCACTGGTCTCCCGAGCGGGTGAGGCTGATGCTGGTCTCGACCCGTCCCGAGGCCGGCAGCAGCTGACCGTCGGACTTGAGGGTCCCGACGTTGTCGCCGATGAGCCGCATCCGCACCGAGTCCTCGTTGCGCTGGTCGACGAAGGTGTTGATCTCGTCGACGATCAGCGCATCGCCGCGGTCGTCCCACTGCTGCGAGGCGACCGAGGTCAGGAAGGCGCGCGCCGAGCGGTGCGCCGAGTCGGGATCGACGGTGGACTTCAGGAAGGCCCGCACCAGGGCCTCGGGATCCATGTCGGCCTGGGGCACCGGGACGGCGTTGGTCGCGCCCTCCCGTTCGAACGATTTGATCGGCTGGGGAGACGAGTCGTTGGGGATCGCCCCGCACGCGGTGACCAGCAGCAGCGCCGCGATGCCGAGCGCCAGCGCCAGGACGGCGCGGCCGGACCGGGATGACCGCATCATTCGGCACCCGCTCCCGGGCCCGCGGCGCGCCCACCCGTCCTGGGCGCGGATGTGCGCTGCAGGGTGCCCACCGACTTCAGGGGCAGCGGCGAACCGAGGACCTTGTGCCCGCGCACGAGCGGCAACGTCAACCGGAAGCACGCGCCCTTGCCCGGTTCACCCCACGCCTCGAGGCGCCCCTGGTGCAGGCGGGCGTCCTCGATGCTGATGGCCAGGCCGAGGCCGGTACCGCCCGAACGCCGGAATCGCGACGGGTCGGATCGCCAGAACCGGTTGAACACCAGCTTCTCCTCCCCCGGCCGCAGTCCGATGCCCTGATCGCGCACGGTGATGGCCACCGCGTCACCATCCGAACGCATGGTGAGCGTCACCGGTTTCCGTTCGCCGTGATCGATGGCGTTGGCGAGCAGGTTCCGCAGGATGCGTTCGACGCGACGCGGATCGATCTCGGCCAGGACGGGTTCGGCCGGGAGATCGAGGACGAGCTCGGTGCCGGTCTCCTCGGCGAGGTGACCGACGGTGGCCAGGGCACCGTCGATCGGGATGGCCATGTCCATCCGCTCGGCGGCCAGTTCGGCCATGCCGGCGTCGTGACGCGAGATCTCCAGGAGCTCGTTGAGCAACGTCTCGAAGCGGTCGAGTTCCTTGTCCAGCAATTCCACCGACCGCTTGCGGACCGGGTCGAGATCCTCGCGGCCCTCGTAGAGCACGTCGGAGGCCATCCGCACGGTGGTCAGCGGTGTGCGCAGTTCGTGGCTGACGTCGGAGGTGAACTGCCGCTGCAGTCCGCCGAACTCCTCGAGATGGGTGATCTGCTTGGACAGGCTCTCGGCCATGTCGTTGAAGGACATCGCGAGCCGGGCCATGTCGTCCTCACCGCGGACCGGCATTCGCTCCTTCAGCCGGCCGTCGGCGAACCGCACCGCGATCCGCGACGCCGACCGCACCGGGATGACGACCTGACGCGACACGAGCCACGCGATCGCGGCCAGCAGACCGAGTAGCACGATGCTGCCCGTCAGCAGCGTGCCGCGGACGAGGTCGAGCGTGTTCTGTTCCGCCGTCAGCGGGAACACCAGGTACAACTCGAGGCCGGGCACCGAGGCGTTCGTGGGACTGCCGACGATCAGCGCCGGCGCCCGACCCCCCGTCCCGTCGGGGACCTGGGTGTACTGGTATGCCACCTGACCGCCGCGGACCATGTCCCGCAGGTTCGACGGCACCTCGGCCGTCGGCCCGACGCCGCTCGCGACCCCGTTGTCGGACCCGCCCGGCACCAGCAGGACGGTGTCGAAGGCACCGACGGCACCTGACGCCTGCCCGGTGTCGGCGTCCCGGTCGGTGAGCAGGGACCGCGTCTGACGCAAACGGTTCTGGACGGACATGTTGCCCGCGCCGCTCGACAGATCGCGCTCCACCGAGATGCGGGCGCGATCGATCTCCTCGGTCGCCGCCGCCAGCTTGACGTCGAGCAACCGGTCGGTGATCTGGGTGACGAGGACGAAGCCGAGAATGAGGAGAACGACGACCGACAGCACCAACGTGGACACCACGACCCGCAACTGCAGCGAGCGCCGCCAGATGTGCCCGAAGGCACGTCCGACAGCGCCGGCGGTGCGGGTGAAGCGTCCGAGAGTGCTGTTGACCCGTCGTCGAGATCGACCGATCACGGCGGGCCGGCCTTGTAGCCGACCCCCCTCACCGTCAGGACGACCTCGGGATTCTCCGGGTCGGTTTCGACCTTCGCGCGTAACCGCTGGACATGCACGTTGACGAGTCTAGTGTCCGCCGGATGCCGGTATCCCCACACCTGTTCGAGGAGGACGTCGCGGGTGAACACCTGACGGGGCTTGCGCGCGAGCGCGACCAGCAGGTCGAACTCGAGCGGGGTCAGCGAGATCGGCACGCCGTCGCGGGTGACCTTGTGCGCGGGCACATCGATCTCCACCGGGCCGATCGACAGCAGCTCGGCCGGTTCCTCGTCGGTCCGGCGCAGGCGCGCACGCACCCGGGCGACCAGCTCCTTCGGCTTGAACGGTTTGACCATGTAGTCATCGGCGCCGGATTCCAGGCCCAGCACCACATCGACGGTGTCGGACTTCGCCGTCAGCATCACGATGGGCACACCCGAATCGGCACGCAGCACACGGCAGACGTCGATGCCGTTCATGCCGGGCAGCATGAGGTCGAGAAGCACCAGATCGGGACGGATCTCCCGGACCGCGGTCAGAGCCTGTGTGCCGTCGCCCACCACGAAGGGCTCGAAACCCTCGCCGCGCAACACGATCGTCAGCATCTCGGCGAGTGCGGCGTCGTCGTCGACGACGAGGATGCGGGGCTTCATGTTGTCAATGGTGACATCACCGTGATGAAACCGTGGTGATCGACGCGCCGGGACGGACGTTCTGACCCGATTGGTTCCGTCCACCTAGACTCCCCCGCGTGGGTCAATTGATTGCCGTGGAAGGACTCGACGGCGCCGGCAAGAACACCCTGGTCACCGGTCTGATCGACCGATGGTCAGCGGTCGGACTCCGGGTCGCGACGTTCACCTTCCCCCGCTACGGCCGGTCGGCGACCGCCGACATCGCGGCCGAAGCGCTCCACGGTTCGCACGGTGACCTACGCGACAGCGTCTACGCGATGGCACTGCTGTTCGCGCTCGACCGGGCCGGAGCGGTCGGGGACATCCACGCCGCCACCGAAGCCCACGACATCGTGATCCTGGACCGCTATGTCGCGTCCAACGCCGCCTACAACGCCGCACGTCTGGAGCAGGGCGCCGGCGGTGAGATGGTGCGGTGGGTCGTCGACCTGGAGTTCGGCCGATTCGACATGCCGGTCCCCGATCGCCATGTCCTGCTCGGGGTGCCACCGGAGGTCGCGATGCAGCGTGCTGCGTCGCGCGCCGACCAGGACGCGGCGCGAGCCCGGGACGCCTACGAACGCGACGACGCCCTGCAGCGCCGGGTCGACGCCGTCTATCGCGAACTCGCGGGGGACGGCTGGATGTCGCCCTGGTACCTGTTCGACGGCGAGGATGTCGCGGGCCTGGCCGACGACCTCCGTACCGACCGGACAGCACCGACCGAATGACGCGTCCGATGACCTCGCGGCGCCCTTTCGATAGCCTTGAACCACCGATTCTGAAGGGCGTTTCATGACCTATCAGCCACCGCCACCAGGTGGTGGACCGCCGCCGTACGGTCCGCCGGGCCCCGGCCGGCCGGGCCCGGGTCCTCAGGGTTCGGGCCCGCCGGGTCCCGGCAGGCAGGGCCCCGGTCAACAGGGTCCCGGTCAGCAGTACGGCCCGGGTCGGCAACCAGTGCCCGGTCCGCATCGCCCGGGGGGATACGGCCCTCCGCCCGCCCCGTACGGCCGCCCCCCGTTCGCCCCGGGACAGTACGGTCCCTCCGCGTCCGGGACTCCCGGCTTCGGAGGCCCGCCCGGCCCGCCGCCGCGTGGCAACACCGGGGTGATCGTCGCCTGGGTGCTCGGCGGCGTCGCGATCGTCGCGGTGATAGCCCTGGTGCTCACGGTGGTGGTGACCAGATCGTCGTCGGACGACACCGTGGTCGCCGGTTCGTCGAGCGCGACATCGGGCCCGACCTCCGCCTCCGACGACCCGCCGCCGAGTGAGAGCGGGTCGGAGCCGGGATCGACCGACTACACCGCCCTTTCCGAGATCCGGGCGGCGTTGCTCGCCTACATCACCGCCCGCAACGAGCGCGACGTCGCGCGCATGCGCGCCGCGGTGTGCACCCAGTCCCGAGACCGGATCACCGGCGTACCCCCTGCCGACGGCGGAGACATCGTTCTCGACGGCTTCCTCGACACGGTCTTCGACGGCGACGTCGCCCAGTCCGAGGTCGTGTCCCACCTCGAGAAGGGCACGGAGAGAACGGCATCGGAGAAGTCGAACGAGCGCTTCCTCAAGGAGGAGGGTTCGTGGATCTACTGCCCCGACGCCGAACCCGACATCGGAACCTGACTTCGGGAACCCGGCTTTCGAACCCCCGGTCATAGAAAAGGAGCCCCACCGAGGTGGGGCTCCTTTTCTATGCCGATCGATCAGTAGCGGTAGTGCTCGGGCTTGTACGGCCCCTCGACATCGACGTTGATGTACTCGGCCTGCTCCTTGGTGAGCTTGGTGAGCTTGCCGCCGAGCGCCTCCACGTGGATGCGGGCCACCTTCTCGTCGAGGTGCTTGGGCAGGCGGTAGACCTCGTTGTCGTACTCGTCGTTCTTCGTCCACAGTTCGATCTGCGCGATGACCTGGTTCGAGAAGCTGTTGCTCATGACGAACGAGGGGTGACCGGTCGCGTTGCCGAGGTTGAGCAGACGGCCTTCGGAGAGCACGATGATCGACTTGCCGTTCTCGAAGATCCACTGGTCGACCTGCGGCTTGACGGTGATGCGCTTGGCACCCGACCGCTCGAGGCCGGCCATGTCGATCTCGTTGTCGAAGTGGCCGATGTTGCCCAGGATCGCCTGGTGCTTCATCGCCCGCATGTGCTCGAGGGTGATGATGCCCAGGTTGCCGGTCGAGGTGATGACGATGTCGGCGTTGCCGATCGCGTCCTCGACGGTGACGACGTCGAAGCCGTCCATCAGCGCCTGCAGCGCGTTGATCGGGTCGATCTCGGTGACCTGGACGCGGGCGCCCTGGCCGGCCAGCGACTCCGCGCATCCCTTGCCGACGTCGCCGTAGCCGCAGATCAGCACCTTCTTGCCGCCGATGAGGACATCGGTGCCGCGGTTGATGCCGTCGATCAGCGAGTGGCGGGTCCCATACTTGTTGTCGAACTTCGACTTGGTGACCGAGTCGTTGACGTTGATCGCCGGGAACGCGAGGTCGCCGGCGGCGGCGAACTGGTACAGCCGCAGCACACCGGTGGTGGTCTCCTCGGTGACGCCCTGGACCGACTCGGCGATCGCGGTCCACTTGCCCTTGTCCGTCTCGAACCGCTTGCGCAGCAGCTCGAGGAACACCTTGTACTCGGCGGGGTGGTCGTCCTCCGCGGGCGGGACCACGCCGGCCTTCTCGAACTCGGCACCGCGGAGCACCAGCATGGTGGCGTCCCCGCCGTCGTCGAGGATCATGTTCGCCGGTTCACCGGGCCAGGTCAGCATCTCCTCGGCCGCCCACCAGTACTCCTCCAGGGTCTCGCCCTTCCAGGCGAAGACCGGCACACCCTTCGGCTCGTCCGGCGTGCCGTTGGGCCCGACGACGATCGCCGCGGCCGCGTGATCCTGGGTGGAGAAGATGTTGCACGACGCCCATCGCACCTCGGCGCCGAGCGCGGTGAGGGTCTCGATGAGGACCGCGGTCTGCACGGTCATGTGCAGCGAGCCGGAGATACGAGCTCCCTTGAGCGGCAGCACGTCCGCGTATTCGCGTCGAAGCGCCATGAGTCCGGGCATCTCGTGCTCGGCGAGCTCGATCTCCTTGCGGCCGAAGTCCGCGAGGGACAGGTCGGCCACCTTGTAGTCGATTCCGTTGCGGCTGTCGGCCTTCAGCTCGTCCTGAGCAGTCGTCACTTGATCCCCTTGTCGTTCGCGTCGGGCGCCCGTCGATGCAGGCGCGAATGCGTTCGACCCAGGCTAACCGAACGAGCGGGCGGTTCCGAGGGGCAGGTGCTCCGAGCCTCAGGTGTCGCGCGAAGGGTGGGGCCGGGCCGCGCGGTCGGCGTCCTCCCGGACCAGGTCCGGATCCTCCGCCAAGTCCTCCACCTCGGGCCGACGACGGAGGAACACGATGCTCGCGACGAGCCCACCCCACACGATGGTGATCGACACGATGAGCATGACGATGGCGATACCGCTCATCGGACGGTCTCCTTCGTGGACGGGCCGGAGGTGCGGCCGGTGTCGGCCAGCGGTGGCCACGGTAGGAAGTCCGGTTGATCCCGGCCCTTCCAGGACGGCAGGGTGAGCAGCACCGCAGCCACGACGACCAGCGCGATCGTGCCCCAGCCGAAGACGCCGAGGTACCACGTCGGGTATCCCTCGTATCCCTCGTCGATGACCGACCACACCTTCTGCACCAGCATGATCGTGAGGAAGATCGGCGCCACGACCCCGACGAGCGCCAGCCAGATCTTGCCGACCTTGAACGTCGAGACGGCGTTCAGGTGCTGGCGCAGCATGTCTCCGCGGCGGAGCACCCAGATGAGGATGACCGTCATCATGATCGCCGACGCGACGACGCCGACGTTGTTGGCGAACATGTCCACCGTGTCGAGGGCGATCAGGCCCGAGGTCGTGGAGAACAGGGCGATCGAGATCAGACCACAGATGCCGGAGACGCCGACCGCCGCCTTGGTGCGGCTGATGCCCCATTTGTCCTGGAGCGCACCGGACACACCGATCATCAGCGAGATGAGCGAGGTGAAGCCCGCGATCACGAGCGAGCCGAAGAACAGCGCCCCGAAGAACGCGGCGCCCGGCATCTCCGAGATGACGGCCGGGAACGTGACGAAGGACAGGATCGGACCGGTCAGACCCTCGAGATCCGAGACGGCCACCTGCTGCTGGTAGGCCAGGAAGCCGAGCGCCGAGAACACGCCGATGCCGGCGAGGATCTCGAACGAGGAGTTGGCGAACGCGACGACCAGACCCGAGCTGGTCATGTTGGCCCGGCGTCGCTGGAACGAGGCATACGCGATCATGATGCCGAACGCGATCGACAGCGAGAAAAAGATCTGGCTGTAGGCCGCGATCCAGACATCGAGGTCCTTCAGCGCGGCCCATTGCGGGGTGAAGAGGGCGTTGAGTCCGTCAGCGGCACCGGGCAGGGTGATCGCCCGGATGACCAGACCCGCGAACCCGACGAACAGAAGCGGGATGAAGATGATGTTGACCTTCTCGATGCCGTTGGCGACACCGAGGGCCAGGACGGCCAGCACCGCGAGCCACACGATGACCAGGGGCAGTGCGACGCCGCCGACGATGGTCGTCGACACACCCGGATCACCGACCTGGAGGTAGTCCTGGGTGAAGAAGGTAGCCGGGTCGTCGCCCCAGCTCTGGTTGAACGAGAAGACGAAGTAGCTGGCGGCCCAGGCGATGACCGCCGCGTAGTAGACGCCGATGACGAACAGCAGACCGGTCTGGAACCAGCCCAGCGCCTCGACCGGCTTCTTGATGCGTCGGAACGACAGTGGTGCGGTGCCGCGGAAGCGGTGCCCGACCGCGTAGTCGAGGAACAGCACGGGAATGCCCGCGGTCAGCAGGGCGACCAGATACGGGATGAGGAACGCACCACCGCCGCTCTCGTACGCGACGCCCGGGAAGCGCCAGATGTTGCCGAGGCCCACTGCGGAACCGATTGCGGCGAAGATGAAGCCGGAGTTCCGGGTGAACTGCTCCCGACCACCTCCGACGGTCTTGGCAGATGCCACCGCTTACCTCCTCGTCGAGATCTGCGCCCTCGGGGCACGGGTGCCGCGAGGTCTGTAGACGTCGACGCTATCGCACGAAGCGGGACTCCCGCGGGCGTTGGCAGACGGCGCGCCCGAACGCGAACGGGGACCCCGGCGCACGGCCGTGGGGTCCCCGTCCTGACGTCGGGCTACGTATCGGTCGGCGGTCAGACGAGACCGCGGAAACCCGTTCCGATCGCTGCGTCGGTGTCCTGCATGACGCGGCTGGCGTTGCTGACACCCTGCTCCAGCGCGGTCAGCGAGTCACGGGACTGGGTGAAGATCCGATCGAAGGCACCCTGCGCGTCGACGTAGGCGGCCTTGGCCTGCTGGGAGTTCCAGTTCCCGTCAAGGGCGGCGACCTGCGCCTTGAGCTGCGAGTTCAGGTCCTCGAGCCGGGTGAAGGCAGCCCGGAGGCCGCCGCTGAGATCGCCGAGAGCGGCGAAGTCGTAATTGATGGAGCCGTTCATGGTGGGTTCCTTTCGCAGAACGTGAGGTTCGGGATGCGGACCGGTGTCAGACGCTGGTGTTGAGTCCGCGCGCGGCAGCCGCGTCCTGGTCCTCGTAGCCGGCGAAGCCGTTGGTGAGCTGGGTCTTGATCTGCTCCAGCAGCTGGTTCATGGTCAGCGCGGCCTTGTTCCAGTCGGTGTGCGTGCCGTCGAACGCGACACCGGCCGAGCCCTGCCACGTGGGTGTGGCGTTTCCGGCGTGCTGGGCGATCTGGTTGATGACAGTCTTCATGTCCTCGACGAGACTGCCGACCTTGGCTGCGGTGGCCTGTCCGTCCGCGACGTTCACGGTGACGCCGGCGCCGCCGCCTGCTCCGGGCAAGTTCAGCATGAGTGCTCCTCCTGTGTAACGGCACCGTTTGGCGATGCCCCCGTTGGTATCCGTGACACAGATACCCCTGACAGTTGATTCCCGCGGCGGTCTGTTCCGCGGAATCCCCCGATGCGGATCATGGCATCCATTTCCCGTCGGGCAGGGTCTCTATCAACAGGCTGACCGCCTGTGCGATTCGATGACCCGTTCCCGGCGAGAAGGTGGTCCACACCCGACCGTCCGGGGACTTGCTGGGACTGGACACGATTCGACCCCGTTCGGTGTCGAAAATCGCGACAGCTCCAGAAGATTGAGCGAATCGTCCGTCCTCGTTCATCGAGGCGACGACCTCGGTGCGGGTCCGGCACGACGCGAACCCTGCCGAGACGACGACGGCATCGGCCGGTGCGGCGCCGAGCGCGTGCAGGGCGTCGGTCGTCTCGGTGCCCGCCCGACAACGGCCGAGCCGGTCGACGACCTCGTCGGACGGAGCCGAGAAGGCCGTGAATTCAGCTGGCGCCGCACCGGATTCGAGAGCGTCGAACTGCGCCCGCACGACCGCGGCGAGGGCCTCGACGCCGGCGACATCGACGACCGTGACGTCGACGCGACGGCCCGTCCGCGTCACGAGTACGTGGTCGTGGCCGTTGCGCGCCACACAGATTCGGCGAACCGCGTCGTCAGTGTAGGAGCGGATCTCGATCTCACGCTGCGGTTGCGCCAGCACCCGTAGCACCGTCGACGCCCATGGTGTGGGCTCACCGTGCTCGACGAGTTCGAGCGCCGCGATCACCGCGTCGGGGTCGGCTTGAGTGACGTTGGCGGAGTCATTCCCGGTGTCGGACTCCGCGGCAACGTTCCCGAGGTCGAGGACGACCGGCCAGGTCTGGACTCCGAAACGTTCGCCGAGCCGGCACAGGACTGCGGCATCGAACGTCATCCCGGCGTCGTGCACGATCGGCATCATCGGCGTTCACCCGGGTTGCCGAGCATCAGCGTCTCCGACAGGTAGCGCGGATCGACGTCGGGCATTCCGTGCCCGTCTGGCGCCGAGACATAATGCGCAGCAGGACGATCCGACGTGGCCAGCTCGGCCCAGGTCGTCTGTTCCGTGGATTCGGTCGCCACCGAGGGCGGAGGGTCGGACGAGTCCAGTTCGGCGGCGTCGGCGCCGACGGTGCGGACGACCGAACCGCGGTCCGCCGTGGCGACACCCGGGGCCACCGGCGGCGGTACGCCGGGGCCGGTGCCGGGGGCCGACGCCCCCGGAGCGCCGCCGGACGTCGTGGCGGGGACCTGCGATGGTCCGCTCGCGACGATCGTCGGTGCGTACTTCAGCTTCTCGGGCGGCGGCAGGAACACTCCCCCGATGCCCGCGGGCATCGCCGCACCCAGAGGCGCGGCCGGCGCCGGGGTCGGAGGTGGCGCGGCGGCCGCGCGGGCCGCCGCCGCCCGCTCGGCGGCGAGCGCGTCACCGGACACGAGCCCCGGTGCGGGTTTCGCCGATTCCCACGGCGCGGCAACGGGTTCGGTGGCATTCTCGTACGTCTGCATCACACGGGCAGCCCGCATTCGCTGGTGCGCGACCGCACGCTCGGCATGGGCGGCCGCACCGGCGATGATCGGTGCGACCGCGGTGGCGGTGGTTGCGATCTCGTGCAGTTTCTCGACGACGTCGACCTCGGCGAGGTCGGGCATGTTCAACCGCGCGACCGTGATCGCCGCGGCCTGGGCTTCGGCGCGTGTGGCATTCTCGGCCGCCTCGGTCGCGACTTCGGCGAACCACGGGGCCAGCCGGGTCAGCTTCTCGAAAGCCGCACTGGTGTGGGCGGACTGCCAATGTGCCCCCAGGCGTGCCAGCACGGCGGCGTACTCGACACCGGCTTCCCCGACCTCCGCGGCGAGAGCGGCCCAGGCCAGGCCAGCTTCCGCCAGCGGCGCGGGCCCGGGACCGGCGCCGAGGTCGGCGGCGAGCTGTTCGGTCGGGCGGGTGTCCCAGTTGACTCCGGTGAAGCCGATCACGAGCGCCTCCCTTCGATGCCGGCGGATTGTGGATGTGTGAGCGGAATGATGTTGCTACGCAGGCGGTTCGCGCTCTGCTACAGCGCCACCCGGAAGGCGTCCGACGCCTCGGCATCGCCCTCGATGAAGCCGGCGGCCTGCGCGCGGAGTACGGCGGCGATCTTCCGCATCTCCAGAACTCCCGTCGCCGCGTCGGTTTCGAACTTCTCGGCCACCGTCGTGAAACTCTCGGCAGCTGCGGTCGAGACCTCATCGCGACCCTGCGCGGCCACGGGCAACGCCCGACCGGCGGCGGTGAGCGCGTGCTCCAGGCGATCGGCGATCCGGTCGAGGTCGCTTGCCGCCGAGACCAGTTCGGCGGGTTCGACGCGGAGTTGCGAGTTGCTCATACTTCCTCGTTTCGTTTCGGACCGGGCACGCCCAGTCGCAGTTCGATGTCCGGGCTGGGATCGGGTTCTGCGGCTTCCTCATGGCCGATGACCGCTGGCGCGACCTCAGGCGACTCACCGACCACGCGACGGCCGTTGTCCTCGGTGACCAGATAGTCGGGTACCGAGTGCTGGTCGTCCGCAGCGCCCGCGCCCCGCGCGCCGGCGGCACCCATCGGGGCACCGCCCATCGGTGCGCCACCCATCGGCATCGCGGCAGGCGCCGTCACAGGCCTGGCGGTCGTCGATGCGCCGAGCGCGGGTTCGCCGAGGGTGAAGTTCGTCGGGACGGTCGGCCGCGAAGCACCCAGCGGCGTCGCTATTCCGCCCACGCCTCCGATGCCACCGCCACCGCCGCCTCCCCCGCCACCACCACCGCCGCCCGCGCCCTTCGACTTCGGCGACAGCGCAGCCGGGACGACGGCAGGTGAACCGTGTTCGACGTTCAGCATCTTGCTGATCGGTTGCATCAGCGAGGTGGGCAGTTCGGTGGCCGTCGACATCGCCGGCGACACGAAGTCGAGGATCGAGCTGGCCAGCGTGAACGGCGATTGTCCCGCGCCCGCGGTGGGTGCACCGGTGACGGCGACCGGGGCACCGTTTACGGCCATAGCCGTCGTCGGGCCGAGTAGTTCGGCCCGGGTCACCGCGACCGCGGCGGTCGCCTGCGACAGTCCGACGGAGGCGAACCCGGCCGCAGCTGCGAAGCCTGCGCCGACCGCCGGTGTCATCATCATCGGTACCGCGAAGCCGGTGATCTTCGCGACCGTCGCCGCGATGATCCCCTGCACCACTGCCAAGCCCTTTGCCACGATCGCGGCCGCCGTCTTGGTATCCAACGAGATCCCCGACCCCTGCGTGGCCAGAGCCGAACTGTTCGCCCCCGCCTCGGCGGTCTTGGCGCCGGCGCTCACCGCGCCCTGCCCTGCCCACAGCTGGTCGGCGAGTTTGAGTGCGCTCTGCCCCATCGTCATCGACGTCTCGAGCACCTTGGTGAGGCTCTCGAAGATGACGGTCGGGTCGAATCCGCCACCCGAGAGATCACCGGTGCCGAAACCACCCAGCAGATCGGTCATCGGTTTGATGAACATGTCCAGGTTCGGTGGCTGCAGCGGTGGCAGTCCCGGCATCGGCGGCAACGGGGGCAGCACCGGCAGCGGAGGCAGACCCAGTCCGCCCAGGACGTCGGCGACCGTGCGGTCGAGGATCGGGCCGAGCGGGGTCGCCTCGATCATCTCCTGCACCGTCATGTGATTCAGGGCAGGCACATCCGGGATGCCCGGTAGCGGTGGAACCGTCACAGCACCGAACGGATGGCTGCGGCGCTGGCGGCGTCGGTGCCCTCGAACTCGGCGAGACCCGCCGCAGTCGATGCCGCGGTGGCGGCATGCACGGCCGCGAGTTGCCCCACGGACATGAGGTGACTGGCCTGCGCAGCGATGAAGGCGGCGAGGAACTCCTGCCCGATGAGCCCGAAGACGGGGACCATCGCCGCTGTGTTGGCCGCGGCGTCGATCGACCCGGCGGTGCCGACGGCGGTCGCCATCGCGGCGTTCGTGGCGGCGAAGCCCTCGAGCACCTCCGGCGTCACCTTGACGTTCGTCATTCTCGAACCCCCTCGTGGGTGTCAGTCTGATGGATCGGTGTCATGTCGGCCGGGTCCGTCATTCGGCCGGACGAGCGGCCAGCATGTCGCCGAACGACTCGTTGAACTCCTCGGTCACCGCGGCGATCCGGGCGTAGACCTTCTGTGCGGCCAGCGCGGCGGTCGTCACGACCTGGTCGGCCAGCCGGCTCGCACCGAGTTCGTTGGCGCCGTAGGCGAATTCGAGGTCGATGAGCGCGCCCTTGCCGTCCACCTCGGCGGTGACCAGCCCGTCGGACGACGTCTCCCGGACCGAGATCGCGCGTAGCTTCTCCTGAAACCCGTGCAGGCCGTCGAGCTGCCGTTGCGCGCGCGCCTCGAGTTCGTCCATTCCCCAGGTCATCGCTGCAACCACGACGCGGGCGCGTCGGCTTCCTCGTCGTCGCGCCACTCGGCTCGTGCGAGATCGTCCGGGCGGGGCAACTGCATCTCCTGCACGAGGTCCCGGTCGATGCCGGCGGCGAGCAGGTTCTCGCGGAGCCGGATACCGGCGGACATCGCCGCCTGCTGACAGAGTCGGAGGATGTCCCCGGCGAGCAGAACCGGATCCTTGTCGAGTTCGGACGCCTCGATACGAACTGCCACCGGAAGACCTTGCGCGGTGGTCCGGACGCCGAGCCCGCCCGACCGTGACCGCGCGGTCACGAACTCGTGCAACACCGCCCACGGGTCGTCGGGATCACAGTCGACGAGATCCCGAGGATCGTCGGAGTAGGTCATGGAAAGCTGCACCCCCTTCACGCCGAATATGACGCAGCCGGGGCCCCTTCCGGTTCCATCGAATTTTCGTTCGACGGAACCAGACCTCCCACATACGGATCCGTGAAGAACCGCGCACCCCGCTGCGCACATGTGTTGAGTGTCTGCATAGTGCCATACTCGGTTCGGCCTCACCACACCAGAGATGCACTATGCCGAACGCGTGTCCTCGAGACGGCTCTGTGGACGTCGTCCGGACCAGGTCGAGGACCTTGGGTAGACTGCCGCAGGACGCAGCCGGGGTCGATCGACAAAACGGGGTGGATCGCTGCACGCCTCGCCGAACTCGCCGCAACGCGATCGGCGCCCGGCCGCTTGACCAGAGGATTCCCCGATGACGTACGAGAACCCGACGAGACCGGACGGAACCGGGCCCGGCACCCCTGATGCCGACGCCCCGGCGCCGCCGCCCTGGCTGCAGTTCGCCCCGCCGACCGCCGCTCCACAACAGCCGCCGGCAGCAGCGCCCGCGCCGCCCGCACCCCGGGGACCGTCCGCACGTCCGGACAGCGGATCACCGGCCCGCGAGACGATGCCCCCGCGGCCGGACTTCGAAAGCCGGTCGGCGCCACCGCCCGACCATCCCGCCGCCGTTCTTCCGCCCGCCGACCACGCCGGCGCCGCCGACCACCCCGGGGCCGCGCCCGCCGATCCGCATCCTCACGGCGGGCCCGTTCCGCCGGAGCCGCGTCCCGAGATCTCACCGACTGAGAACCCGGTCGCTCCCCCGTGGTCGCCGCAGGCCCCTCCCGTCCCAGGGCCGGACCACTTCGGACCCGACAACCTCGGACCCGGTCACGTCACCGGCCCGGCACCGTCATCCGGAATGCCGCCGCACCCCGCCGCGCCGCAGATCGTGCCGCCCGCCCCGCCGGCTCCCCAGTCCGCTCCCGCGTGGTCCGCCCAGCCGGGGATGCCACCGACTCCAGTCGCCGGCCATCACCCTCCGCCGTACGCGGGCCCCGCTCCGATGGGCCCCGGTCCCGCCCCCGCCTTTCCCGGGCAGCCGATGCAGCACGGGTACGGGCCGCCGTCGGGAGGCCCCTCGCTCGACGAGGTGGCCCTCATCCGAAAGGCCCGTCGCGCACCGAGTCGCGGCTGGCGTCGTGCGGTGCACACGCTGTCGGCCGGCGCGATCAATCCCGGTGAGTCACAGGGCGACATCGAATACCAGCAGCTGCTCGAACGGGTGAACCGGCCGGTCCGGGGCGACTATCGGATCGCCGTGCTGTCGCTGAAGGGCGGAGTCGGCAAGACCACGACCACCGTCGGTCTCGGCTCGACATTCGCCTCCCTGCGGGGCGACCGCGTCATCGCCGTCGACGCCAATCCCGACCTCGGTACGCTCGCACAACGCATTCCGCAGCAGACCCGGTCGACCGTCCGCGACCTGCTCGCCGATGAGAACGTCTACCGCTACTCAGACGTCCGGGCCCACACATCGCAGGCGCCGAGTCGCCTCGAAGTCCTTGCCTCCGAACGAGATCCGGCGATGGCCGAGGCGTTCAACGAGGAGGAGTACCGCGGCGTCATCACCGTGCTGCAGCGCTTCTACAACATCATCATCACCGACTGCGGCACCGGTCTGAGCCACTCGGCGATGAACGGGGTCCTCGACCTCGCGAACACGATCATCCTCGTCAGTTCCCCGGCTCTCGACGGCGCCCGCAGCGCCGGCGCGACCCTGGACTGGCTGGAGGCGCACGGTTTCGGGCACCTCGTCTCGCGCGCCGTGGTCGTCCTGAGTTCGTCGCGACCCGGGTCGTCGACCATCGACACCGACCAGCTGGGTCAACACTTCCTCACGCGGTGCCGCGCCGTGCACAAGATCCCGTTCGACGACCACCTCGCCGAAGGCGCGGACGTCGACCTCGAACTGATGTCGAAGCCGACGAAGCGATCGTTCGTCGAACTCGCGGCGACCATCGCCGACGATTTCTCGGGTGGCCCCGGACAACGGGAGGAGCCGTTCCTCCGCTGACCGACCCCTGATTCCGGGCGGCGGAAGGGACCTGGTGAGACGCGGGGCAGACCCTTCGTGACGCGCCCTCCGCAAGCTCCGGGCGCTCCTCAGGGAGCGGCGGTTGGTCGCGCCTTTCCGCAAGCTCCGGGCGCTCCTCCGGGAGCGGCGGTTGGTCGCGCCTTTCCGCAAGCTCCGGGCGCTCCTCAGGGAGCGTGGGTTGGTCGCGCCTATCCGCAAGCTCCGTGCGCTCCTCAGGGACCGGCGGTTCGCCTCAGGGCGTCTCGGCGCGCCGATCGCGCCGCGCGATCCGCCAGCGCCGACCGAAGTGGATGAATGTCGGTATGACGATCGTGCACACGGAGGCGATGATGAAGATCTCGATGTTGTCGCGGATGACCGGGATGTTGCCGAGGAAGTAGCCGAGCAGGATGATCCCGGCCGCCCAGGTGAAACTGCCGAGCACGCTGAACAGGGTGAACGTCCGATGTGGCATGCCGCTGAAGCCCGCCACCAGCGGGGTCAGGGTGCGGACGATCCCGATGAACCGGCCGAAGAACACGGTGAGCGGCCCGAAGCGGTCGAAGTACTGGTTCGTCTTGGCCAGATACTCGGGTCCGATGGTGCGCATCAGTTTGCCCTCGACCACCCCGCGCCCCACACGGCGGCCGATGAAGTAGCCGCACTGGTCGCCGATGATCGCCGCCAGCGGCACAGCCAGGCACAACAGCCACAGCGGTGCGAAGGGATCGGGTTGCGCGGCGAACACGCCGGCGGTGAAGAGCACCGAGTCGCCGGGAAAGATGAACCCGACCAGGATGCCGGTCTCCACGAAGATCAGCACGCAGAGTCCGATGAGGCCACCGGTGGCCACGAAGGACTCGATGTCGAAGGGGTTCATCGAATCCAACACTAGTGGCGCAGCGACCCGCCGGGGCCCGGTGACCGTCGCGACGTGGCAAAGCGTCGGCAACCATTCAGATCCCGGCAACCCAGGTCGCAGCCGGCACCCGGCACCCGCCGCGCACGACGACCGGTGATGCGGTTTACTCGACGCCTAGCGGGACAACGCCCAATGCCATCCACCGCTCCGTCGCGAGGACGCGACCGACACCGCCCGAGCGACACCGAGGGGAGAGACAGTGCCCACCAAGCACCGGGATCCGTCCCCGACAACGACGTCCGGTCCGACGCTGCGTCCGGTCTCCGACACCGACGTCCGCATCGAGTACCACACCATCCACGGCTACCGGCGCGCCTACCGGATCGCCGGCAGCGGTCCGGCGCTGCTGCTCATCCACGGCATCGGTGACAACTCGTCGACGTGGGACGAGGTCATCCCGATCCTCGCGCAGCACTACACCGTCATCGCACCCGACCTGCTCGGCCACGGGGAATCGGACAAGCCACGCGCCGACTACTCGGTGCCGGCCTTCGCCAACGGCATGCGCGACCTCCTCGTCGTCCTGGGGATCAGCAAGGTGACGGTCGTCGGCCACTCCCTGGGCGGCGGCGTCGCGATGCAGTTCTGCTATCAGTTCCCGCGCTTCGTCGAGCGCCTGGTGCTGGTCGCGGCCGGCGGGGTCACCCGCGACGTCAACCCCGCCCTGCGGTTGTTCTCGCTGCCCGTCGTCCCGCAGGTGCTGTCGGTACTCCGCGTCCCCGGCGTGATCCCTGGTCTCACGACGCTCGCGAAAGCGATCGTCGCCGCGCCGGTGCCGCCCCTGTTCCCGTCCTCGGCCACGCCCGAACATCTACTGGCCGACCACGTGGACCTCATGCGGGTCCTCGGTGGGCTCGCCGACCCCACCGCATCGGCCGCCTTCCTCCGTACTCTGCGCGCCGTCGTCGACTGGCGCGGCCAGTCCGTCACGATGCTCGACCGCTGCTACCTCACCGAGCGCCTGCCGGTCCTGCTCGTGTGGGGCGACCGGGACGTCGTGATCCCCCATCACCACGGCGAACTGGCGCACTCGGCGATCCCACACTCGGAGTTCGAGACCTTCTCCGGCTCAGGACATTTCCCGTTCCACGACGACCCCGAACGGTTCTGCCGGATCGTCATCGACTTCATCGCGCGCCACGCGCCGGTGGAATTCGACCCGCTCAACTGGCGGCATCTGATGTCCGAGGGCGCCCATCCGGAGCAGTTCGTCGGCGACGACGAGACCGTCGACGAGGTGCTCGAGGCCTTCGGAGACGAGCGCAACGCCACCTGACCCGAAACACACTCGCGTATGCCACCATTGCGGGATGACGTACCCGGGGAATGGCAATGACGGCACCCGTCCGTTGCCGCATCAGCCGAACGCCTACGACTCCAGTCCCGGCTTCGTGCCCGCTCCCGCCCAATTCCCGGGCCCCGGCATGGGTTACGCGCCGCCCGGGCCGTTCTTCGACGCGGGTGCCGCAGCATTACCCGAGCCGCCGCTCGTGGTCATCGGTGACATCACGTGCACCCAGCACTACGTGATCACGCCGTCGGGCACGTTCCCGCTCGCGGGTTCGCAGTGGGAGGTCACCGACATGTCCGTGTCCTCCGAACAGATGTCGCAGACGGGCCTGGTGCTGGCGCTCGTCGGGTTCTTTCTGATCTGCTTTCTGAGTCTGCTGTTCTTGCTGATGAAAGAACGGCGCACAACGGGCTTCATCCAGGTACGGGTCCGGGGCGCGGGCGGCGCGATGCACGTCACCAACATCCCCGCCACGTCGCCCTGGACGATGAGCGATGTGTCCGGTCGCGTGTACTACGCACGCGAACTGGCTACCGTCGCCTGAGCCGCCCGCACGTTCGAGATGAGCACGCCGCTCCATCCAGTCACGAGGAGGACCACCCGATGACCACACCAGACAACCCGGGCGACAAGCCCCACGACCCGTTCGTCAAGCAGCCACCGGCCGACGCCTCGCCGTCGTACGGCACCGACCCCGGCCAGCAGCCGGGGGGTTCGGAGTTCGGCACCGCCGGGACCTCGCAGCCCGGCGGCGGCAATCCCCAGTACGGCGACCAGCAGTACGGGAGCCAGCAGTACGGCGACCAGCAATACGGGAACCAGCAGTACGGGGCACCCCAGCAGTACGGCGACCAGCAGTACGGGGGCCAGCAGTTCGGGGCACCGCAGCAGTACGGCGCACCCCAGCAGTACGGGGCTCCGCAGGGCGGGTATCCCGCGGCGCCCGGTTACGGCTACGGCGGCGCACCCGACCCCACTGCTCCCTACGGCCGTGACCCGGCCACCGGCGAACCGCTGTCCGACAAGTCGAAGCTGGTTGCCGGCCTGCTGCAGATCTTCCTGGGCAGCTTGGGCGTCGGGCGCTTCTACATCGGCGACAACACCACCGGCGCGATCCAACTCGGCCTGACGATCCTCGGCTACATCACCGCGATCTTCTTGATCGGGTTCGTCATCATTTTCGGTGTCGCCATCTGGGCGCTGGTCGACGGCATCATGATGCTGACCGGCAGTGTTCGGGACAAGAACGGCCTCAAGCTGGGCAACTGACCGCTGCGCTCGAGGAGGCCCCGGGGATCCGTCCCCGGGGCCTTCTGTGTCACAACAACTCCGGGGACCCGGCGAGACGGCGGGTGGTCACCCACCGCAGCAACCGGTCGACCCGCGCACGTCGCGGGTCACCGTGTTGCGAGCGGCGAGTTCATCGTCGGCGGGATAGTCGACGCCGACCAGGCACAGACCCCGGGCCTCGGCGACGGGTACCTGGCTACTGCGTTCCCGCTCCTCGAGAAGGCCACGGCACCAGTCGATGTCGCGCCTGCCGTCGCCCACACTCGCGACCGCGCCGACCAGCGACCGCACCATCGACCAGCAGAACGCGTCCGCGCTCACCTCGCCGACGAGGACTCCTTCGGCGTCCCGAGTCCAAGAGAACCGCTGCAATTCCCGGATCGTGGTCGCACCCTCCCGCCGACGGCAGAACGCCGCGAAGTCGTTCAGGCCGAGCAACTCCGACGATGCCGCGTTCAACGCGTCGACGTCGAGCGGCCGACGCCATGTCGCGGTCGTCCGCGCGACCACCGGTTCGGCACCCCACCGCGCATCTGTCAACCGGTAACGGTAATGCCGGCGCAACGCCGAGAACCGAGCGTCGAATTCCTCCGGGACGACGCGCACGGCCGTCACCCGGACGTCATCGGGACACATCTTCGCGAGACGCCCGACGAGCGTCGCTGGGTCGCCGGCGATCGATCGGGTCTCCAGTACCGACCGCGGAACCTCGGCGTGCGCGACCTGCCCAGTGGCGTGCACACCGGCGTCGGTGCGCCCCGCCACGGTCAGACGCACCGGCACCCGCAGGACCGTCGACAACCTGGTCTCGAGTTCTTCGCACACGCTGCGCTGGCCGACCTGCCGTGCCCATCCGGCGAAGTCGGTGCCGTCGTACGAGATGTCGAAGCGGAGACGACAGAACCCGCCGGCACCGGAATCGGCGCCGACGGGTTCGGTCTGCGGTTCTCGACTCAGTCGACTACTTCTTCTCACCGTCGACGTCGGCTCCGGCTGCCTCGGCATCGGGAGCGGTCGCGGCGGTGGACTCGTCGTCGACGGCCTCGGCGACAGCTTCGGCGTTGGCGACCTCGGCATCGGTGGCGTCGGCCTCGACGGCCTCCACCACGTTCGCGTCAGCCGAATCGGTATCAGCGACAACCTCTTCGGTGGCGTCGAGCTTGTCCTCGGCGGCCTTCTTGGAGGCGGCGACGCGGGTCGCGCGGCTGGCCTCGCTCGACGCGGTGGACTCGCGCACCAGCTCGATCACGGCCATGGGGGCGTTGTCGCCCTTGCGCGGCAGCGTCTTGATGATGCGGGTGTAGCCACCGGGACGATCGGCGAAGAACGGGCCGATCTCGTCGAACAGCGTGTGCACGACGTCCTTGTCACGGATGTCCTTCAGCACCTCACGGCGGTTGGCCAGCTTGCCGGCCTTGGCGTGGGTGATGATCTTCTCCGCGTACGGACGCAGGCGCTTGGCCTTGGCTTCCGTGGTGGTGATGCGGCCGTGCTCGAAGAGCGAGGTGGCGAGATTCGCCAGCATCGCCTTCTGGTGGCTGGCCGACCCGCCGAGGCGGGCACCCTTGGTGGGCTTGGGCATTGTCTTCTCCTAGGAGGACCCCGCATCACTCGATGCGGAAGTCAGGGTTGGGCAGTGACAGCTACCGCCGCGTCGTAGCGACTACAGCTGCTCGGTCTCCGCGAAATCCTCACCGGAATCGGCGTCGAAGGACGCGTCTTCCGACCACGTGCCGGTGGCCGGGTCGTAACCCGCGACCTGCGACGGATCGAAGCTGGCCGGGCTGTCCTTGAGAGACAGACCGAGCGCGTGCAGCTTGACCTTGACCTCGTCGATCGACTTCTGACCGAAGTTGCGGATGTCGAGCAGATCCGACTCGGTCCGCGCAACCAGCTCGCCGACGGTGTGCACACCCTCGCGCTTGAGGCAGTTGTAGGAACGAACGGTCAGCTCGAGATCCTCGATCGGCAGGCTGAACGAGGCGATGTGGTCGGCCTCGGCCGGCGACGGCCCGATCTCGATGCCCTCGGCCTCGACGTTGAGCTCCCGGGCGAGCCCGAACAGCTCCACCAGGGTCTTGCCCGCCGATGCCAGCGCGTCACGCGCACTGATCGAGTTCTTGGTCTCCACATCGAGCACCAGTCGATCGAAGTCGGTGCGCTGTTCGACACGGGTGGCCTCGACCTTGTAGGTCACCTTGAGCACCGGCGAGTAGATCGAGTCGACCGGGATGCGGCCGATCTCGGCACCCGACGCCTTGTTCTGCACGGCCGGGACGTAGCCGCGGCCCCGCTCGACGACGAGCTCGATCTCGAGCTTGCCCTTGTCGTTCAGGGTGGCGATGTGCAGATCGGGATTGTGCACGGTGACACCGGCCGGGGGCACGATGTCGGCACCGGTGACGGTGCCCGGACCCTGCTTGCGCACGTACATGGTGACCGGCTCGTCCTCGTCCGAGCTGACCACGAGGCCCTTGAGGTTCAGGATGATGTCGGTGACATCCTCCTTGACCCCGGCCACGGTGGTGAACTCGTGGAGGACACCGTCGATGCGGATGCTGGTGATGGCTGCACCCGGGATCGAGCTGAGCAGGGTACGACGCAGCGAGTTGCCGAGGGTGTAGCCGAAGCCCGGCTCGAGCGGCTCGATGACGAACTTCGAGCGGTTCTCGGCGAGGACTTCCTCGGTGAGGGTGGGTCGCTGTGAGATGAGCATTCTGTGGATCTCTCCTTTGGCCGCCCGCTATATGACGGCCTCGAGGGGTGTACCGAACAGCTGTTGCTGTCGGGCGGTGTTACTTCGAGTAGAACTCGACGATGAGCTGCTCGGTCAGCGGGACATCGATCTGGGCACGCTCGGGCACGCTGTGCACGAGAACACGCAGGGTCGACGGCACGACCTGGAGCCAACCCGGAACCGGACGATCGCCGACGAGCTCCTTGGCGATCTGGAACGGGACGGTCTGCAGCGACTTCGGGCGGACATCGATGATGTCGTACTGGCTGACGCGGTAGCTGGGCACGTCGACCTTCACACCGTTGACGGTGAAGTGGCCGTGGCTGACCAGCTGGCGGGCCTGGCGACGGGTACGCGCGATGCCGGAGCGGTAGATCACGTTGTCGAGACGGGTCTCGAGGATCTTCAGCAGTTCGTCACCGGTCTTGCCGGTGCGACGGTTCGCCTCTTCGTAGTAGCGGCGGAACTGCTTCTCCAGGACGCCGTAGGTGAAGCGCGCCTTCTGCTTCTCCTGCAGCTGGAGCAGGTACTCGCTCTCCTTGATCCGCGAGCGGCCGTGCTGGCCGGGCGGGTAGGGGCGACGCTCGAAGGCAGCGTCTCCACCGATCAGGTCGACGCGAAGACGACGAGACTTCTTGGTTGCGGGGCCGGTATAACGAGCCATGTTTCTCTGTTCCTCCCTTTCCCGCTAGACCCGACGCCGCTTGGGCGGACGGCAACCGTTGTGCGGCTGCGGGGTGACATCGGAAATGGTGCCGACCTCGAGGCCGGCTGCCTGCAGGGAGCGGATGGCGGTCTCGCGACCCGAACCCGGTCCCTTGACGAACACGTCGACCTTCTTGACGCCGTGCTCCTGGGCCTTGCGCGCAGCGTTCTCGGCCGCGAGCTGAGCCGCGAACGGGGTGCTCTTGCGCGAGCCCTTGAAACCGACGTGGCCCGACGATGCCCAGCTGATGATGTTGCCGCTGGGATCGCTGATCGACACGATGGTGTTGTTGAACGTCGACTTGATGTGTGCGTGGCCGTGCGGGACGTTCTTCTTATCGCGACGGCGGGTGCCCTTCTTGGGGCCTGCGCTACGTGACTTCGGAGGCATTACTTCTTCTTCCCGGCGATGGTCTTCTTCGGGCCCTTGCGAGTGCGGGCATTGGTCTTGGTGCGCTGTCCACGAACGGGCAGGCCACGACGGTGGCGCAGACCCTGGTAGCAGCCGATCTCGATCTTGCGACGGATGTCGGCCTGCACCTCGCGACGGAGGTCACCCTCGACCTTCACCGAGGCTTCGATGTACTCACGCAGCTTCGAGACGTCTGCGTCGGTGAGATCCTTCGCTCGGAGGTCAGGGCTCAGGCCCGTTCCCTCGAGGATCTCCTTGGAGGTGGTACGCCCAACTCCGTAGATGTAGGTCAGTGCGATCTCCAGCCGCTTCTCGCGGGGGAGATCCACACCAGCAACACGTGCCATGTGGCGGATTTCCTTTTCGATTCTCAGAGGTCTGCTCCCAGTCCGTCCCGCGAGCTGGTGCCGAACCGTGTGTCCGGCCTCGTGGGCTCCGGCCTCTGATCCGGAGGTAGGCGGTGACGCGTCTGTCGCCGCTGGTGTTGGGAGGTCCTGTTGTATTCAGTTGTCGATCTTCAGTTGTTCTGACTCAAGCGACCCGGAGGGTGCGCGTGATCAGCCCTGACGCTGCTTGTGACGCAGGTTCTCGCAGATCACCATGACCCGACCGTTACGGCGGATCACCTTGCACTTCTCGCAGATCGGCTTGACGCTCGGCTGAACCTTCACGTCAATCTCTCCTGCTCGGCTCGCCCGCGCGCACGCCGAAACGGCCGTACACGTGGGTGTCGGTCTCCTCCCGAACGGATGTCCGGGAAGTCTGTCCCCGGCGACGCCGGGAAAGTCCTACTTGTAGCGGTACACGATTCGCCCACGAGCCAGGTCGTAGGGCGAGAGTTCCACGACGACCCGGTCCTCGGGCAGGATGCGGATGTAGTGCTGCCGCATCTTGCCGCTGATGTGGGCGAGAACCTTGTGTCCGTTCTCCAGCTCAATACGAAACATCGCATTGGGCAGGGGTTCGATCACTCGACCCTCGACCTCGATGGCCCCGTCTTTCTTCGCCATGTCCTCCGCGATCCTGGCCGTGACCACGACATCTGGGCGACGTCGCGGCCCATTGGCCGGGTTGAATCAGTGTTTGTCCGTTAGGGTGTGGGCACCGGTCCGCGAGGACCTGCACCCGGTGTGCGCCGACCGGACCCACGTGCTGACACGCCGAGGCCCGGCGCGCGATGCGCACCGACGGTCCATGCTACGCGAACAGGCAGGCCAGGCCAAATGCGTGCGCGGCGTCGCAAGGAGGTCCGAAGCGGATGGGGACGGTCGACGACTATCTCGACGGGCTCGACCCGGACGACCGCGCGGTCATCTCCCGGACTTATGACGTCTCCCGCCACACGGTCCCCGGCACCACGCAGGGCAAGGGCTACGGGATGGGAGGCCCTGACGTATCGCGGTAGCCCGCTCCTGTCGGTGATGCGCACGAAGAATCACATCGGGCTGTACCCGTTCAGCCCCGAGGCGGTCGACGCCGGGCGGCCCTATCTCGCGGGTTTCGACGTCCAGAAGGGCACCGTACGTTTCCAGCCCGAAGCCCCTCCGTCAGACGACGCGATCCGCGCCATGATGACGTTCCGTCGCGATCAGATCGATGGTTGAGGCGAGGGTGCTGGCACACTGTCGCTCATGCTTGCCTTCCTCGTCCGCACCGTGCTGACCGCGGTGGCCCTGTGGGTCGCGACGCTGATCGTGCCGGGCATCGACTTCGTGGGCGGTTCGACGACCGCCGAGAAGGTCGGTATCGCCTTGGTGGTCGCCGTGATCTTCGGCGTCCTGAACGCGATCATCAAACCGATCGTGCAGATCATCGCGATCCCCTTCTACATCCTCACGCTCGGTCTGATCCACATCGTCATCAACGCGTTGATGCTGGAGCTCACCGCGTGGATCACCCGCAACACCACGCACTGGGGGCTCGAGGTCGACGACTTCTTCTGGTCGGCGATCTTCGGCGCCATCGTCGTGTCGGTGGTCGGGTGGCTCCTGGCCCTGCTGATGCGCGACCCGGTCGACCGATGACGAAAACACGCGGCGCCGACACACTGCGCCCCGCACTCCGGACGACATCGGTCCTCGCGGCGCTCGCCGCGGTGGTCCTGGTGGTGGCCGGGTGCGGCAGCGACACCGGCGGGCAGCCACGGTCGGTGACCGTCGTCGGGTCGGGCCAGGTCAGCGGCACCCCGGACACCCTGCGCGCCGACATCGGCGTGGAGGCGACCGCGTCCGATGTGACGACCGCGCTGAACGAGACGAGCGCCAAGGTCACCGCGGTCACCGACGCGGTCGTCGCGGCCGGAGTGGAGCGCAAGGACGTCGCCACGCAGCAGGTGTCGGTGAACCCGCAGTATTCGAGTGCCGCACCCGGCGGTTCGAGCCAGATCAGTGGATACACCGCGACCAACACCATCCGCGTGACCATCCGCGACATCTCTACGGCGTCGACCGTGCTGAGCGCCGCCGCGACCGCCGGTGGGGACAACACGCGCATCAACAACGTCGCCTTCGCCATCGACGACGACTCGGAACTCCTCGAGAAGGCGCGCGAAGCCGCGTTCACCGACGCCCGGGGCCGCGCGCAGCAGTACGCCGGTCTCGCCGGCGACTCGCTCGGCGACGTGCTGACCATCAAGGAGAGCACCAGCGGCCAGGAACAGCCGGTCTCGCCCGGTACCTTCGAACGCGACGTGGCGGCCGCGCCCGTACCGGTCGAGCCCGGCCAGCAGGAACTCACCTTCACCGTCACGGTCACGTTCGCGCTGGACTGAACACCCCGTCCGTGCACCGCACCCGGACCTCCACACCCTGACGATGACCTCCACACCTGATCCGAAAGAACGCCCTGCCCCCTGCTCCCTGAGGAGCGCCCGGAGCTTGCGGAGGGCGCGTCACGAAGGGTCTCCGCAACCGACTCACCAGGACCCTTCGTGACGGCCTCCGCAAGCTCCGGCCTCCTCAGGGAGCAGTGATTGGGCTCGCGCCGAGCACAACGGGTTCTTTCGTAGTCCACGACGGCCGTCAGGCCGCAGATACCGAGAAGGAGGATCGATGCGCGCCGTGCTCCAGCGCGTCAGCCGAGCGAGTGTGAGCGTCGACGGCGAGGTCGTCGGCGAGCTCGACATCCCGCCCGGCGGCGCGGGTCTCGTCGCGCTCGTGGGGGTCACGCACGACGACACCACCGACCACGCGGTCCGGCTCGCCGACAAGATCTGGCGCCTGCGGATCTTCGACGGCGGGGACGGCCCCGAACGCGCGGCCGCCGACCTCGACTCCCCGATCCTGGTGATCAGCCAGTTCACGCTCTATGCCAACACCGCAAAGGGCCGGCGCCCGTCGTGGAATGCCGCCGCGCCCGGGCCCGTCGCCGAACCGCTGGTCGACGCGGTGGTCGACGCGCTCCGGGCCGCCGGCGCCACCGTGGCCACCGGCCGTTTCGGGGCGCACATGGAAGTCGGTCTCGTCAACGACGGCCCGGTCACCCTGGTGCTCGACGTCTGAGACCGCAGCCACGAACAGTCTCAGGACTACCGTGGTGCCGGTGGGACGAATCACCGCACGCCGCCGTGTCACCCGCGTTCGACGCGACGCTGAGCCGACACAGCGCGCGGACACCTTGGCCGTCGAAGAGCCGCTCGAGATCCGGGTCGGCGGGCGCACACTCGCGGTCACCATGCGCACTCCCGGCCACGACTTCGAACTGGTCGCCGGCTACCTGGTCTCCGAAGGTGTGGTGACCACCGGCGCGGATTACTCGACGGCCCGTTACTGCGCAGGCACCGACGCACAGGGCGCCAACACCTACAACGTCATCGACGCGACGCTCGCCCCGCATGTGCCCCCACCCGGTTCCGAGCTGGTCCGCGCCAACCCCGTTACGAGTGCATGCGGCATCTGCGGCAAGGACAGCATCGCCGCGGTCCACACCGCGTCGGTCCATGATCCCGCCGCCGACACCATGAGCGTGGCCGCCGGGACGGTCCTGGACCTCCCCGACCGGTTGCGCGCCGAACAGAGCGTCTTCGACAAGACCGGTGGCCTGCACGCCGCCGCGCTGTTCGACGCGGATGGTCGCATGCTCGCCGTCCGGGAGGACGTCGGTCGGCACAACGCCGTGGACAAGGTGATCGGGTGGGCGGTTCTCGCCGACCGACTACCCCTGTCGGGCACCGTCCTCCAGGTCTCCGGCCGCGCGAGCTTCGAACTCGTCCAGAAAGCCGCGATGGCGGGAATCCCGATGCTGTGCGCGGTCTCCGCGCCGTCGTCACTGGCGGCCGACGCCGCCGACGATCTCGGCATCACGCTCGTCGGCTTCTCTCGCGGCGAGTCGATGGTGATCTACAGCCGTCCCGATCGGATCTCCCTGCCCGAAGCCGCGATCACCGAAGAGGTTTCGGTCCCGCGCTGAGGTCGTGACGACGCGGGTCGTCGAGGGCGACCCCGCTGATCGGATCGAACCAGTACGTCTCGTCGACCTCCGGGGTCAGCCCGATCACGTCACCGACCTCGATCGTCCGGCGATGATCGACACGGATGACGATGCGACTCCCGCGCAACCGGACGTCCGCGCTGCAGTAGACGAACTGTTCGGCCCCCAGCTCCTCGACGAGATCGACCGTTGCGGTGAGGTTCCCGGCCTGCGGTGCAGCCGACACCTGCCACGACTCGGCACGCAGACCGACGACGACGTCGCCCGCGGACGCCGACGACAGCACCGACGGCGGAACCCGGACCTCGGCGCCACCGAGGCGTACGATGCCCGCGTCCACCCGGGCGTCGATCAGACACATCTGCGGTGAGCCCATGAACGACGCCACGAACAGGTTCGCGGGCCGCGAGTAGATCTCGCGCGGACTCCCGACCTGTTGCAGCACACCGTGATCGAGCACGGCGACCCGGTGCCCCATGGTCATCGCCTCGACCTGGTCGTGGGTCACGTAGAGCGTCGTGATGCCGAGTTCCCGCTGCATGGCCGCGATCTGGGCACGCGTGCTCACCCGCAACTTGGCGTCGAGATTCGACAACGGCTCGTCCATGCAGAACACCTTGGGACGTCGCACGATGGCACGACCCATCGCGACCCGCTGTCGCTGCCCACCGGACAGCTTCGCCGGTTTGCGGTCGAGAAGCGGTGTGAGTTCCAGCATCTCGGCGACCTCACCGACCCGGGACGCGGTGTCCGCCTTGCTCATCCCGGCGTTGCGCAGTGCGAATCCCATGTTGTCGGCGACCGTCATGTTCGGGTAGAGCGCGTAGTTCTGGAAGACCATCGCCACGTCCCTGGCCTTCGGCGCCCTTCCGACGACGTCGACGTCGTCGATCAGGATCGCCCCCGACTCGACGGACTCCAGACCCGCGACCATCCGCAGACTCGTCGACTTCCCGCATCCCGACGGTCCGACGAGGACCATGAACTCGCCGTCGTCGACGGCCAGGTCGAGCGAGTCGACGGCGGGTTTCTGGCCGTCGGCGAAGCGCCGGGTCGCGCCGTCGAAGGTCACCGATGCCACGACCGGCCCCCTCGTCGCCGGCCCACAACCGGCCACGCCACGTCGCCCGTCATGACGGGAGCTTCGGCGCGATCTGCGCCTCGTAGATCTGCGCGATCTGGCGCTGGGTGTCGGCGAGGGTCGCGGCGACATCGGCGTTCTGCAGGCCGATGCGCTCGTAACCGGTGCCGATGATCTTGTCGCCGCCGGGGACGAAGACCCGCGCGTTGTTCTGCGGTTGTGTCCGCGGAAGCTGCTCGATGGCGGTGGCGAAGTTCGGGTTCTTCTCCAGGAACGCGACCATCGACGGGTCGTCCTGCGCGGATTTGCGCACCGGCATGTAGCCGACATTCTGCGAGAAGTAGGCGGTGTTCTCGGTGTTGGTGATGAACTCGATGAACTTCAGCGCGTTGACCTTGCGCTCGTCGGACAGTTTGGCCGGGACCGCGAGACCGGCACCGCCCGTCGGGCAACCCGAGACCCCCTGCGGCGCGGGCAGGAAAGCAGTACCGAAGTCGAAGGCGGCGTTCTCCGTGATGCCCGACAGATCGCCGGTCGAGGCGATGGTCGAGGCGATGATGCCGGCGCTGAAGTCGCCGGCGATGTCGTTGGAGATCTTCGCGTACCGTTTCGTGTTGATCGAGTCGCTCAGATATTGCGCGGCCGCAACGGTCTTCGGATCGGTGAACTTCAGCTCCCAGTCGTTCGAGTAGGCGCCGCCGAATGTCCAGGTCGGCCCCTGGAAGGTCCATCCGAGGTAGTCGGTCGCGTTGCCCCAGCCGTGCGCGCGCTTGTCGCCGCCGACCACGGTCTGGATCCGCGGGCCCCAGTTGTCGAACTCGTCCCAGGTCTGCGGGCCGCGGTCGGGCAGGCCGGCCCGGCGCCACACGTCTTTGTTGTAGTAGAACAGCGGAGTCGACCGCGCGTACGGCAACGCCCACGTCTGGTTGTTCCACTTGTAGTCGCCGACCAGCGAATCGACGTAGTCGGCGTTATTCACGTCCGCACGGCCGAAGAGGTCGTCGAGGGGGCTGATCGCGCCGATGAGCGCGAAGTTGAACCACCAGACGTCGGACAGGATCATGATGTCGGGCACGGCGCCGCCGGACAGCGCGGCGTTGAACTTCTGCGCCGCCTCCTCGTAGTTCTTGCCGGCGTCGACGAGCTGCACGGTGATGCCCGGGTTGGCCGCCTCGAATCGAGAGATGAGTTCTCGTTCGACCTCGATGGATTTGCCGGGGTGATTCGACCAGAAGCTCAGCTTCGAGGCGTCGCCCGACGACGAACCGCCGTCACCCGAGGTTCCGGCGCATGCGGCCACCAGAGCACCGGCCGCGGCCGTCGCGGACGCGGCGAGGAACCCGCGCCGGGACATGTTCATCATCTGTCGTCTCCTTCGATCGTCTGTGTGTCAGTCGTTCTCGCGCGGGGGTGTTCTCGCGCCAGGTGTTCTGGCTGGTGGGGTGCCGGCCGGTCAGCCCTTGACCGCCCCGGAGGTGAGGCCCTTGATCATGTGCCGTTGCAGGGCCAGGAAGAGGACGAGCATCGGCAGCATTGCGAGCACGGTCGCCGCCATGACCGGGCCCCAGTTGGTGAGACCGTCGCTGTTCTGCAGGAGGGTCAATCCCACGGGCAGCGTGGCAACCGAGGCGTCGTCGGCCATCAGGAACGGCCACAGGTACTCGTTCCACTCGTTGACGAGGGTGATTGTCGCGAAGGCGACCATCGTCGGGATCGACAGCGGCAGCACCACTCTGGTGAGCAGGCGGAAGTGACCGGCCCCGTCCATCCGCGCCGCCTCGATGATCTCGGGCGGGATGGACAGGAAGTGGTTGCGCATCAGGAAGGTCCCGAATGCGACACCGGCGAGCGGCAGGATGATGCCGATGAAGGTGTTCCGCAGTCCCAGTTGGGCCACCAGGGCGTAGTTGGTGATGACGGTGATCTGGTTGGGCACCATGAGCGCGGCGATGATGACGACGAATACGATGTTCTTGCCCGGGAAGCGCAGGAACACCAGCCCGTACGCGCTCAGCACGCCCAGCACGAACTTGGCCACGCCGAGGATCGAGGTCACGATGACCGAGTTGCGCAGGTAGCTCCAGAACGGTACTGACGTCGTGGCCTCGACGTAGTTCTCTGGACGCCACGTCGACGGCCACCACACGGCCGGTTGCACGTAGATCTCGGTGCGATCCTTGAACGACGCCAACAGGATCCACACCAGGGGCAGCGCGATGATCACCAGCACCACCGTCATCGCCGCGTACCCGCACGCGTCGGCCAGTCGTCGGCGGGTGGCCGGCGTCATCGCCTCACCGTCGGGGCGCCGTCGCTTCTTCTCGGGACCCGCCGGCGGATGTCCGGACTGGTCTGTGTGCCCCGGCGTGGCAACCCGTCTGGACACCGTGGTGACGGGCCTCATCGCGCTCCCCTGTCCATCATGCGCACCTGGATCACGGTGATGGTCAGCAGGACGACGAACATGACGGTCGCGACCGTGGCGCCGTAGCCGGCACGGAAGTTCACGAAACTCTCTTCGTAGACCTGGTAGACCATCGTGGTTGTGCCGTTGCCCAACGGGCCGCCCCGGGTCATCACGTTGATGATGTCGAACACCTGTAACGAGTTGAGCAGCACGGTGATCGACAGGAAGAAGGTCGTGGGCCGCAGTTGCGGCAACAGCACCTTGCGAAAGTAGGTCCACCAGCTGGCTCCGTCGATCGCGGCCGCTTCGTCCAAGTCGGTCCGCTTACCCTGCAGCGCAGCCAGATAGATGACGAAGGCGTAGCCGAGGTTCTTCCAGATGTAGGTCACCGTGATCATGAACAGTGCCCACGACGGCTGCTGGTAGAAGTCAGGTGCAGAGCCCAGTCCGAGGCGCACCATCACGTCGTTGACGAGGCCGAAACTGGGGTCGAAGACGAACTGGAAGGCGATGCCGACCGCCGCCCCGGACAGCACGAACGGAGCAAACGCCGCCGACCGCACCAGATTTCGGCCCCGCAGTGTGCGGTCGAGCAACAGTGCGAGCGCCAGGCCGATGACCATGCTGCCGACGACAGCGGCGACCGTGAAGATGACGGTGTTGGCGACGATCACCCGGGTATCGGCACGGGTGAACCATTCGAGGTAGTTGTCGATCCCGACGAACGTCGCTCCCGCCTCGGCGATGTTCCAGTCGTAGAACGACATCCGGATGTTCTCGACGAGCGGTCGATACGTGAACACGCCGAGGAGGACGAGGTTCGGCACGACGAGCAGGAGGAACAGCCCATAGCTTCGCCAGGGACGCCGCCCCGTTGCGGGCAGCACATGTTCGTCGACCGATGACACTGGCGAAGTCTCGCCGTCGGAGACGACCGGATGGTGAACTCAGGCGGCGATTCCCGTGAACGATGCCTTCACAGCCGGGGCGGGCGGGTCACTCCCCTCGTGACGCCGCCAGCCGGACCAGCTGACCGGTCGTGGCATCCGGCAGGTACGCCCTGGAGATGGCCACACCGATACGCGGCAGGTCGGATTCGTCCCGGAAGGCCAGATACACCGGCTCGTAGCGGGGATTGAACTTCTTCTTGAAGGTGTGCAGTGAGCGGAATCCGTAGTAGGGCTCGAGCGCGGCACCAAGCGTGTCGAGCAGTTTGTCGAGCGGCTCGGCGTCGAAGTCGCCCGTTCGCGCCAGCGGTGCGCCAGACAGCGAGATGAACTGCGCTCCCTCGTCTTTGAAGGCGACTGCCGACGACGCGATGAGATACTCGACGACCGGCCCGAACCCGTCCGTTCGGCGTCGCATGATGTCGAGCGTCCACCCCGCGACGTCGCCACCCGGCGCGTACACCGGTAGCCACGAGAGCACGCCGTGCACGTTGCCCGTCGGATCCACCGCGAGTGCCACCCGGACCGCGGGGTCCATCGCCTCCTCGACACTGCCCAGGGTGAATCCCATCTCGGGAAGGCCCTTGTCCCCCACCCACTCCTCCGAGATCGCGCGCACCTGGGTCCTGACGGCGAACGACTCGTCGGCCAGCGAGACCATCCGCATCGAGATGTCCTGCTTGGTGGCCTTGTTCATCGCCGATCGCACGTGCTGCCAGGGCTTGCCCTTGAACTCCAGACCCGGCAGGTCGACGATCGTGTCCTCGGCGATCTGCACACTGAGCCATCCGCGTCCGGTGACGATCTCCGAGGTCGCCGAACCGATCGAGAACCAGCACGGAGTCGCGCCGGCGCTCTCCGCGAGGTCGACGAAGGCGTCGACGGCGTCGGCCAACCGCTCGGGTGCGCACACCGGGTCGGCCAGGGCCACCATGGTCCCGACGTGCTTTCGGTAGGTCACGACGGACTGGTCGTCGAGATCGCCCGCAGCGCCGGTGAACTGGTAGCTGTTGCCCGGCCAGGTCGTCATCCACGACATCGTGCCGCCGCCGTGCGCGCGCAGCAGTTCCTTGACGCGGGCGACCGGGTCGTCGCCGTCGACGGACGCACCGACCTGACGCACGCGCCACGGCACCGCGAACGCGAACCGGCCGGGGATCAGGATGGCCAGGACCAGCACCCAGAGCAACGTGGTTCCGAGCGTCACGGCGCCCTCCGACGACACGTCGGTGAAGACCACCAGGATCACCGCCAGCAGGGTCGCGATGACGTTGAGCGCACCGAGGACGACGGCCACCCACCACGCCCACCGCTTACCTCGCCGGAGTTGATCGGCGATGAGCACGTTGACGACGAGGCCGATGAGCATCGTGAAGACCGAGTCGTCCCCGGCGTCGGTCGGCCCGAGCGGCCCGCTGCCCGGGAACAGGAACACCAGGAGGTTCGCGCCCGCGATGACCAACAGGGCAGCGCAACCCAGCATGCGGACCTCACGCCGGGTCCGCGGCACCCAACCGTGTTCGTTGGTGGCGAAGAACTTCTCCCCCACGATCAGCATGATGATCGCGGCGAGAACGTACTCGACCGAGGCGAGGGTCCCCTCGAACAGGAACGCGACCGAGACGATGGCGCCCAACAGGACCCGGACACGTAGCCGCCAGGGCGAACGCACGGTCGCCGAGGCCACCGCGACCGCCGAGACCACCAACGCCCCCACCCCGGTGGCGCGCGACTCCGCGAGTTGCTCCGCCCACCGCCACGACGTGACCTCGGAGGAAAGCAACCACAGCAGCAACACCGTCAGCAGGGATGCGATCAGGTGGCCGCCCACACCGACCAGAACGGCCTTCACGGTGCCCAACTGCCATTCGGCCCAACCCATTCCGACGACGACCGCCACCAGCGCCAGCAGGTACAGCCAGGGTCCGGGCTCGACGAACGCGGAGCTGACCGGCGTCCACCACTTGCCCTCTCGGAGCGCCGGGAGCCCGAAGGCCACCTCGTGATACCACGACTTGTCGTTCGCCCTACCCCACAGCGATCCGGTCGTCGCACCGACGATCAGCAGGGCCGCCGCGAGAGCCACGGTGAACGGAAGCCGCCGCACGACGGTGAGCCAGGAGACGTCGGAATGCATGGTCAACGGTACGACGACACGACCCGCCGCACACGGTCATCGGGTTGATCGGTCACCCGCCAGCGTTGGAACCCACCATTCGTCGTCACGACGCCACAAGACGGGCACATCGTCGATGCGGATGGAACCGGGGTCGAGCCACCACGTCACGTCCGGGCCCCATCCGGCCAGCACCGTGGCCCCGTCCCGCTCCGGGAGTGGGATCTCGATCCCCGCACTCGTCAGATAACCGTTGACGCTCACGTGGACGGCATCGAGGTCGGCGGCGACGGCTTGCCAGTCGGGCACGAACCAGCGGCGATGCCGTCCGGTGGTGTTGTACCAGTCCCATCTCCTCGACGCGGTCACCTCGAGTGGGTAGCGGTCGACCAGCCGAGCCCAGTCCGCGGGTGCCGCGACTTCGTATACCCGCGCGGGTTCGCCGACGGACACCGTCCAGACTCGGGCCTCCTCTCCGATCGAGGTGTCTTCCTCGGCGACGAGCTGCAACGCGCCGAGGCCCGGGCGGGCACGCGTCGTCTGCACCGTCCCCGCGGCTTACGGCGTCGACCACCACTCGTCACTGAACGCGCGGTGAGGATTGCGCTCGAACTCCCGACGCGAGCGCGCCTCGCCGGCTTCGACGTGGGCCCGCCACTCATCCCACCGCACGCGCTCGCTCCGGTATGGCAGGGCGGACTCCGGGAGCGCCTCGCTTCCGAACGGGTAGGCGATCACGCGCTGGAATGCGAGATCGACCGGGTCGTCCCACCATGCACAGACCGGATGGCGGAGCAACACCCCCGCTACCGGCTCGAGGAGCGCAACGATTTCAGGTGCGGCATAGCGGATGTCCTCCTCGTCGGGAGGCTGCCAGTACCGAGCGAAGTCCACCGCGTACCCGAGTGCACCCAGGAGCTCCCATTCATCCGCCGCCACGAGGCCTTCAACGTCGACGCTCCGAATCGCGGCCGAACGTCTGGAGATGCCCGAGGTCGCCGATACTGATCGACCCGTTCACCTGTGGCGTAACGGAATGCCATGTTCGCGCAGAGGAATCGTCCGCGTGGGGTAGCGAGGATCTCTTGGGTGCGGGCCATCTCGCCGACGGTATCGGTGACGGATGCCGCACGCCATGGGATCACTGCTCGCGGCCTACCAAACCGCTGAGATGATGCACTCCGCGCTGTGGCGCGAACCGCCTTACCATCCCCCACCGACAACCGTCCGTCACCCACAAGAAGACGAAATTCGTTGCACACCAACCTAATAGCCGGTAGAGTTGGACCCACATTCGATTCACCACAGGGGGGTGAGGTCGTGTTCGATTCCCAACGAGACGTCGGCACCGACGCGCCGACCCCTCGTGCGGTCGAATTGGTTGCCGATCTCCACCGCACCCTCGACAAGTTGCAGACCGTGGATCTGTCACCGTGTACCGATGCCGAACTCGCCGACGTGACCGCGGAAACCGAACGCGCCATCGCACGGTTGACCGTCGCCGGTGACCGGCAGATCGATCAGGTCGAGGCTCGCGACCTGCCCCGAAAAGCCGGCTGTCGGACCCTGATGCAGTACATGACCCACCGGCTACGAGTGTCGAACCCGATGCGGCGCCGTAAGCAGATGGACGCCACCGCCCACCGGACCAGCCTCGGCGGCGAGGTCCTACCACCCGAACACCCCTGCCTCGCCGAGGCGTTCGCGCAAGGCACGGTCGGCACCGCACACGTACAAGCCACCCTCGACGTCCTCGACCGCATCCCCGGCACCATCGA